>NZ_JAMYUQ010000031.1:0-36190 GCF_040323095.1 Mesorhizobium sp. M0058
TGGGCCTTGAAGCCATGAACCGCTGGTCGGCCCTTATGCTTGACCCAATGGCCCTCTTCGTCATCCTCACTGGCCGAGGCGATGACTGTCGCATCGACAAGCGTACCGGTCTTCACCTGAATCGCTTTGGCCTTGAGCTTGCACCAATGGCCAATCGCTGACGGACGGGCTTTTCGTCGATTGTCGCGCCACTTGAACCGGATCCTCGCGATAGACCCGGTGCGCCGTACGCCTCAGATGGAGGCGGGTGTCGTGAAGGACCAGCTCAACGCGGCCTTGAAGCCGTACGGGCTGTTCTTCGCATCCGAGCTGTCGACATCAAGCCGGGCCACCATCGGCGGCATGATCTCAACGGACGCCTGCGGGCAGGGATCCTGCCTCTACGGCAAGACCGCGCGATCACGTCCTGGAACTGACGACCGTCTTGTCCGACGGGACGGTTTGGGACTCGGCGCCCCTTGGACGACGAGGCGCTTGCGGCCGTTAATAGCCGCCCCGACCACGCAGGAGCCATTCATCGCGCCGTCGATGATCTGGTGCGCGGGAATGCGGAGCTCATCACCGAGCGCTTCCCGAAGCTCAATCGCTGACTCACAGGCTACGACCTCGCTCATATCCGGCGCCCGGACGGCCGCTTCGACCTCAATGCTATCCTGTGCGGATCGGAGGGGACGCTCGGCTTTTTGGCGGAGGCGACACTCAACGTCCTGCCGCTGCCGAGTCAGACCGCGCTGGTGAACCTGCGCTACAGCAGCTTCGTCTAAACGCATTGCTTGACATGCGCTATACTTCCTTCCCGATCCCCACCGATGATCCAAAATGCCTTTCCAGGTGAGAGAGCGGAACAGTCCGGACGGAAGTGTGGAGCGATGGGCGGCTTTCCGGGGCAGTCCGTTGGTGATTCGAACATACTCGTCAAAATTGTCGCCGGTCGCAATTCGAAGGCCGGACTTGCGCGCCAAGTCGTCTAGTGCCCAGATGCATTTTGACAGTTCCAGTATCGCAAGTTTATCGTTCATGTCCGATAACCCTCCGCTCAGCGGAGTTAAGTAACATAGAACCTATAGTTCATTCTACGAAAGTAATGGTATCTGGATAATCGCTTATATTAGCATATCTGTGTGTTATCTCTTCGCCAACTCGTATCTCCTTTAGTGCTACGATGCTTGCCCACGCGCCCGTGTCTTCGTCGATCCATACTATTTGTGAATTCGGGCTGGATGAATGATTTACTACCGAAATTAAACCGAATACGACATACCCAGAGCATCTATCGTTTATAGACTTAGGCACTGGTCGAACAAAGTAGTACTCGAACAGCCCTGTGCGCTCTAATAGCTTTTCATCTGAGCTGTTAAATCCCCATGTCGGAGCTCGTTCAATTACATCGCCGACTTTGAATGGGATATTGGCAAATACGCCGCGTCCCTTTTGAGGAACATTCCTTACGTATACGGGGTTTCGCCGGTCACCGATTGCTCCGGTCATCGCGCTGTTCCTTCCCTGTACTGTCGTCGTGAGGTGCCGTGCTCACGCGTTCTACAGAATTCTACTGGACCTCTTGCAATGGATGCCTTTGACACGTCGGGCTGTCAGTTTCTCTTCGTCGAGGTCCCTGATGGTCATCATTACCTTTCAAGGTTCCGTGTTCACGGTGCTGCCGATCACGCTATCGATAGCGTTCTCGAGGATGTCGAGGCCTTGGCTAAGCTGATCCTCCCCAATGACGAGAGGGGGAAAACACTTCACGACCTCGTCTTTGGGACCAGCGGTCTCGAGGATGAGGCCATTCTGAAAGGAGGTGCTGATGACCTGACCGGCAATCTCGCCGGACTTCAGATCGATGCCCCGCATCATGCCACGACCCCTGGTTGACACTCGCTCCGGATCGTACTTCCGCGCGACCTGATCAAGGCGGCTTTTCAGCAGATTGCCTTTCTCCCTGACGGACGCTGCAAAGCTCTCCGTTCGCCAGAAGTGCTCTAGGGCGGCGCGCGCGGTCACGAAAGCATGGCAATTCCCGCGGAACGTCCCGTTGTGCTCTCCGGGCTCCCACCTGTCGAGTTGTCGATCAATTAGGACGAGGGCCATAGGTAGGCCATAGCCCGATATCGATTTCGCCATCGTGACCATGTCCGGTCGGAGACCGGCCGCCTCGAAGCTGAAGAACGCATCGGTCCGGCCAACACCCGCCTGAATGTCATCTACGATCAGCAGAGCTCCCTGTTTGCGCGCAATGGCCGCCACCTTGCGCAGCCACTCCGTGCCGGCGACATTCAGGCCGCCTTCGCCCTGAACTGTCTCGACAATCACCGCCGCCGGCGCATCTACGCCGCTCGATGGATCCGAGAGCAGGCGATCAAGGTAATCGGCGGTGTCTACACTGGACCCAAGATAGCCGTCATAGGGTAGCCGCGTCACGCCGCCGAGCAATTGGCCGGCGGCTGCGCGATGGTATCGGTTGCCGGTGCAAGAGAGTGCGCCAAGACTCACGCCATGAAAACCGTTGGTGAAGGCAATGACGTTGGAGCGTCCAGTGATCTTACGTGCCAACTTGAGGGCAGCCTCGACGGCGTTGGCGCCGGTGGGACCGGGAAACTGTACGACGTAGTCCAGTTGTCTCGGTTTAAGGATCGTGTCGTCGAATTCCCGCAGAAAAGACTTCTTGGCTTCATTATACAGATCGAGGCCATGGGTGATGCCGTCACTCGCAATGTAGTCAGCAAGCGCGGACTTCAGCTCGGGGGGATTGTGCCCATAGTTTAGACTTGAGCAACCCATGAGAAAGTCGAGATAGGCTGTCCCATCGCGCGCAAACAGCTGGGCCCCTCGTGCCGTCGCGAAAACGACGGGAAAGCTGCGCGCGTAGCTGCGCACTTCGGACTCAAGATGGTGGAAAATCGCGAATTCGTCCCCGCCATCCGGCGCACTTCGGTCAGTCATTGTTGCCTCCTTATGGATTGGGTAGGCGGAGCGCGAGTGACATTCACGAAAACCGACGAAGATTCATGCCGCCAATATATAAGAACTCATCGCGAAGTCTCCGAAACTCTGGACGTTGCGTGGCAACCAGAAGCTCTGGCACTGACCATCCGGATCCTCCGGGCAAACAGCAGTGCGGCCCCGCGTCGCCTTTCACGAAGAGGACTTCTCAAAACTCATGCCAATTTGGCCCGAGGGAGCCTGACAACTAGTTTTCTGAGGTTTGTTCAGTGACTTGCCGGAGTGCAGCAGATTGCCAAGCTAAAACAATGTGTCGCGGATTCGACAAAACACGACAGTAGGTGTCAATTGCCCGGTCTTGCGATCGACGCTAACGACTGAGCAGGCGGGCCGTTGCGACGCCGTTTGTCGACTATCTGGTGAAAGCGTCGCCGCCCATCCCGATCTCACCGTCCTTCGCCCTAAGCCTGCGATGCGCCAACGCGGTTATGACGGCGCTATATCGTAAGACCGTCGTCTAATAGGGAGATTTGCAAGCGCCTTTTTGGTGCGGGAGGTTGTTTGCCGGGAGCACGGTCGTCTACGCGGTCGACATGGGTCGCCGCATCATGGGGCTTCGCGGGATGGTCCTTCCAATGTATGTCCCGCACGCTCCGAGCAAACTCGTGGTGCAACGGTCTTAACGGAATGGACCAGCCTCGGTCGCGGCAGGGACTCCTCTTAACCCCATGGGCGCTGCATAGCTCGAGAGTTAGGCGACGGCCATCGCCCTGTTGAAGAGCTCACCGGAGCGGAGCATCGCATGCATGATGACGGCGAGCTTGCGGGCGACAGCGACAGCGGAGCGTTTGAAGCCGATCTGCTCGCGTAGTCTTATACCCCAATTGCGCAAGTCGCTGTCGGCCCGGCTGCGAGTTCTACCGCAGCTTCATAGAGAAGCGAACGCACATGGGTGTCTCCGCGTCGGGAGATATGGCCGTCATAGTCTAATTCGCCCGACTGAGAGCGCCGCGTCGTCAACCCCAGCCAGGCGCCCACCGAGCGCGATCGCTTGAAGTTCGCTGGATCCTCAACGGCTTTGGCCTGGCCTGGCCCATTGGAACCGGCGGAAACGAGATCCGCTGGCCCGACGGCGCTGGTTGATTGGCAAGCAAGCGCCGAACGTCCGGAGGCTAAAGCTCAGGGTCGATGGATCCGCATTGCTGCTTTCGGTGCCGACCCAATCTCTCATGGGGGATATCGCAGTCCTCCAAACAATGCTCAAGTCGGTAGTAATGGCCCCTCATGCTTCGCAATCGTGCAATCAGTCCTTACTCGCCGGCGCGCAGAGCTGTGACGAAGTCGTTTTCTTCCGCGCGAGCCTCTAAGGTCGCTGTACGTTGCCTTTAACGGTGCGGCAGATGCCGGTGTCCGTCGCCATGCTCGGAGGTGAAGCCGGCGAAGCGCTTCCGCGGGTCCATGCAAGCGGAGGATCGCGCCGCGCCGTGCATGCGATTGGACCTCTCGTCCCGCTGCGCTGCTGAGATCTCTCCTGTCAGGCGGTCTAGGTTCCGCGCTTCGGGCCGAGCAGGAAAACTATGAGGGAAGCGACGAACGTGGCAACAGCACTGTAGGCAATGGCGCTGGCGATCCCCGCATTCTCCACCAATAGCCCGCCGAAAATCGCGCCGGCTGCGATTGCCACTTGGAATGCTACGACCATCAGCACACCGGTGCTTTCGGCCTGCTCGGGAACGGCCCGCCGCACCATCCACGTCTGTAATCCCACCGGCACCGCGCCGAAGGCAAAGCCCCACGCGCCAACCGCAATCCCCGAGGCGAAGGCCGATGCTCCCGCCGTCAGTAGCGAAACAGCCGCTATCCCTATGAGCAGCGGTGCAAGGGCCGCGACTGCCTTGAGACTGTACTCGGCCAGAAGCCCGCCGGCCAAATTGCCGAAGAATCCGCCGATGCCAAAAGCAAGCAACACAAGCGAGATCGTCTCGACGTCAAGCGCGGGAATCTTTTCGAGGAAGGCGCGGATATAGGTGATTCCGGCGAAGTGGCCGGAAGCGACCAGCAGGATGACAAAAAGCGCAATTTTGACCATCGGAATCTTTGCCACATCCAGCAGGCTGCGGACGCTAGTCACTCCAATCGGAGGCAGTCTCGGAATGGTTATGAGCTGCACGAGCAGTGTAGCGACTCCGCCGGCTGCGGCGAGCATGAAGGCGCTTCGCCATCCCCAGATATCGCCGACATAAGCGCCGATTGGAGCTGCGCAGACGGTAGCTACGGAAACGCCGGTGAGGATGATCGACATAGCGCGAGGCAGGAGGTGGCTTGGAACGAGCCGCATCGCCAGTGCTGCGGACATCGACCAGAAGCCTCCGAGCGCTATGCCGAGCACGACGCGTGCAGTCAGGAGAACCGCCAGCGACCACGCGCCGGCCGCCAGAACGTCCGACAGGATCAGCAGCAGCGTCATGGTCCACATGACGGTCCTGCGGTCCAGGCGCTTTGTGATGATGGCCACCGTCGGCGCCGAGATCGCCCCGACGATAGCTGTCGCCGTCATCGCCTGTCCAGCCGCTCCCTCGCTGATACCGAGATCATGCGCGAGGGGCGTGAGCAGGCTGACAGGCAGAAACTCTGCCGTGACCAGCCCGAAGGTGCCCAAGGAAAGCGAAATGACGGCACCCCATGCCGGACCAGACGGTGGGACTTGCTTTTCTGGGTCGTGCAGAACAGCGTTCATGATGCCTGCTGCGGATCGGGTCATGAACGAAGTCTCCATATGCAATGCAACGTGATGTTGGCTGCCTTGACCCAAATCTAAAAACACAAGCGCATTTCCCGGCGGCGTTGTACGGAGGAGGGGATGTTCATTGCTTCGCGATACTTTGTGACGGTGCGGCGCGCCACATCAATGCCGGTTTCCTTCAGCCGGACAGCGATGTCCTCGTCGGAAAGCACGTCGCCGGGAGATTCTGCGGCAATGATCGCTTTGATCCGATGCCGGACAGCTTCGGCGGAGTGCGCATCGCCGCCTTGGCAGGACGCGATCGCGACGGTGAAAAAATACTTCAGTTCAAAGACGCCGCGCGGGGTAAGCATGTACTTGTTCGAGGTCACCCGGCTTACCGTCGACTCGTGCACGCCGATCGCGTCAGCGACGGTTCTGAGATTGAGAGGCCGCAGGTGGGCGACGCCATGTTCCAAAAAGGCATCCTGCTGACGCACGATTTCAGCCGCAACCTTAACAATCGTCTTGGCGCGCTGATCGAGGCTGCGGATTAGCCAGTTCGCGTTTTGCAAGCATTCGTCGAGAAATGCTTTATCTTTCGAATTTTGGGCAGTTTGACGCGTGACTTCGGCATAGTAGGTTTGGTTGATCAGCAGCTTCGGCAACGTGGCGGGATCAAGTTCTATCTGCCACCCGCCTTGCGGCGATGGCGTGACCCAGACGTCGGGTATAATTGATTCAGACGCACCGGATTGGAATCTGTTCCCAGGCTTGGGATCGAGCGCCCGAATCTCATGCATCATGTCGAGAAGGTCTTCTTCATCGACGCCGCAATGCTGCTTTAGTGCCTCAAAATCGCGTCGCGCAAGCATTTCAAGGTTGGCAACCAAAGCTGCCATTGCCGGGTCGAGCCGGTTTCGCTGGCGCAACTGGATCTCGAGGCATTCTCTGAGATTTCGCGCAAAAACTCCCGGTGGATCAAATTGCTGCAGCGTTCCGAGAACCCGTTCCACAACAGCCTCACAGACATTCAGGCTCTCGGCCAGCTCCAAAAGGTTTGCCCGAAGATAGCCAGTGTCTTCCAGATCGGCGGCAAGCTGGCCAGCGATCAGCCGCTCCTGTGGTGTGAACGCAGTGAGGGCGATCTGACGAGCGACATGGTCGTGCAATGTTTCGGCGAGGGTGGCAAACTCGTCGAGGGAAGGGCCATTGCCCGGCGGGTTGTTGGTCGTGTTGCGAAGTGATTTCCATTGCCCGAGCCGTTCAGGCGACCCTGCCCCGGTCAGTCCTTCAACGGCGTTAGCACCAGGGCCGAGAGGCTGATCCGCTCCCGAAATCGAAGCATCGTCAAAAGGCCCGCCATCGTTTGACGCAGATTCCAAGAGCGGGTTCTTCTCGATTTCCCGCTCCACGAACTGATGCAGTTCGGTATGCGCCAGTTGCAGCAAGCGAATCGACTCAATGAGTTGAGGCGATGCGACGATGGATTGCTTCTGGCGCTGAAACAGGCTTGCTGAAGATTGCATGGTGAGTGCGATAATCCTGTCGAGGAGCCTCTTGGGGCCTGCAATGGCTCAGTGAGACGTTTTCTAGGTCATGCGGCGGCTTTCAGCGTTTCGAGAACGTTTTGCGGGGATGAGACGCCATACGGGTCGGCCTCGCAGTTGTCGGAGAAACCTTCCTCCTCGAACCAGTGCTCCACCACGCCATTGTTGATCAGGGCGGCGTAGCGCCATGAGCGCATCCCGAATCCGAGATTGTCCTTGGCAACCAGCATGCCCATCTTGCGTGTGAACTCGCCTGAGCCATCGGGGATGAGCTCTACCTGCTTCAGGCCCAAGGACTTCCCCCACGCATTCATGACGAAGGCGTCGTTGACTGAGAGGCAGTAAATCGCGTCGATTCCCTCCTTCTCAAACTCATCATAGAGCTCTTCGAACTTGGGCAATTGGTAGGTCGAGCAGGTCGGCGTGAAGGCGCCAGGCAGCGAGAACAGGATGACCCGCTTGTCGGCAAAGTAGTCGTCAGATGTCTTTTCTTGCCAGCGATATGGATTTGGCCCTTGGACTGACTTATCGTGAACACGCGTGAGAAAGGTGACGAAGGGAACTTTCTTTTGAACTGTCATTAAGTTGCTCCTAAAGAAGACTGCGCTGAATTCTGGCAGAGGCTGGCGCAATACCGGGCAAAGGCTCGTATGCCCGGCACGGAATGAGGGCCTCGCGGCTCGCAACCTCCTTTTCCCTCCCGACGTATGGGAACGTCTTGGCGGCTGGTCTTGGCCACGCGAACGCAATCGATCTGAGCGAGCTGGAGACCGTCGAGCCGCTTGCTTTCCACGGCTATGGCGCCGGAAGCGGGATCGGTCACCCGCGATCGTGCCCGGGGAAAAGGGATAGCGGCCGGAAGTAGCCAATATCGCAAGCATGTGGCGACCTGAAATGTCACTTCACGCAGACTCGGGTCACTGGACTGGTTCAGCGTGTTGTCGATATGTGGCAGTGACCCGCCGGCCTTGGCTTGGGTGACCCTTTGACGGGGCCCTTGGGCACTCCCATGCTGAACAGAACCGGTAAACGGCATTTGCGCGAGCGGCCCGTGTTGGCGTGCCGGCATCGGACCAGCCATGCGCAAAGCGGCCACCGAGAACGGCCTTCCGGAGGAGACGATGTCCCGATGGTCAGCGGGAACGGGCACCGTCTCCTCAGGCCACTGTCTAGAGCTTCGCGCGTCGGGCATGGTGCAAGTCGCTTTCATCGTAATTTGATGGTGCTCTAACCAGGAGCAGCAAGCGGCGTGCCATTTCAAATAGAGGTGCTGTTGGACCGCCCCCTTCTTCTCGGAGGCCGTGTCTTAGAAGACCGGGAGCGCGCTATGCCGCCTCGTCACATAGGCAACAACGATGCTGTATGGTGCGGATATTCGGCGCTTCAGCCCCGGCTGGGCAAAGAAGAACCGGAAGCCGAGCCGATGCACTACCTGAGGCTGGCGGGCACTCCAGTCGTAGCGTGTGCCGCTAGCGTTCATGGGTGCGCAGCACGGCTATCGCGAACACGCGCCTCTCGCAGCAACATGAGCGCGCGCTCTTGGGCAAGCGCCTTGGCGCCGTGAGGATCGAATTCCCCAATCGTGTCTGTTTGCCGCCCTCTTATGTTCGAAACTGGACCAGAATGTCGCAGGCCCGACCTAAAGGTCGCCCGAGGCGTTCTGTCCGACACTGTTCCGTCGCCTTTGTTGGCCCGCGACACCGGCTTATTTCGCCTAGTTCTTCTCTGGCCTCAGGCTAAGCCGCTGAGAAGCTGCCACGATTTTTTTCTGCTGCGGCCAAATTGGCACGAGATTTGAAGCACCTTCGTTGCGGGCCGGGAGCCGCCGACCGACTTTCATTTCGTGGATGGCACGAATGGAACGAAGAAAGAAAAGCAAAATGTCAAATCCGCGTCGGATAGCGTCTATGGGCATGGGGTCCCCGGCGAAACCGCCCTTACCCAACAGCTCGCCGCTCTTGTCGACCCTTGCGCAGGAAATCTTGGGCTGGCGGCGGCTCAAAGGCCCACCACACGGACTTTATCCTGACCTCGAAGGTACAGGATAATGTTCTGCATCTCGCCGCGCGATGTGCCTAGACAGTTACGCGTTAGCCGATCTTGATAATCGGTCTGCCTCCGGACGACGTCGTCTACATGCCGTCTTAGGTCTTCGCTGCCGCAGCGTCCGCCGGTCACCTTCCGCCCTTCCATCGCTACCGAGTGAAGTGCCATCATGCCCGAACAACCTTTGCCGACGCTGCCGATGTGGCGCCTCGATCACATTGAGCCCTCGACCGAGATGTTGGCGCTGCGGGCCAACGGTCCGATCCACCACGTGCGCTTCCCGTCCGGGCACGAAGGCTGGTGGGTCACAGGCTATGACGAGGCCAAGGCGGTGTTGACCGACGCGGCGTTCCGGCCCGCGGGAATGCCGCCGGCGGCATTCACCCCGGATTCGGTGATTCTCGGTTCGCCAGGATGGCTGGTCTCGCACGAGGGGGGCGAGCATACGCGGCTACGCACAATCGTGGCGCCAGCCTTCAGCAACGGCAGGGTGAAGCAGCTCGCGCAGCAAGTGGAGGCGATCGCCGCGCAGTTGTTCGAGACGCTGGCGGCCCAGCCCCAGCCCGCCGATCTGCGGCGCCACCTCTCCTTTCCGCTTCCTGCGATGGTCATTGGCGCGCTGATGGGCGTGCTCTACGAGGATCACGCCTTTTTTGCAGGGCTGTCCGACGAGGTGATGACGCACCAGCATGAAAGCGGCCCGCGAAGCGCGTCGCGCTTGGCCTGGGAAGAACTCCGCGCCTACATTCGCGGCAAGATGCGGGACAAGCGCCAGGATCCGGGCGACAACGTGCTGACGGATCTGCTCGCGGCGGTCGACCAGGGCAAGGCGACCGAGGAAGAGGCGATCGGCCTGGCGGCAGGCATGCTGGTGGCGGGGCACGAGAGCACCGTGGCACAGATCGAATTTGGCCTGCTGGCCATGTTCCGCCATCCGCAACAGCGCGAACGCCTGGTGGGCGATCCATCCCTGGTGGACAAGGCCGTGGAGGAAATCCTGCGCATGTACCCGCCGGGCGCCGGCTGGGACGGCATCATGCGCTATCCGAGGACCGACGTGACCATCGCGGGCGTGCATGTTCCCGCAGAGAGCAAGGTGCTGGTCGGCCTGCCGGCGACGTCGTTCGATCCGCGCCATTTCGACGACCCGGAAATCTTCGACATCGGACGTGACGAAAACCCGCACCTGGCGTTCTCCTACGGGCCGCACAACTGCATCGGCTTGGCGCTGGCCAGGCTGGAACTCAAGGCGGTGTTCGGTTCGATCTTCCAGCGCTTTCCCGCGCTGCGCCTGGCCGTGGCGCCCGAAGAACTGAAGTTGCGCAAGGAGATCATCACTGGCGGGTTCGAGGAGTTCCCGGTGCTCTGGTGATGCGCGGACGCCACCAGGAATCCCGATGTTCTCGAGTTGCCGGCGCGCCTGCCGCGCGCCGATCAGATCAGCCAGCCAACAGGTGACCAAGATGGACGTGCAAGAAACCACGGCATCATGCCGGGACGCCTTCGCCGAACTGGCGTCGCCAGCGTGCATTCAGGACCCGTACCCATTCTTGCGGTGGTTGCGCGAGCACGATCCGGTACATCGCGCGGCGTCGGGCCTCTTTCTGTTGAGCCGCCACGCCGACATCTACTGGGCGCTCAAGGCCACGGGCGATGCTTTTCGGGGGCCGGCACCAGGCGAATTGGCGCGCTATTTCCCGCGTGCGGCGACCAGCCTGTCGCTGAGTTTGCTGGCGTCCACTTTAGCGATGAAGGAACCACCAACGCATACGCGTCTGCGCCGGCTGATCTCGCGCGATTTCACCATGGGCCAGATCGACAAGCTGAGGCCGACCATCGCTCGCATCGTCGCAGCGCGCCTGGACGGCATGGCGCCCGCGCTGGAGCGCGGGGAGGCGGTGGACCTGCATCGGGAATTCGCGCTGGCCTTGCCCATGCTGGTTTTCGGCGAACTGTTCGGCATGCCCCAGGAAGACATGTTGGGGCTCGTCGCCGGCATCAGCGCCATTCTGGAAGGCCTGAGCCCGCAGGCCAGCGATCCCCAGCTCGCCGCGGCGGACGCGGCCAGCGCCAGGGTGCAGGCCTACTTCGGCGACCTCATACAGCGCAAGCGTACCGATTCCCGCCACGACATCGTGTCAATGCTGGTCGGCGCACACGACGACGATGCCGACATGCTGTCGGATGCGGAGTTGATCAGCATGCTGTGGGGCATGCTGCTGGGCGGCTTCGCCACCACTGCTGCGGCCATAGACCATGCGATCCTGGCGATGCTGGCGTATCCCGAACAGCGGCACTGGCTGCAGGGAGATGCCGGAGGGGTGAAGGCATTCGTCGAAGAAGCCCTGCGCTACGACGCGCCCGCCATGTTCAGCTCCATTCCGCGTATCGCCCAGCGCGAAATCGAACTGGGCGGCGTGGTGATCCCGAAGAACGCGGACGTGCGCGTGCTGATCGCGGCCGGCAATCGCGACCCGGACGCCTTCGCCGATCCCGATCGCTTCGATCCCGTGCGGTTCTACGGCACCAGTCCTGGCATGTCGATCGACGGGAAGATCATGCTGACCTTCGGCCATGGGATCCACTTCTGCCTTGGTGCGCAACTGGCCCGGGTGCAGTTGGCCGAGAGCCTGCCGCGGATCCCGGCGCGCTTCCCCACGCTGGCATTGGCCGAGCAGCCGACCCGGGAGCCCTCCGCGTTCCTTAGGACATTCCGCGCGCTGCCGGTACGGCTGCATGGGCAGGAGGGCTGAGATGCGCGTCGTAGTCGATCAGGATCTGTGCGGAACGACCGGGCAGTGCGTGCTGACGCTGCCGGGCACCTTTCGCCAGCGCGAACCGGACGGCGTGGCCGAAGTGTGCGTGGCGACGGTCCCGCAGGCGCTGCACGCCGCCGTGCGGCTTGCGGCCAACCAGTGCCCGGTCGCCGCCATTCATGTCATCGAAAGCGACGCTGGCCACGAGCGCGCCAGCGCCGACCCCACGCCTTCTCCGGTGGAGGCCGAGCGGCATGCTGCGAAAGACCAATGCAATTCAGGAGACACGATGGGACGGTTTGAAGGCAAGGTGGCCGTGGTGACCGGCGCCGGCGCCGGCATCGGCAAGGCATGCGCTCTCGCCATCGCGCGCGGGGGCGGCAGAGTGGTGGTGGCCGACATTGATGGCTCAGCGGCCATCGCCTGCACCGCGCAGATCGCGGCCGAAGCAGGCCACGCGCTGCCCATAGCCATGGATATCGCCGATGAGCAGGCGGTGGCAGCGCTGTTCGAGACGGCGGAGCGGCACTTCGGGGGGGTCGACCTACTGGTGAACAATGCGAGCGCCATGCATCTGACCCCGGGCGACCGCGCGATCCTCGACCTGGATCTGGCAGTCTGGGACCAGACCATGGCGACCAATCTGCGCGGCACGCTGCTCTGCTGCCGGCAGGCCATCCCACGGATGATCGCCCGCGGCGGTGGCGCGATCGTCAACATGTCGTCGTGCCAGGGGCTCAGCGGTGACACGGCGCAGACGTCCTACGCCGCGTCGAAGGCGGCGATGAACATGCTCTCGGCTTCGCTCGCCACCCAATACGGTCATGCGCAGATCCGCTGCAACGCCGTTGCGCCGGGTCTCGTCATGACCGAGCGTCTCCTCGCCAAGCTGGACGAGTGCATGCAACGGCATCTGCGCCGGCACCAGCTCCTGCCGCGCGTCGGCCGCCCCGAGGACGTGGCCGCGCTGGTGGCGTTCCTGCTCTCCGACGATGCTGCGTTCATCACCGGCCAGGTCGTGTGCATCGATGGCGGCATGCTGGCGCATGTGCCGACATTCGCCGACGGTGGCAACAGCTGCGCCGCGCGCCCTGCCGGCGACACCGAATCGGCGGCGGCGGCGCGCTGCTGATGGACATGCTGCTCAACCCACTCAACCGTCGGCACCGGCTGCGATGCGACATCCCGGTCATGCCTGGCGCTTTCCCCCTGGTCGGGCATCTTCCCGCCATTGTCTGCGACCTGCCGCGCCTGCTGCAGCGCGCAGAACGCACGCTGGGCAGCCACTTCTGGCTGGATTTCGGCCCCGCCGGGCATCTGATGACCTGCGTGGATCCGGATGCATTCGCACTGCTCAAGCACAAGGACGTGTCCTCGGCGCTGATCGAAGAGATCGCGCCCGAATTGCTTGGCGGAACGTTGGTTGCCCTGGACGGCGGCGCGCACCGGCAGGCGCGCGATGCCATCAAGGCAGCGTTCTTGCCCAAGGGGCTGACTCAGGCCGGGATCGGCGACCTGTTCGCGCCCGTCATCCGGGCGCGGGTGCAGGCATGGCGCGCCCGCGGCGAGGTAACCATCCTGTGCGAAACCGGCGACCTGATGCTGAAGCTCATCTTCAGCCTCATGGGAATCCCCGCGCAGGACCTGCCGGGATGGCATCGCAAGTACCGGCAATTGCTGCAGTTGATCGTAGCCCCCCCGGTCGACCTGCCCGGACTGCCCTTGCGACGCGGCCGCGCCGCCCGCGACTGGATCGACTCGCAATTGCGCCAGTTCGTCCGCGACGCGCGCGCGCATGCCGCGCGTACCGGGTTGATCAAAGACATGGTGAGCGCCTTCGACCGCAGCGACGATGCGCTCTCCGATGACGTCCTGGTCGCCAATATTCGCTTGCTGCTGCTTGCCGGTCACGACACCACTGCCTCGACAATGGCCTGGATCGTAATCGAGCTGGCGCGGCAGCCTGTGCTGTGGGACGCCCTGGTTGAGGAAGCGCAACGCGTGGGCGCGGTGCCGACCCGGCACGCGGACCTGGCGCAGTGTCCGGTCGCCGAGGCGCTGTTCCGCGAGACACTGCGCCTGCATCCGGCGACCACGCTCCTGCCACGTCGCGCGCTGCAGGAATTGCAACTCGGCCAACGGCGCATTCCCGGGGGCACCCATCTATGCATCCCGCTGCTGCATTTCTCGACTTCGGCGCTGCTGCACGAGGCGCCTGATCAGTTCCGCTTGGCGCGGTGGCTGCAACGCGCGGAGCCGATCCGGCCGGTTGACATGCTGCAGTTCGGTACCGGCCCACACGTCTGCATCGGCTACCATCTGGTATGGCTAGAAATGGTGCAGTTCTGCATCGCCTTGGCGCTGACCATGCACAAGGCCGGGGTGCGGCCGCAGTTGCTGAGCGATGTCGAAAAGGGCCGGCGCTATTACCCGACCGCACATCCGTCAATGAAAATTCGAATAGGCTTTTCATGAGCTGGCATCGCATGCCCCGTGTTGGCAACGCAGCGGCGCCGGCGAGGCGCGGCATTGCTGCATTCAGCGCACGCGCTCGGTGTGACGCCGGCAACCCCGTGACGGCTTGCGCTCGCCGTGGCCGTCTCAGCTACAAGGACATGAACAACATGCAGACCGGTTCCACTCCACGCGACCGAATTGGCGTTTCCGCATTCGGCGGATTGGGCGCGCAGGCGCGCGGCGCCTCCGGCAGGCTGCTCCCGGAGATCTGGATGCAGGACGGCGCAAAGCGGGTCGAACAGGCGCTGGCGCGTCTGCTCTGCGCCGAAGACGACGGTGAGACAGAGCTGATGGCAGCGATGCGCTACGCCACCTTGCATGGCGGGAAGCGCACCCGCGCCTTGCTCTGTCTGGCTGCCGGCGCACTGGCCGATACGCCGGCGCACATGCTCGACGACGTCGGCGCCGCCATCGAGATGATGCACGCCTGTACCCTGGTTCACGACGACCTGCCCGCGATGGACGACGACGTGCTTCGCCGCGGCCTTCCGACCGTGCACGTCAAGTTCGGCGAAGCCACTGCGATCCTGGTCGGCGATGCGCTGCAGGCGCACGCCTTCCTGACCCTGGCGAGCCTGGATCCGCCGGGCGACAACCGTATTGCGCTCGTGCGCGAACTGGCGCAGGCGGTGTCCGCCGAGGGTGCCGCAGGCGGGCAGGCCATGGATCTGTCACTGGTCGGAAAACACGCCGAGCTGGACAGGATCGTGGCGATGCACCGGAAGAAGAGCGGAGCGCTAGTGCGCGCGTCGGTTCGCATGGGCGCGCTATACTCCATCGCGGAGGATGCCGCGCACGCTGCGCTGTACTGTGCGCTCGATCGCTACACCGCCTGTTTCGGCCTGGCGTTGCAGGTGGTCGACGACATTCTCGACGCGACAGCGGATACCGCGACGCTGGGCAAGACCCCCGGCAAGGACGCGGCGGCGCAGAAGCCGACCTGCGCGTCGATCATGGGGCTGCAGGCAGCGCGCCAGTTCGCGCTGGATTTGTTGCGCGACGCCGGGGAGGCCATCGTCCCGCTGGGGCCGCGTGCGGAACGGTTGGCGCAGATGCTGCAGCGGGCCAACGTGTATCTGTCCGCGCCATACGCATGAGCGCGCCCGTCCGCATGGACTCGCCCCTGTGGCCGTGCGGTCGGCCGGCGGGCGGTGCATGCTGCACTGTGTCCGAGTCGGCGGGGACGTGCGCGGCGTCTGCCCGATCCTGGTTCTCGTTAATCCTCTGCAGAAGGAACATCCCGCGTGAACGCGCTGTCCGAACAGATCCTTTCCGAATTGCGTCACCTGCTGAGCGAGATGAGCGACGGCGGCAGCGTCGGTCCGTCCGTATACGACACGGCGCGAGCTCTTCAGTTCCACGGCAACGTCACCGGTCGGCACGACGCATACGCGTGGCTCATCGCGCAGCAACAGGCCGATGGCGGATGGGGAAGTGCGGACTTCCCGCTGTTTCGCCATGCGCCCACCTGGGCGGCGTTGCTGGCATTGCAGCGTGCCGACCCTCTTCCCGGCGCTGCCGACGCAGTCCAGGCTGCAACCCGGTTCATCGAACGCCAGCCCGATCCCTATGCGCATGCGGTGCCGGAAGACGCGCCCATCGGCGCGGAGCTGATCCTGCCGCAGTTGTGCGACGAGGCCGCATCCTTGCTGGGCGGCTTGGCGTTTCCGCGCTACCCGGCGCTGTTGCCGTTGCGGCAAGCACGCCTGGTCAAGCTGGGGGCTGTCGCGACGTTGCCGAGAGGCCATCCGTTGCTGCACTCCTGGGAAGCCTGGGGGACGTCGCCGGCCACCGCATGCCCGGACGACGACGGCAGCATCGGCATCAGTCCGGCGGCCACCGCCGCGTGGCGTGCGCACGCCGTGACACAGAAAAGAACGCCGCAGGTCGGGCGCACCGGCGGGTATCTGCAGGCGGCATCGCGGGCGACGCGCACCGGCATCGAAGGTGTCGTTCCCAACGTCTGGCCAATCAATGTGTTCGAGCCATGCTGGTCGCTGTACACCCTGCATCTGGCCGGTCTGTTCGCGCATCCCGCGCTCGCCGAGGCGGTGCAAGTGATCGTCGCGCAGCTCGACGCCCGCCTCGGAGTCCTCGGTCTAGGCCCGGCCTTGCACTTCGCGGCCGATGCGGACGACACCGCCGTTGCGTTGTGCGTCCTTCGCCTTGCAGGCCGCGACCCGGCGGTCGATGCATTGCGCCATTTCGAAACCGGCGAGCTGTTCGTCACCTTCCCCGGCGAGCGCAATGCCTCGGTGTCGACCAACATCCATGCCCTGCATGCGTTGCGACTGTTGGGAAAGCCCGCCGCCCGCACCAGTGCCTTCGTCGAGGCCAATCGCAACCCGCACGGTCTATGGGACAACGAAAAATGGCACGTTTCGTGGCTTTATCCCACCGCGCATGCGGTCGCTGCGCTCGCGCAAGGCAAGCCCCAGTGGCGCGACGAGCGCGCGCTGACGGCGCTGCTGCAGGCGCAGCGCGACGACGGCGGCTGGGGCGCGGGTCGCGCGTCCACATTCGAGGAAACCGCCTATGCGCTGTTCGCGTTGCACGTGATAGACGGGACCGAAGAGCCGGCAGGGCGCCGGCGCATAGCGCAGGCGGTGGCGCGCGCGCTGAAGTGGATGCTCGCCCGCCACGCGGCGAATGCATTGCCCCAGACGCCGCTGTGGATCGGCAAGGAACTGTATTGCCCCACCCGGGTCGTGCGCGTGGCCGAACTCGCCGGGTTGTGGCTGGCGCTTCGCTGGGGGCGGCGTGTCTCGGCCGAGGGAGCAGGAGCGGGACCATGATCCCGACCGATCGCGCCCTGCAGCAGGTGCTGGAGTGGGGGCGTTCCCTGACCGGGTTCGCCGACGAGCATGCCGTGGAAGCGGTCAGGGGCGGGCAGTACATCCTGCAGCGCATCCACCCGAGCCTGCGCGACGCCAGCGCTCGCACCGGCCGCGATCCGCTGGACGAAACGCTGATCGTTGCCTTCTATCGCGAACTGGCGCTGCTGTTCTGGCTCGACGATTGCAACGACCTTCGCCTGATCGCGCCGGAGCAGCTCGCCGCGGTGGAGCAGGCGCTGGGGCAGGGCGTGCCGTGCGCGCTCCCCGGATTGGAGGGCTGTGCTGTGCTGCGCGCTTCGCTGGCCGCGCTCGCCTACGATCGTCGCGACTATGCTCAGCTTCTCGACGATACCCGGTGCTACTGCGCGGCGCTGCGCGCCGGACACGCGCAGGCGGCAGGGGCGGAACGCTGGTCCTACGCCGAGTACCTGCACAACGGCATCGATTCGATCGCCTACACGAACGTGTTCTGTTGCCTGTCGTTGCTGTGGGGGCTGGACATGGCGACCTTGCGCGCGCGTCCGGGGTTTCGCCAGGTTCTGCGGCTCATCTCCGCGATAGGGCGCTTGCAGAACGATCTGCATGGACGCGAAAAGGATAGGTTGGCCGGCGAGGGAGACAACGCGGCGATCCTGCTGCTGCAGCGCTATCCGGCCATGCCTGTCGTGGAGTTCCTCAAGGATGAGCTGGCCGGCCATACGCGCATGCTGCACCGGGTGATGGCGGAAGAACGTTTTCCCGCGCCGTGGGGACCGTTGATCGAGGCCATGGCGGCCATCCACGCGCAGTACTACCAGACCTCAACCAGCCGCTACCGCAGCGACGCTGCGGGCGGAGGCCAGCGTGCGCCGGCCTGAACGCGCGGGAAACGGCGGCGTGCGCGCCCTGCCGTCGGTCCGACCCGACGCAACGCCGTCGCCCGATGCGGCGGAAGGAGCGAGCATCAGCGACACCAACTTGAGCCGGCGCAAGGACGATCACCTGGACATCGTGCTGGATCGGCGAACGGCACGGGCCAAGGCCGCCGCCGGCTGGGAGTACATTCGTTTCGAACACTGCGCATTGCCCGAGTTGGACCTGACGCAGATCGACCTCAGCGGCTCGCTGGTTGGCAAGACCATGCGCGCGCCGCTGCTGATCAGCTCCATGACCGGCGGCATGCCACGCGCCGAGGCCATCAACCGGCATCTGAGCGAGGCAGCGCAAGCCTTGGGGATCGCCATGGGCGTCGGTTCGCAGCGCGTGAGCCTGCAATCCCCCAACTCCCATGGGCTGACGCGCGCATTGCGCCGCCTAGCCCCAGACGTTCCATTGCTTGCCAATATCGGCGCCGCGCAACTGCGCGAGGCCGACGGCCTGGACCTCGCGCGCCGGGCGGTGGACGCACTGGAGGCCGATGGACTCATCGTCCATCTCAATCCGCTGCAGGAAGCGGTACAGCCGGAAGGCGACCGAGACTGGCGCGGCGTCCTGGCGCAGATCGCTCGCGCCGCACGCAGCGTGGGCGTGCCGATCGTGGCCAAGGAAGTGGGGTCGGGCCTGTCCGCCTCGGTGGCCTGTGCGCTCGTCGAGGCGGGCGTGGCGGTGATCGATGTCGCCGGCGCCGGCGGCACCAGTTGGGCCGCGGTGGAGGGCGAGCGCGCCCGCGATGCCGCCGACCGCGCAGTGGCGATGGCGTTCACCGATTGGGGGATTCCGACCCCGGCCAGCGTGCAGGCGGTACGTCGGGCGCTGCCAGCGGTGAAGCTGATCGCGTCGGGCGGGATCAGCGACGGCGTCGACGTGGCCAAGGCTATCCGCCTGGGCGCGGACATCGCCGGGCAGGCAGCCGGCGTGCTGCGCGCGGCTACGGTATCCACCGAGGCGGTTGTCGGGCATTTCGAGATCGTCATCCGCCAGTTGGCCGTCGCCTGCTTCTGCACCGGCTCGGCTGATCTTGCCGCGTTGCGTCAGGCGCGCTTGTTGCCCTCGGCGCACCTGCCCGCCGGTTGACGCCGGCGGCGCCCGTAGGTGCGGCGGGCGCTAGTCTTACTGGGTGAGAAGATCGCGGACGCGGAGGGATTTCGCGCTGGTCGCCGGGTTTTTCGGGTGCTGCTTCGTAATCAAGGACGCGTTCCGCCATATGGACAGCCGCGAGAAGCGTATTCGACGGCTATCTCGATGCTTGATCAGGGTGACCGGTCACGCCGGCGAGAGGAGCCCCTAAAGCATCGGAACACCAGCTGCGGCGGGAGACCGGCAGGAGCAGATGGTGCAAATCCATTGCAATGAAGGAGTAGGGATCCACATTGACCTCGAGTCATGCGCGGTCGGTCGTATGAAGGCGAAGAGACGAGCGCCTTCATCTGGCGGACTGCCTTGATTTAACATTCCGATGATTTTGGAGCGGCGTCCACCGTCGGGCGGCGCCAAAAGGCAGGATGATTGATCTCTTTACGTATCATCTGGCTGATGCATGATACGCGAACAGATCATAACATGTTGACTCGATCGCTAGATAAGATACTCTGTCGTATCATCTAGCATTGGAATGGATCGTTTACATATCATATGGACTCTCAATCGGAAATTCTACGGGAAATCGGTGGGCTTTTCAGGCAGGCGAGGCTGGCCGCTGCGATGACGCAGGAGCAGGTCGCTGATTTGGCGGGTATATCCCGTCCCCGATATCGCGACATCGAAAAGGGAGCCGCAGCCGCGCGTGCGACGACGCTCATGAATATCGCTCGCGCGCTCGGTCTGGAAATGATGCTGGTTCCGCAAGTCATGGTGCCGGCTGTCCAGGCTCTATTGCGTCCGCATGATGATAACGATCGACCCGCCTTTGTTTCTCAACCTGACGATGACGATCATGGCCCCAGTCTTTCGCGCACCTAAGACGATCCCGTCGCTGGACGTGCTCTTGAACGCAGTGAAGATCGGCACAATCGTCAGGACGCCGGGCGATTTCAATGCATTCAACTTCGATGAGGCCTACCGCGCGACGGGCGGCTTTCCGGTTCTCAGCCTGTCGTTCCGGGCAGCGACGGGAGGATTGCGGAAAGATCCGAAGCCTCTGGCAAGCGCCTTGCCCGCTTTCTTCGCGAACCTCCTGCCGGAGGAGAAATTGCGCGAGGCGATGGAAAGGCACCACGAAGGCAATGTGCGGCCAGGCAATGATTTCGACCTTTTAACGGCGCTGGGCGCGGATCTGCCGGGAGCCGTACGGGCGTTGCCCAGTGACGGCGCGATAGCGGTTTCACAGGGTGCTTCAAAGGATCAGCCCAAGGCACGGTTCTCGCTTGCCGGCGTGCAGATGAAGCTGTCGGTCATGAAGAACATTGGAAAAGGCGGCGGCCTTACCTTACCGATGGATGACGAGCAGGGCCGGTACATCGCCAAGTTCCCTTCGACGGCGTTTCCGGGCGTTTCCGAAAACGAATTCGCCAACCTGGCGCTGGCAGCAGCAATCGGCATGGACGTTCCTGAATGCGAACTGGTCGAGAAATCCGATTTTGAGGGCGTTCCCGAAGAATTCAACACGCTGTCGGAAGGCAAAGTCCTTCTCGTCAAACGCTTCGATCGCGGCCCTGGTGGCGAGAGGATACACATCGAGGATTTCGCTCAGGTCTTCGGTGTCTACCCCTCGCGCAAATATGAGGGGGCTGCTTATCACGACATAGCCCTGGCTCTTGGCGTGGCCGTCTCGCCTAAGGCGGCTCTCGAGTTCGTCCGCCGCCTGGCACTGACCGTCATCACCGGCAATGGCGACATGCACCTGAAGAACTGGTCTTTGATCTATCCCGGTAACGGCGACAAGCCGGCGCTTGCACCAATCTACGACGTCCTGTCTACCGTGCCATATATTCCCGCCGACGCCATGGCGCTGTCGCTTGGAGGGGAGCGCTCGTTCAAGGCGCTAGCGGCACCGCGATGGAGAGCATTTGCGAACCGTGCAAGGCTTCCGGAGCCGGCAGTCCTGAAGGCAGTGGTCGAGACAGTCAAACTCGTCAACGAGTACTGGTGGCATCTGCCTGAGCGCGACCTTGTCGCAGCGAAAGTGCTCGAGCGGATCGACGAACATGTGAAGGCGATCACGCCGATACTGAACTCCTGCGCCGAGAAGTGAACCGAGTCCCTCGGGTTGTATAGCGGAACTATTCGCCCGTGGCCCCCGATGAGTGGCCGTGGATCGGTGGTATGCCAGGATCGCGCGCAAAGTCGGCGGAGTGTCCACTAGGACGCGTTGAGCAAGCACGTCAGCTCGCGGGCACAGAAGAGTTCGCAGCATCCCGCAGAGGGTGCGGTTCAAACGAATGCGGTGGCTGAGGATCGCGATCCGACGCTTTGTGTCGCCAATGTCGCGTCCGCTACACGGCCTGTTTCGACGATCCTTTCTTGGAACTCAAGCTAAGCCCCTGAAAAGCAACCATCAAATTATTCTTCGGTTCGATCAGCCAAATTGGCACGAGTCTTGAGGTCCTTAGGTGCGAGGCGGCTACAGCTGCCCGACCGGCATTCATGTCGCGGCAGCCGCGATGAATGGAACCAAGGAAGGAAAGCTACATGTCAGGTTTGCGTCAGATCGCCTTTTACGGCAAGGGCGGCATCGGCAAGTCCACCACCTCCCAAAATACGCTCGCCGCCCTTGTCGACCTCGGGCAGAGAATCCTCATCGTCGGCTGCGACCCCAAAGCCGACTCCACCCGCCTGATCCTGAACGCGAAGGCGCAGGATACCGTCCTGCATCTCGCGGCAGAGGAAGGTTCGGTGGAAGACCTGGAACTCGCGGACGTGCTCAAGGTCGGGTACAAAGGCATCAAATGCGTGGAGTCGGGCGGACCCGAGCCGGGTGTCGGCTGCGCCGGCCGCGGCGTGATCACCTCGATCAACTTCCTCGAGGAGAACGGCGCCTACGACGACGTCGACTATGTCTCCTACGACGTGCTCGGGGATGTGGTGTGTGGCGGTTTCGCGATGCCGATCCGCGAGAACAAGGCCCAGGAAATCTATATCGTCATGTCCGGCGAGATGATGGCGCTCTACGCCGCCAACAACATCGCCAAGGGTATCCTGAAATACGCCCATTCGGGCGGCGTGCGGCTCGGCGGCCTGATTTGCAACGAGCGCCAAACGGACCGCGAGCTCGACCTCGCCGAAGCGCTGGCTTCCAGGCTCAATTCCAAGCTTATCCACTTCGTGCCGCGCGACAACATCGTCCAGCACGCCGAGCTCAGGAAGATGTCTGTGATCCAGTATGCGCCGGACTCCAAGCAGGCCGGGGAATACAGGGCGCTGGCCGAGAAGATCCACGGGAATTCGGGCCAGGGCACCATCCCCACCCCGATCACCATGGAGGAGCTCGAGGACATGCTGCTCGACTTCGGCATCATGAAGACGGACGAGCAGATGCTTGCCGAGCTTCAGGTCAAGGAAGCGGCTAAGGCGGCCGCGCTGTAGCGACCGCTGCCGACATGAGGCGCCGCCGGACCTGGTGCGCCTTTCAAAGAACGGCGCCTCGTCGGTGAGGCGTCACCCTGAACCTTGAAAGGGGTCCCATGAGCCTGGAATACGAGAATGACGGTGCCCTCCATGCGAAGCTTATCGAGGAGGTGCTGTCCCAATATCCTGACAAGTCGGCGAAGCGCCGCAAAAAGCACCTCAGCGTCGCAAAGAGCGGCGACGAGGCTGGCGAGGAAAGCGAGGTCCTTTCCGAATGCGAGGTCAAATCGAACATCAAGTCCATTCCCGGCGTGATGACAATTCGCGGCTGCGCCTATGCCGGCTCGAAAGGCGTGGTGTGGGGTCCAGTCAAGGATATGGTCCATATCTCGCACGGCCCGGTCGGCTGCGGGCAATATTCCTGGTCTCAACGCCGCAACTACTACGTCGGCACGACCGGCATCGACACGTTCGTCACCATGCAGTTCACCTCCGATTTCCAGGAGAAGGACATTGTTTTCGGCGGCGACAAGAAGCTCGAACGGATCATCGACGAGATCGAGGAACTGTTTCCGCTGAACAAGGGCATGACTGTGCAATCCGAATGCCCGATCGGGCTGATTGGCGACGACACCGAAGCTGTGTCCCGCAACAAGGCCAAGGAGCACGGAAAGACAATCGTGCCGGTGCGCTGCGAGGGCTTCCGCGGCGTCTCGCAATCCCTCGGCCACCACATCGCCAACGACGCGATCCGCGACTGGGTCTTCGAGAAGAAGGACGTCGAGTTCGAGGCCGGCCCGTACGATGTCAATGTGATCGGCGACTATAATATCGGCGGCGACGCCTGGGCTTCGCGCATCCTGCTCGAGGAGATGGGTCTGCGCGTGGTCGGCAACTGGTCGGGCGACGCTACGCTGGCCGAAATAGAGCGAGCGCCAAAGGCGAAACTCAATCTCATCCATTGCTACAGGTCGATGAACTACATTTGCCGGCACATGGAGGAAAAGTATGGCATCGCCTGGATGGAGTACAATTTCTTCGGGCCCTCCCAGACCGAAGCCTCTCTGCGCAAGATAGCCAAGCACTTCGGGCCGGAAATCGAGGCAAAGGCCGAGGCGGTCATCGCCAAATACCGGCCGCTGGTCGAGGCGGTCGTAGCCAAGTACCGGCCGCGCCTCGAAGGCAGGACGGTGATGCTCTATGTCGGCGGGCTGCGCCCCCGTCACGTCGTCACCGCATATGAGGACCTGGGCATGGTGATCGTCGGCACTGGCTATGAATTTGGCCATAACGACGACTATCAGCGCACCGGCCACTACGTGAAAAAGGGCACTCTGATCTATGACGACGTGACTGGTTACGAGCTGGAGAAGTTCATCGAGGGGATCCGTCCTGATCTCGTGGGCTCCGGCATCAAAGAAAAGTACCCGGTCCAGAAGATGGGCATACCGTTCCGTCAAATGCATTCCTGGGATTATTCCGGCCCGTATCATGGCTACGACGGGTTCGCCATCTTCGCGCGCGATATGGACCTGGCCATCAACAACCCGGTCTGGAACCTCTACGACGCCCCCTGGAAGAAAAAAGCCGAGCCGTCGGCGGCGATCGCAGCCGAATGAAACCCTGGCCTCCCGGAAGCCGGGAGGCCGCGAACGCCTGTGGCCGCTTGTCCGCGGGAGACCTGAAAACGTTTCGACGTCCCTGTGCCGCCGTATGGCGGGCCAGATGGAAAGAGGTAACCACCCATGCCGCAGTCGGCTGAAAAAGTTCTCGACCACGCGCCCCTGTTCCGCGAGCCGGAATACAGGCAGATGCTCGCCGAGAAGAGGCTGAATTTCGAATGTCCTCACCCGGACCAGATCGTTACCGACCAAGGCGAATTCACCAAGACGTGGGAATACCGCGAAAAGAACCTTGCTCGCGAAGCCTTGGTCGTGAACCCCGCCAAGGCCTGCCAGCCGCTCGGCGCGGTGTTCGCGGCCGCAGGCTTCGAGCGAACCATGTCCTTCGTCCATGGCAGCCAGGGCTGCGTGGCATATTACCGCTCGCACCTGTCGCGCCATTTCAAGGAGCCTGCTTCGGCGGTTTCCTCCTCGATGACCGAGGACGCGGCAGTGTTCGGCGGCCTGAAGAACATGGTCGACGGGCTCGCCAACACGTACCAACTTTACGACCCAAAGATGATCGCCGTCTCGACCACTTGTATGGCGGAGGTCATTGGCGACGACCTGCACAGCTTCATCGAGAACGCCAAGGACGAAGGCTCGGTCCCGCGCGACTTCGACGTGCCTTTCGCCCACACGCCGGCCTTCGTCGGCAGCCATGTCGACGGCTATGATGTCGCGGTCAAGGGCATTTTGGAGCATTTCTGGAAAGGGGAGGAGCGCACGGAAGCCGAGGGGACCATCAACTTCATTCCGGGCTTCGACGGATTCTGTGTTGGCAACAACCGGGAACTCAAGCGCCTGCTCGACCTGATAGGCGTGTCCTATACCTTGATCCAAGACGCCTCTGACCAGTTCGACACGCCGTCCGACGGCGAATACCGGATGTATGACGGCGGCACGAAGATCGAAGACGTGAGGAAGGCACTCAACGCCGAGGCGACGCTGTCGCTGCAGCATTACAACACCCGAAAAACACTGGAGTATTGCGAGGGGGTGGGGCAGGCGACGTCCTCGTTCCATTACCCGCTCGGAGTCCAGGCAACCGACGACTTCCTCGTGGAGGTCTCCGCGATTTCCGGCAAGCAAATCCCCGAGGCAATCCGCCTGGAGCGCGGCCGACTTGTCGACGCCATGGCCGACAGCCAATCCTGGCTGCACGGTAAGAAATACGCCATTTACGGCGATCCGGACTTTGTCTACGCCATGGCCCGCTTCATCATGGAGACGGGCGGCGAGCCGACCCATTGCCTTGCCACCAACGGCACGTCGGCATGGGAAGCGGAGTTGAAGGAACTGCTTGCATCATCGCCCTTCGGCAAGGATGCTCAAGTCTGGGCGGGCAAGGACCTCTGGGCGATGCGCTCGCTGCTCTTCACCGAGCCGGTGGACCTGCTGATCGGCAACTCCTATGGCAAGTATCTGGAGCGCGACACCGGCACGCCGCTGATCCGGCTGACGTTTCCGATCTTCGATCGCCACCATCACCATCGGTTTGCGCTGATGGGCTACCAAGGCGGGTTGCGCGTGCTGACGACGATCCTCGACAAGATCTTCGACAAGCTCGATCGCGAGACCAGCGAGACGGGCGTGACGGACTATTCGTATGACCTCACCCGCTAAGCTTGACGGTCGGCTTTGGCCGGTCGTCTTCCCGAGGGACTTTGGAGACCGACGCAATGTCCTTGCTCAGAGCCAAAATCCAGGATGTCTTCAACGAGCCTGGCTGCGAAAAGAACCGCGGCAAGGATGCCAAGGCGCGCAAAAAGGGCTGTTCGAAGCCACTGACCCCCGGAGCGGCGGCCGGTGGCTGTGCCTTCGATGGCGCGAAGATCGTGCTGCAGCCGATCACCGACGCCGCGCACCTGGTCCATGGGCCGCTCGCCTGCGAGGGCAATTCCTGGGACAACCGCGGTGCGGCTTCGTCCGTCCCAATGCTGTGGCGCACAAGCTTCACGACCGACCTCACCGAACTCGACGTTGTGATGGGGCGGGGCGAGCGGAAGCTTTTCAAAGCGATCCGCGAGATCAAGGAAGCGTATGGGCCGCCGGCGATCTTCGTCTATCCGACCTGCGTGACGGCGCTGATCGGCGACGACATAGAGGCCGTCTGCCAGCGCGCGGCGGAAAAGTACGGCTTGGCCGTTGTACCGGTCAATGCGCCGGGCTTCGTCGGCTCCAAGAATCTCGGCAACAAGCTTGCCGGCGCGGCGTTGCTCGAGCATGTCATCGGCACGGCCGAGCCCGACGATGCCGGCCCTTACGACATCAACATCCTCGGCGAATTCAACCTCTCAGGCGAATTCTGGCTGGTGAAGCCGCTGCTGGATCGGCTCGGGATCCGGGTGCGCGCCTGCATTCCGGGTGACGCACGTTACGTCGACATTGCCTGCGCGCACCGCGCCCGGGCGGCTATGGTGGTGTGCTCGACCGCGCTCATCAATCTCGCCCGCAAGATGGACGAGCGCTGGGACATCCCGTTTTTCGAGGGCTCCTTCTACGGCATCAGCGCCACCTCGGATGCACTCCGGAACATATCTGAGCTGCTCGTCAAGCAGGGTGCTGATCCGGAGATCCTCGGCCGCACCGAGGTATTGATTGCAGAGGAAGAGGCGATCGCTTGGAAGAAGCTCGCCGCCTACCGGCCGAGGCTCGAAGGCAAGCGCGTGCTGCTCAACACCGGCGGTGTGAAGTCCTGGTCGGTCGTCCATGCGCTGATGGAGATCGGCATCGAGATCGTCGGCACCTCTGTCAAGAAGTCGACCGTCGAAGACAAGGAGCGCATCAAGCAGATCCTCAAGGACGACAACCACATATTCGAGCAGATGGCAGCGCGCGAGCTTTACGCCATGCTCTCCGAACACAAGGCCGATATCATGCTGTCGGGCGGGCGCACGCAGTTCATCGCGCTGAAGGCCAAGACACCCTGGCTCGATATCAACCAGGAGCGCAAACACCCTTACGCCGGCTATGACGGCATGGTGGAACTCGTACGCCAGATTGATCTCGCCATTCATAACCCAATCTGGTGCCAGGTGCGGGAGCCGGCACCATGGGATTACCAGCCTGCCAGGGAGGAACGGCCGCGCACGAAAAGCGAGGCCGTGACCTTGCATGCTGTCCAGGAACTCGCCGGCACGACGGCCGACGATTTCGGCGAGTGTTGAGGAGGCGATGGTCCGCATCCTTCCCCAGACCAAAGCGGCGGCGGTCAATCCGCTGAAGTCATCGCAGCCGTTGGGTGCCGCCTTCGCCTTCCTTGGGGTCGACGGCGCGATGCCGTTGTTCCACGGCAGCCAAGGCTGCACCAGCTTCGCGCTCGTGCTGTTCGTGCGGCATTTCAAGGAAGCCATTCCCTTGCAGACAACCGCGATGGACGAGGTGGCGACGATCCTCGGCGGGGCAGACCATCTGGAAGAGGCGATCCTCAACCTCAAGGCCCGCACAAAGCCAACGCTGATCGGGGTTTGCACGACCGCGCTGGTGGAAACCCGGGGCGAAGACTGCGCAGGAGATATCGCCAATATCAGGCTGAAGCGCGCGGAAGAACTCGCGGGTACTGAGGTGGTGCTGGCCAACACGCCAGATTTCGATGGTGCGATCGAAGAGGGCTGGGCCAAAGCTGTCACCGCAGTGATCGAAGGGATTACGCGGCCCGGCGAGCAGGTGCGGAAATCGAAGAAGATCGTGATCCTGCCTGGCTGGAACCTCACTGTGGCTGACATCGAGCATGTGCGCGAAATGGTTGAGAGCTTTGGACTGAAGCCGGTGATTTTGCCGGACGTCTCCGGCTCGCTCGACGGTACGGTGCCCGACCGTTGGGTCACGACCACCTATGGCGGCACCAGCGTCGAGGATATCCGCGAGCTTGGCACGGCCGAGCAATGTATCGTCATCGGTGAGCATATGCGCCGCCCTGCCGAGGTGCTGCATAGGTTGACCGGCGTGCCATACGTACTGTTCCGGTCACTGACTGGATTGAGAGACTCCGACCGGTTCGTCTCGCTGCTGTCTACGGTTTCGGGCGCGGCGGCGCCGTCTGGGGTGCGCCGTCAGCGGTCGCAGTTGCAGGACGCGTTGCTCGATGGACATTTCCACTTTGGAGGCAAGAAAATTGCGATCGCTGCTGAACCAGACCAACTCTACCAACTCGCGAGCTTCTTCATCGGCATGGGCTCCGAAATTGCGGCGGCGGTCACAACGGCCGCTATGTCGAAAATTCTGGAGGAAGTGCCGGCGCAGTCGGTTCAAATCGGCGATCTCGGCGATTTGGAAGCGCTTGGCGCCGGCGCTGATCTTCTCGTTACTCATTCCCACGGCCGCCAGGCGGCGCAGCGCCTCGGCATTCCGCTCATGCGGGTCGGCTTCCCGATCTTCGACCGGCTCGGGGCCCAGCACAAGCTCACAGTCCTCTACCAGGGGACCCGCGACCTGATCTTCGAGGTTGCCAACATTTTCGAAGCCAACGGGCGAGCGCCGACGCCTGAGGCGCTTGATCCACTCCGTAAGCGAGAAATGCCAGATGAGCTCCGTCCGTCGCCTCTCGCTCGTCACTGACGAGGTTCACGTACCGACGCCGGAACGCCAAGCGGGCGCATTGCGCGTGGCGATCGCCACGCAGGACATGAAGAACCTCAACGCCCATTTCGGATCGGCCAGGCGCTTTGCTGTCTACGACGTGATGCGCGAGGAGTGGAATCTCGTGGAAGCCGTGGCCTTTGACGACGTTTCCGACGAGAGCGGGAAGCACCGAACCGAGGGCGATGACCGCATCACCCCGAAGGTGGAGGCGCTAAAGGGCTGCCATTTGCTGTTTTGTCTGGCGATCGGCGGACCTTCGGCAGCCAAACTTGTTTCCGCAAAGATCCATCCGATCAAAGTGCCGCAGCCCCAGACCATCCAAGAGGTGTTGTTGCGCACGCAGATGATGCTCAGGACGTGTCCTCCCCCTTGGCTGCGCAAGGTGCTGGCGCAGGCAGGTGTCGCTGAACAGAAGCCCTCCTTCGAGGACGAAAGCTGAATGAGGAGTGGGCGAAATGTTTGAAGCCGCTGTTAGCCCTGCCGCCACCGAGGACGAGGCGGCCCTTGCCACCCCGTTCGTCAAATGCCTCGTGCGGCTGATTCGTGCCAATGATTCCCACGGGTCATGGGAAGGCAAATCGGACGCCGAGCTGCTGGGCGACTTCATCATCACCAGGGAACAGCGCCGTGCAATTCCAATCATCGGCGATCCCGATCCGGACGTGCTGTGGAGGCTCGACAAGTTCTACACTGCCGTCGGGCTTGCGATTGAGGAACGCTCCGGCCTGATGGCATCGCCGATGATGGAGATAAGCCACGAGGGCTTCGGGCGCGTGCTCTTCACGGCCGGGCGACTGGTCGTTTTGTCCAAGACCCTGCGCGACGTCCATCGGTTCGGCTTCGAGACGTTCTGGAAACTCGCCGCGGCCGGTACTCAACTGGCCGGCGATGCCACCGCAGCCATTGAGGCTTATCCCGAGGTGGCGCGGGCGTGATGGAACCGATTTTCGATCAAGGGGATCATGTCAGGCTCGAGGACATGCGATCGCCAGCCCTCTCAATCGAGGCAGTCGAGGCCGATGTGGTTCTTGGGGTAGCGCTGATGAAGCCACTGGTCCTGATCTGTTCGCAAGATGCGGAGTTGTGTCTGTACTACAGCCACATTCTGGGGGTGGATGGCTTCAGGATTGAACTGGCCAGAAGCGTGGAGGAAGCGCTGGCATTAGCCAGTGAACGGGAGCCGCAGGCCGTGGTGCTGGACTGCCAGCCGGCAAGCTCGTCAGGGTCCACCATCTGTGCCCAGCTCAAGGCGGAGTTCCGGAACAGAGGCCTGCTGGTTATTGCCCTGATCGCGCCCGGCGCCGAAAACCAGCACCTCGATCTCTTGAAGGCAGGTATTGACGAGAGCTTTGTGCGGCCCTTCGGGCCGGCGATGCTGCTCGACTGTCTACGGACGAAGCTGGCGCTGCCAAAGCCGGGTTCAAACGGGATCGAAAACGGCAGCTGCCTCCGCTGTGGCAGGCTAGAGATGAACGTCGATGCCCGCCGGGTCCATGGTAACGGCCACGACATCCACCTTGGACCGATCCAGTTCAAGCTGCTGCGGCATTTGCTCGAGACTCCCGGCATGGTGTTCAGCCGATTCGAGTTAAAGAACGCAGCTTGGGGGGAAAAGATCCATGTCGGTGAACGCACCGTCGATGTCCATATCAGCCGGATCAGAAAGGAACTGGTGAGGACGTCGGCCGGGAGCGTCATTCGAACCATCAGGTCCGACGGCTACGCGCTGGAGGAGGCGGACGTTGAGCCTGAAGCTGACGGCGGATAGGCATCGGTGCAGTGCGACTCGCTCGAGTGGCCGGACGGCTAAACAGCGAAGATGTAGTGCCAGCCCATCTCCGTCGTGCTGAGGGCAAGTCTTGCGGCTTCGAAACGCGCCTACAGATACGACATACTTAGAAAGAAGCAGTCAGATGGCCTTCAAAAGCGTACTCAGTGTGGCGGGAGTTGACCACTCCGATCAGGATGTCAGGACAGCTGCCAGCTTGTGTGCCGAAGTCGGCGCGCATCTTTCCGTACTCGTGATGTCGCCTCTGCCGCTCGTGATGCTCGCCTCGGCCGTTAGGCGGTGGCATCCCCGAGTGGCCTGGACAACACGCACGCCATTGCCGCACTGGAACAACGGTACAGGCAAGAGATTTTCACAGGACACGGCCAGTTGGGAAAAACATCTAGGGAAATTCACAAACTGCTGAAAGCCGCCTGGCGGTGCTATGATGTCGATATTGCGAACTGCGATCAGGCCAGCATCGGTGACGCGGTGCGACAGCGGGCGCTCTGCAACGATCTGACAATCGTCGGCCCCGCACTTCTCAACGACATTAACGTCGGTCCTCTTGTTCTCAACGGCAGCCCTGTTCGACACCGGAAAGCCGGTGCTTGTCGTGCCGGAGGGCGCTGAGGCGACTCTGTGTCCACGGCGCGTGCTGGTCGGCTGGGATTCGCGAGTCGAGGCGTCCCGTTCGATTCGGGAAGCGCTGCATCTGCTAGCCGGTGCTGAGGAAGTTCGTGTCGCACTAGTGGATCCGGAGGCGACCTGCACCGGAAATGGGACCGCGCCGGGAGCTGATATCGCTGCGTATCTCGCTCGGCACGGTGCTCGGGTGTCGGTTCACCTGCTGGCGAGCGCCGGAAAATCGGCAGCCGCGGTGCTCGCGCTGCGCAGCCGACACGTCTGCCGACATGATAGTCATGGGCCCTTATGGCAATCGCCGGCTGCGTGAGCGGCTCTTCGGCGGTGTCGCGAGATGGATAGTTGGCAAGCCGCCATTGCCGCTGTTTTTGGCTCGCTGACTGCTTCTGAGGCAGCACCGTTGCTTTTCGTTCTACTCACCTGGCCTGATGAAGGAAAAGGTGGCGGGAACGCGCAGGTTTCGGGAAGCTCACGAGCAACTTGCAGACGCCATTGCGAAGAACATTCCCGGACGCCTCTACGCGCTCGGTGTCTGTTCGCCGAGACAAGCCGTAGCGCGCAAACAAACGGTCGGGCAGAAGCCCAGGCGTCCTCATGCGCTCAAAACACCGATACTCAAGCCGCGTCAGGTCGAGAAGGAGAGCCGTTTCAGCGCGGCAGGCCGCGTTCGTACCGTAGACTCAACGTATCGTTCACGACTTCCTTCACCACTGGCCGGGAACGGAACAAGGCAACGACCGTGCAGCGGCCAAAGCACCGACCTTCGAGTCCGACGGTCGGGCTCTTGCCGGCCGTCGGCGCGCGAACGGTGGCATCAATCACGTGTCATCGCCCTGGGATGGTAGCCGGGTCAGCGGCGAGGGCGGCCGCATCTTCAGCGTTTTAGTCTGCCCGGCCCACCGCGTGGCGACGGAGCGGCCTTGAGGCTGGTCAAATTCCGACAACGCTCACATTCGCACCAGGCGGTCCCTGTAGGACCTGTGCACAGGGATACAGAACAACAAAAGCAGGAATCCGGGAGAGTTCACCGGCCCGGCACATGCGGGCAGATCCCGGCTCTCTTCGGCACGATCATCATCGTCGATCTGGCGTTATTCGCGACACGCAGCCGGACATGACCGGCTCCGTCGTCAAACTCTGGCGTTGCGAGCCAGGAATTCAAGCGCAAAGCGGAAGAGGTAGGGCAGAGGCAATGCTCGGAGGGAGCGGCCCCTGCAATTGCAATGGCGTTCCGCTGAGCGGCCGGAACGGCAAGAAGCTCAAGCAAGGCTTGAGGCGGACGTGGCTGGCGCTAGCCAACGAAGTCATGATGTCCATCTGTTCGTCCCTATATGTCGAGATGTCCGTGGCCACGCTTCTGTGCCGACGCGAAGCGGGTGATGCGTGTCCAAGACCTGACAATGGCAGAAAACATGTCGCGACCAATACATCCGGCTATCTGAGCCCCCGGGGAAGATTTTTAAGTATACTCAGCATTACTGCACGCCGAGCGCGTTGGCACGGCCTTTGCGAATTAAGTTTCAGCAACACTGAGTGAAGGTTGAATGCACGCAGATGCGCAAGACGAGCAGCTCTCCCCTCGTTGAACCCTCGTGCCACGTCTCAAGGGGAACAAACTTGCCCATAAAGGTCACGCAACCTTTGGCAACAGCTTTGGAGGGCAAGATGATGTTGCGGATGGGGTCACCGGCTCCTTCGATCAAAGTGGAGGACTGCCTGCGTGGCGAGCCCCTTGCGGACTTCCAGTCCGGCAAAGTCTATATCGTCGAATTTTGGGCAACTTGGTGCGAACTATGTGCGGCGGAGATGCTCGAGCTGATGCAGCTACAGGAGAAATACAAGGACAGCGGACTTGAGGTAGTCGGGATCGCGGCTGATGAAGACGCTCCAACGGCCGTAGAGGCCCGGACCAAGTTGGATGCGTGGTTGGCCGAAAAATGCCCGGATCTGAATCATCGGATTGCGTTCGACTTCACAGGCGAAATGAAGAAGCTTTGGAGGGAACCCAGCTTTTGCGTCGGGCTTCCGACCTCGTTCGTAGTCGACCGAGACGGCTGCATCGCCTTTATCGGTCATCCGAGCCAACTAGGTGAGGTTTTGCCGAAAGTGCTCAAGGGCAGCTGGCGTACCAGCAACAAAGCGAAAGCGGCCGATCAGGAGCGGATCGCAACAAGCGAACCCCTGGCGCGCGGACAAGCGTTGAAGAAGCCGATCGATGACAGGTTCTGGGCGGCGGTGAAGTTGGAAGATTGGAAGACAGCGCTCTGGGCTATCGAAGAGGGCATTGCCTTGATGCCGGACGACCTCAATTTCCGCCTGGCTCATGCGCATCTGTTGCTTCACAAAATACAAGACATGTGGACCGGCTTGCCCGTGATGCGGCAATTGGTTCGCGACGCGATCGACAAAAATACCGAGGATTGGATGGTTTCGGCGCTAGACCAACTTTTCCATCCGGCCAATGACCATTCGCGCCTTCCCCCTGCTGAGCGCTTCGCGATGGGCAAGGAGCTGTCCGAACACATCCTGGCGCTGAATCCCCCCCAAGGGGACAGTCCTAAGTTCCGGTCCTATCCCGCCGCCGCCCGGTACTATCACGAGAACGGCAACAATGATCGCGCGATCGAGTTAGTCGAACTGGCACTGACGTCGCTGGACGGTCCGGACCCTATCCCAGCCGAATTGAAAGAGCAGCATCTGCGGGATTTGCTGCAGGCCCTCGCCAAGTACAGGGGTGCGAAGGCTTGTTGCGGCGCTCTCTTTGCCGCTGCGCAAAACAGTTTCCCGAAGGTGCCAAAGCGCGGTCGGCCAAGGAAGGAAGATAAAAAAGGGTGATTGGTCGAAATGGTTTACTGGCCAATTCGTCCATATCCCTGGCGTAACCGCAGCAAGGAGGGTCCATGCAGCACTTGGTCGATCGTTTGCAGCAGGATCGAGGCTCGAATTTTCATCGCCTCCGGCATTGCGGCGGAGGCGATGTTCGACGCGAATTCGCGTGGAAGACTTCGCAGCCGAGGACGTGTTGAAGGTCGGCCGAGGACATCAATTGTGTGGAATCAGCGGCGCCGAGCCAGGCGTCGGCTGCGCAAGTGTGCCCGAAGTAGGCGTCCCAGAAAACAGACATCGTGCTTCGAGGAAGAGGACTGAAATGAGGAGAAGGCGAAATGTCTGATGCCGCGGTCAGCCCGGCTGTCAACGAGGACGAGGAGGCCCTTGCCACCCCGTTCGTCAAATGTCTGGTGCGGCTGATCCGGGCTCAAGACTCCTACGGCAGATGGGAAGGCAAATCGGACGCCGAACTGCTGGCGAACTTCATCGTCACCAGCAGCATCGCCGTGCGATGCTTTTCATGGGCGATCCCGAGCTCGACGTGCTGTGGAGGCTCGACTTGTTCTACACCCCGTCGGGCTCGCGATCGAGGAGCGCTCCGGCCTTATGACATCGCCAAAGCTAGGGGGCTGCGGACGATTGCGTTTACGACCGGGCGGTGGGTCGCTCTGTCGAGTCATCCACCCGGTTCGGCTTCGAGACGCTCAGGCAACTGCGGAGGCCGGTACGAAACTGATCGACGATCCGACTGCGGCCATCGAGCCTATCCCGAAGTGGCACGGGCGTGAAGAAACCGATCGGGGAAGGATCTATGTCAAAGCTGGATGAGATGGGGACGAAAGTCCGAAAGCTTCGGCCGTTTTTGCCGAGTTGCGCCAAGAGAGAGCTCGCTGCAAGGAAGAAGTTACGATGAGGAGCACGTTCACCACCCGCGACGGCTCCGGATGGATGCCTGAATATCTCGCCGCTATAGACGGCGCGAACTGCATCGGCTGCTGCCGCTGTTTCAAAGTCTGCTCGCGCGAAGTCATGCATCTTTACTGCGTCGACGACGCGGGTGAAGTCCTCGGCGCTTGCGACGGCGAAGACGACGATTTCGATGGCGAGCTCAATCGCATGATCATGGCCGTCGATCATCCTGGCCGCTGCATTGGCTGCGGAGCCTGCGCCCGCGTCTGCCCGAAGAACTGCCAGACCCATGTTGCGGCCGACAATGTCGCTGCATGATCTGGTGGACAATCCAGGAGAACGGCATTGCCCTTAAGAATGTTCTGTCGCGTCTTGGGAATAGTCCTTTGCGCCGCCGCTCTGACCGTCTACTTCGCTTCACATTCCATCGGCACAGTGGTCGTCACGACGCTAGCTTGTTCGCTGCTCTTTCAGCTGGTGTATTTCGTAAGCGTGCTCCTTCTGATCTGGCGGCCTGGCTTGGTTAGCCGAGCTGGCCAAAGGGCTGAGGATTTCGACAGTTGCAAGGAAGTAGGGTCCGAGCCGCCAAACCTTGATGAGGTGACCAATGAATCTGCAGATTTGCTCCAGCGCGATCAAATGCTGGCCATATCGCTGCTGCTGCCCTGAGGCGACATGACAAGGTCAGTGCTCAAGCAGGCGAAACTTTGGAGCAACTATGAACATTGAGCAGATATTAGAAGAAATACTGGTGACAACAATCCGGTCATTGTAGTAATCCAGGAGATGCAGTTCTTGAATCCCATACGCATTGGTTCTCTCGCAGGGCCGCGTGCGGTCGCAACTCTCAATGACGAACGAGGCGCTGGAATCGTAAATAGGACTCTTGTGGCGCCGGAAATGATCGTGTCCCGCGGCGTGGTGTAGCTGGCGGCATTAGTCGCCGTGCTCTCCGGCATGGGCCGGGCTGATCAGCGCGCCACGGCTGGCGGGCTGATCAGG
>NZ_JAMYUQ010000032.1:0-30929 GCF_040323095.1 Mesorhizobium sp. M0058
CTCAGCGGGGGGCGGGGCCCTTGCTAGCTTTGCCCGCCGGGGTGTGGGTGGTGGGGGTTTTCGACTGGTTCAAATTGGTCTTTGCCGTGGGGCGCGCGGCGGGCCGGGGGGGCGCCCACCACTTCTTCGCGGGTGGCCTCGGTCTTGTGGTAGCGGATATTTTCCAGCACCGTGCCTGAAAACAGGAACGGCTCCTGCAGCACCATCGCCACCTGGTCGCCGAGCGAATCCTGCGTGACGTCACGGACATCGTGGCCGCCGACCCGCACCTCGCCCGACCAGACATCATAGAAGCGGTGCACCAGCGCCATGCAGCTCGACTTGCCCGAACCGGTCGGACCGACAAGCGCAACCGTCTCGCCCGGATTGACGCGGAAGGAGATGTTTTTCAGCACCGGCTGGTTCTGCCGGTAGCCGAAAGTGACGTTCCTGAACTCGACCGAACCGTCCATGTCGCGCGTCAGCGCCACCGCGCCTTGTCGGTCGCTGACGTCGACCGGCACGTCCAGCACTTCGGAGATGCGTTGGCCCGACGCCATTGCGCGCTGCATGACACTGTACTGCATGGTGAGCGAGCGGATTGGGTCGAAGAAGCGCTGGATGTAGAACAGGAACGCCACCATGACGCCGATGTCGAGGCTGTGCGACAGCACCATCGAACCGCCAACGACGATCACGGTTGCCATCGCAATGCCGGTCAGCGTGTCAACGATCGGCACCATCACCTGCGCATATTTGGCCGAGGTCAGGTGAGCCCTGAGATTGGCCAGCACCTTCTCGTCATAGAGGTCGAAATTGACGTGCTGGCGTTCGAGACTCTGCACCGTGCGCACGCCATGGATGCCTTCCGCCAGCGCCCCATTGGCAATCGAGTTGGTCTCGTGCGCGGCCATGAAGGCGACCTTGGCGCGCGGCAGCCAGAACAGGCGCACGATGAACAGCGCCGGCATGGTCGACAGCGTCAACAGGCCGAGACGAAAATCGAGCCACAAAAGCACGCTGACAATGCCGAAAAGAAGCACGATGTCGCCCACCGACATGACCGACGTCTCGAGGAATTCCTGCATCGAATTGACGTCGCCCTGCAGGCGCGACATCAGCCGGCCCACCTCGGTCTTGTCCATGAAGCTCAGCGAGACGCGCTGCAGATGGCTGAACATGGCGCGGCGCAAATCCGACAGCACATTCTCGGCCACCTTGCCGACGACGCTTTCCTGGACATAGCTGGCGGCATAGTTGATCAGGATGATCAGGGCGAAGGCACCGATCGCCCAGTTCATGACGGAGCTGTCGGCCTTGCCCGCCGCCATGCCGTGGTCGATGGCGTAACGGATGACCAGCGGGATCGCCAATTGCGTCAGAGTGAACACCAAAACGGCGGCCACCGAGATGAAGATCCGGCACTGATACGGTCTCACGAAGCTCCAGATGCGGCGCACGATGCGCGGATCGTAGACCTTGCCGAAGACCTCTTCCTCGTCGCGGTGCGAACCGACGACGGCCCTGGTGGGCCGCCGGCTGGTGTCTTCTTTTTCGTCGTGACCCGGTGTCGACATTATGCGGCTCCCACCGCCACCGGCAAATCGTCGTCCGGCCGCAGCTGCAGGTCGTAAAGCGCTCGGTAGCGACCACCCAGCGCCAGCAATTCCTGGTGCGTGCCGCGCTCGGCGATGCGGCCATTCTCGATGAACAGGATCTGGTCGGCATGCATCAGCGAACTCAGCCGGTGCGAGATGATCAGCGTCACGCGGTCCTTGGCGAAGCGCTTCATCGCGGTGCGGATTCGCTGCTCGGTGCCGGCGTCGACAGCCGCGGTGGAATCGTCGAAGACCAGCACCGAAGGCCGCAGCATCAGGGTGCGGGCGATGGTCAGGCGCTGCCGCTGGCCGCCGGAAAGCGATGACCCGCGCTCGCCCACGACCGTGGTGTAGCCGGCCGGAAGCCCGATGATGTAATTGTGCAGCTGGGCGTATTCAGCCGCCTGCCCGATGCGGGTCTCGCGCGCCCACGGATTGCCATAGGCGATGTTGTTTTCGATCGAGGTGGTGAACAGGAAGGCGTCCTGCTGCACGACGCCGACCGCCTTGCGCAGCGATTGCAGCGTGACCTCGCGTATATCCTGCCCGTCGATGGTGATCGCGCCTGACCTCACATCGTAGAAGCGCGGGATCAGATGCGCGATGGTCGACTTGCCGCTGCCCGGCGGGCCGACAATGCCGACGGTCTCGCCGGACCTGGCCTCGAAGGAAATGCCCGACAGCGCCGGCCGGCCGCCGGCGCCCGCGTAGCGGAAGCCGACATTGTCGAAGCGCAGCAAGCCTTCGGTGACCACGAGATCCTTGGCATCAGGCGCATCCTCGATGTCAAGTTCGGCGTCAAGCAGTTCGAACAGCCTTGTGCCGCAGGTCGAGGCGCGGGCGAACGAGTTGACCATCAGCCCGAGCTGGCGCACCGGCATCTGCAGGATGGTCATGAAGGTGAGGAACTGCGCCAGCGTGCCGACGCTGATCTGGCCCGCGATCACCTTCTGGCCACCGAACCACAGCACCAGGCCCATGGCCGCCAGGAAGGAAAAATTCATGGCGCTGGTGTTAGAGACGCGGATGTCGACGCGCTGGTCGGCAAGCTCCAGCGCCGACTTCTTGGCGCGGTCGAATTTTTCCAGCTCATGCCGCTGCGCCGCAAAGGCGCGCACGACGCGGATTCCGCCGAGGTTCTCGTCCATCACCCGGCTCAGCACTGACAGCCGCTCCTGCAGCGTCAGCCAGGTGCTGCGCAGCCTGAGCTGTGTGACCGAGGAGCGCCAGGCGACGAACGGCACGAAACTCAGACTGAGCAGCCCGAGCTCGAGATCGGTGCTGATCAGGAGATAGGAGCCGACGCCGATCAGCACGCCGAGCAGCACCACGCGCAATATGCCGGTGGAAAAGAACATGCGCACGCCGTCGAGGTCGAGCAGGCCAAGCGTGATCAGGTCGCCGGTATGCACCCGGTCATGGAAGGAGAAGCTCAGCCGCTGGATCTTCTCGTAGAAGGCCAGGCGCAGCTCATAGCCGGTGCGGTGGCCAACGGCCTCGCCATAATAATTCTGCGCCATGGTGAAGAGGCCGCGCAGAATGCTGACGACGAGCAAGGTGATCGCCGTCGTCCACAGCGCCTGCTCAGCCGCCGCGCCGCCGCCTCCAGCCATCACGCCTTGCGCCTGGTCGATGGCGTGGCCCAGCAGGCGCGGGATGAACAGCTGCAGCGTCGCGGCGATGAAGGTCGAGAAGATGGTGATCGCAACCTGCCAGGGATGGCGCAACGTCATGCGCAGGATGCGCAGCAGCGTGCTGAGGCCCTTGCCCCAGGACGCCTCCGCCACATGGGCAAACGATTTGCCGCGCATCGCTGCGCCGCGGGTTGCATCCATTGCCAAGGAAAATACCCAATCCGATCCGGACATTAGCCCAGACGAATGAAAACAGACTCAGTTTCAGATACCGCGATGGTACGCCTCGATTTTGACCGTTCAAGGGCCAATGGCGGTATCGCACTGTGCCTGAAAGGGGCTGATCGTCCGCGACCGCTTAAGCCCGTGTCGGCGTTAGAGGCGGCAGGCTCGTCACTTTAGGCCGATTGAAAAGATGCGAGCATGTGGGTTGCGCCAACCGCCATCATGGGTGACCTCGGCCAATGTGATCGGCTGCGGGACCGAGCGCAGTGAGCAGCGCCTTGCCGCTTTCCAGCGTCGCATTCTCATGCGGCGCGCGCAGGTTGAGCCAGCGTTTGTCGCCGGAGCGCACCGCCAGCACTGCCTTCATCGCCGGGATCAGGCCGGCATCCTGGATCACCTTGCGGAACGCCCTGATCGCGGCGTCCGCTTCCGTGACGTCTTGGCCAGCGATCGTCGCGTCGTAGAGGGCGCGGATGGCCGCAGCGTTGAGATTGACGGTCGCGGAGATACAGCCCGCAGCACCACTGGCGAGCCCCTTGGTCAGTTGCGCCTCCGAGCTGGGGAACACCGCGACGTCTGGTGCGGCGGCAATCACCGCCGCCGTGTTGTTCCAGTCGCCGGCGCTATCCTTGTAGGCGACGACCGTCTCTGGAAACGCCGCGCTCAACCGGGCGGTCAGGGCAGGGCTTACCGGCACGCCGGAGTTCTGCGGGATGTGGTAGAGGATCATCTTCAGCGCCGGGTTGGCCACCCTTTCGATCAGCTCGCTGTAGTAGCGCGCCTGGCCATCGTCCCCGGCGGCCGTGTAGAAGAACGATGGCAGCACCATCACGGCGGCGCAGCCGAGGCCGACCGCGTGCTTCGACAGTTCGACGGTTTCGGGCAGTGCGGTGACGCCGGTGCCGGGCATCATGCGCCCCGGCGAAATGCCTGATGCAACCAGCCATTCCAGCGCCTGCATGCGCTCGTCGAGCGAGAGCGACAGTGCCTCGCCCGTGGTGCCGAACGGCGACAGCAAATGGGCGCCCTGGCCCAGCACCCATTTGGCATGTGAGATCCACAGGTCACGGGCAATGCGGCCATCGTTCTCGAACGGCGTCAGGATCGGGGCGATGGTTCCTTGCGGGCGGGGCATGTCGGTCCTTCCATCGGTGCTGGAAATCAGCTTGGCATAGAGCATACGTGCGATGCGATCTGCCAGAGGCGATCTCTTGGGCCACCGCGCCGGCCGTGGGAAAACTTGCGGGTCATTGCCGCGAAATTCTGGCCCCTTGGTCTGCCGCAACCAGATGACGCCGGCGTCAATGGGTTGCAAATGGACCGGGGTTGCAAATGGACCAGGGTTGCAAATGGACCGGCCAAGCCCGAAATATCGGACTGAGACCAGATCCGGAAACGGCATGCACCCACGATTGCTCAAGACCTTCCTCGCCGTGGCGCGGCACCGCAACATCACCCGCGCAGCGCGGGAGGTTCATCTGGCGCAGTCGAGCGTCAGCGACCAGATCCAGTCGCTGGAAAGCGAACTTGGTATCGTCCTCTTCATCCGCTCGCGCCACGGCCTCGACCTGACGACGGCCGGCGACGCGCTGAAACCTTATGCGGAAGAGATTCTGCAACTGGCGGAGGAGGCGCGTATTGCCGCCGAGGCAACGACGGGAATGACCGCCGGAACGGTTACGGTCGGCGCGCTGGAGACGATTGCCACTGTCAAACTTCCGCAATGGCTGGCGGCCTTTCGAGGCGACCACCCGGAGATCGGTCTGCGGCTCAAAATCGCCGGCAGCGATGCCCTGCTGCGGCAGCTCGAAGAGAGCGAGATCGACGTCGCCTTCTGTTTCGACAAGGGCGGTCTGGATGAACGCCTGGCCCGGCGCACGATATCGGCCGAGCCGCTGGTCCTTGTCGCCTCACCCGAACATGCGCCCGCATCGGGGCAGAGCGACCTGGCCGCGCTCGCCGCGATGCGTTTCGTGGTGACGGAAACCGGATGCGTCTACCGGCATCTGTTCGACACTGCCTTTGCCGAGATGGCAGCGCCAGAAACTTGCCGCCGAAGTCGGCAGCATCGGCGCCATTGCGGGCCTGGTGGCGACTGGTGTCGGCATGGGCCTGGTGCCGCGGCTGGCCGTTGCCGACGCGCTCGATCGCGGCGAGATCGTCGAATTGCCGTGGCCGGTCCGGCCCGCACGGCGTCGCTGGTCATGATCTGGCGCCGCCGGCGCGTCCAGCCGCCGGCGCTGAAACTGCTGCTGGCGGCCGCGGCCAGGAATTTCGCTGCGCTCAGATCAGCCGGTGACCGCCCTCGACATGCAGAACCGTCCCTGTCGTAAAACCATTGCCCATCAAAAAGGCGATGGCATCGGCGATGTCGTCCGGTTGCCCGACGCGGCCGACCGGCAGGCGCCTGGCCATTGCATCGAGCGTCTCGTCCTTCTTGTCGCCGGCCACAAAACTCCAAATCGGCGTGTCGACCCAGCCCGGCGAGACGGCGTTGACACGGACCGGCGCCAACTCGACCGCCAGCGCCCGCACCAACCCTTCCAGCGCAGCGTTGACAGCGGCAACGACCGAGCCGCGCGCCGCCGGCCGGTAGGCGGCGATGCCTGAGGTGAAGGTGATGGAGCCGTTGGCCGAAAGCTGCGGCGCGCCATGCTTGGCGAGCAGCAGCGGCCCGTAGAATTTGCTTTCGACGACCCGCTGCGCCGCCTTCAGGTCGACTGAAGGCAATAGCTCATAGGCGCCTTCGATGTCGGCGGCGGTGCTGACGATATGGTCGAGCCGGCCAATTCGCTTGAACAGGTCAGCGAACTGATCCTCCCTGGCGATATCGGCCGCGACGGCGCTCAAAGCGGAAGGGTTCTGCAGCGCCTCGCCGGCACGCTTGAGCCTGGCTTCACTGCGGCCGACGATGATGACTTCGGCGCCTGAGACCAGGCACCGCCTTGCCAACGCCAGCCCCATTCCGGAGCTGCCGCCAACGATAATGATTTTCGATTTTGAGATGTCTATGTCTGCCATGTTTCCGTTCCTGTCCTGAACCGCTCCGGGCGAGAGTTCGCAGGCCGGCGGCAGGAGTGGAAACGGAAGAAAGCGATAGTGCCATCGGAGACTCCGATGGCACTATCGTCTATAGGAACCGGCGCGGGCCGCTCCGTCGAGTGGCCCACCTGTCAATGAAGTGCGCTCAGTAGCCGACCGTGAAGCGCTGCTTGATATGCGCCGGCTTTTCGATCTCGTCGGCCATGACGATGGCATAGTCCTCGAAGGAAATGCTGCTGCCCTTGTCGGACGTCAGCAGCGTGTCCTTGCCGATGCGGTATTTGCCGGTCCGCTCGCCGGCGACGAACAGCGCCGAAGGCGACAGCAAGGTCCAGTCGAGATCGTCGACCGTCCGCAGCGTGTCGAGGAAGTCGGCGCCCTTCTGCGCCTCGGCCTTGTAGATATCAGGGAAGGTCGGCGTGTCGACCAGGCGCTTGCCGGGCGCAACCTCAAGGCTGCCGGCGCCGCCGACGACGAGGTAGCGTTTGACGCCGGAAGCACGCACGGCTGCGATAAGCGTATCGGGATCGCTGTCGAGGAAATGAACCGAGGAGATCACCGCGTCATGACCCTTGATCAGGGCGGCAAGGCCATCCTTGTCGAAGACGTCGCCCTTCTTGGCAGTCACGCCCGGAAGTGCCGCGATCTTGTCTGGATGCCGGGCAATGGCGGTGATGCTGTGACCGCGATCGGAGAGTTCCTTAAGCAGGCGGGAGCCGACCTGGCCGGACGCGCCGATAAGTGCGATTTTCATGGGGATTTTCCTTTCGTCTGGGGAGAATTTCGTCTGGGGAGAATTTCTGGGACTACGCCGCCTCGATGTGAGCGACGAGATTGTCGTAGCTGCCGAACAGCGCGTTGGCGCCGATCAGGCGCGGCGCCGTTTGGCCGATCACCGCGAGCGCGGGAACGCCATTGGCATGCAGCCGCTGGAACAATGTCCGCCCGCGGCTGACCAGGTCGTCATGCTTCGCCAGAAACGCCTGCGTCGGCGCTTTCAAAAGCTTTGCCGCGTCGCTCATGCCGGCGTCGGCCAGTACCGCGGCGACGCCGTCAACCGTCACAATATCGCGGCCGTCGACATAGCGGGCATGCTGGATCGCCTTCAGTGCCGCAAGTTCCTGGCGCCAGTCGTCCAGTCCGGCGGCGTTGATGCCCATGGTGGCAGCGGAAGAATCGAGCAAGGTGCCGCTGACATTGAGCACATTGTCGAGATAGGCCTGGCTGAAGCGCTGTCCGCTCAGCCGTGCGATGCGCTGGTCATTGTCCCAGGCATGGGCGGCGAAGCCTGCATCCAGCGGCCGCGCGCCGGCACCGGAGAAAAGCCCCACCGGCAGCAGTTCGAGCGCGGTCCCGGCGGCCAGTCGATCCAGCATCGGCGTGGCGCCATAGCACCAACCGCAGAGCGGGTCGAAAAGATAGGTTAGGGTTACATTGGTCATGGCGGCCTCATTCTGTTGCCCGATAGATGACAGCTGGACGGCTTGCGAAAAATAGCGATCAATCATACAAACTGTCTGATAAAATCGGACAATGAGCGGCCTGTGACCGAACTCCTCAATCTCAACCGGCTCGTCTACTTCGCCACCGTGGTGGAGACCGGCTCGTTCACGGCCGCTGCCGACCGTCTCGATGTTGCCAAGGCTGTGGTCAGCCATCAGGTCGGCAAGCTCGAAGAAGAGCTTGGCGCTACGCTGTTGCGGCGCACGACCCGGCGCGTGACGGCGACCGAAGAGGGTCGTCTGTTCTATGACCGGACCGCGATCATCCTGCGCGAGGCGGAGGCAGCCTATGGCGACATTTCGCAGCGAGCGGCGCAGCCGACGGGGACGCTGCGGCTGACGGCGCCGCTCGATTATGGCGAGAAGGTCGTGGCGCCGACCATCGCCGCCTACATCAGAAAATACCCGAAAATGCGGGTCGAGACGATCTTCGACGATGCGGTCAGCAACCTGGTCGACGAGCAGATCGATCTTGGCATCCGCGTCGGCTGGCTTGCCGATTCCAGCAATCTGGCGCGGCGGCTGGGCAGCCTGCAGCAATTCGTCGTCGCCAGCCCGGAACTGGCCGCCAGGCTGCCTGGGGAAGCCAGCCCCAGGCAGGCGAAGTCGCTGCCCTGGGTCGGCAACGCCCAGTTGCGCGGGGTCGGCCAATGGCTGTTCTCGAGGGGCACGGAAACGGTGCTGGCCGAACTCAACCCCGTCGTCAGCTGCGACAAGACACCAGGCGTGCTGTCCTGCGTGCTGGCCGGCATCGGCCTCGGCATCTTTCCGGATTACAGTGTCGCCGACGACATTGCGCGCGGCCGGCTGGTGCGGGTGTTCGCGGACTGGACCTTGCCGTCCGGTGGCATCCATGCCGTCTTCCCGCCGGCGCGCTTCAGGCCGGCCAAGGTGCGCGCTTTCGTCGACCTCCTGGTTGCAGCCGAACGGCGGCGCGCGCGCAGTGCCGTTACAGGCTGATTTCGCTGGCTATGGTAATCAGGGAACCTTTGTTCGGCCCACGCTTTTGGATATGCTGCGATTCCGAACCGTCAGAAGGGTATTGCCGATGACCATCAAGATCCTCGCGATCTCCGCCCTTGTTCTCGCGCTTGGCTGCAGCCTGTCTACCGCAGCGCTCGCCAAGGAGAAGAAGCACCGCCATCGCCAGCCGGAACCGGAGCAACGCTACGTTCCCGCCCATCGCGACCTCGTCTATGCCCTGTTCGGCGGCCCGCGCTACTATGACAAGATGCTGATCACCACGGCGGCCGGCCCGTGCTCTTACGACCGGGTCGGGCCGGACGCGAATGCGCTGAACAAGGTCAACGATCACCATTGCGGAAAGTAGATTGGTCCCAACGGCGGGGTTGTCCTGCGTCCCAGGTTTTACCGGATGACGGCCGCCGCGAACTTGAGAGAGACAGTCGATGACCGCTGATGAGAAATGGTCTCCGTCCGAAAAGAAAGTCGCCCGCACTGCCTATGACGCAGCGCTGAAGGTGGCGCTCGACAAGATGCTGGCTGAACTCAAGAGCAGGGCCCACGTTGCGGCAACGCCTTCCGAAATGTGGGATGTCGAAGACTTCTGCTGCAGCAGCGACGGAAGATGGACCAGATGTTCGACTATCGCTATTCACAGCTAATACAGGTCTTCGCCAATCTCATCCGGCAAGGCTATCTCGAGGAGAATCTCCTTGTTGGCTTGTCGGAAGACAAGCGGCAAACGATCCGAAAATACGCCAGCTGGAATCGCGAAGGGTAGGGGTCCTCTTCGGGGACCTTGGCGCTGCATTCAAACTGGACCATTCACCATCTTCGCGCGCGCCGCGCAGCTCGAGTTCAGCCATGGCGTGCCTCCGTGGCATCGGGGGTCGCGCCTCTGTCCTTGTCGTCCTGCGCCATCGCCAGCGGCGCACCGCCTTCCCACAGGATCAGGCTGGCGGCGCCGATCAGCCCGGCGCGGTCGCCGAGTTCAGCCTGCACGATCGGCACGTCGCGATAGGCCGGCATCGCCCGCTGCTGGATGACCGCTCTGATCGACGGTGCCAGAAGGTCGAACCCGTTGGAAAGGCCGCCTCCCATGACAATCAGATCGGGCGAATAGAGATGAAGCAGGTTGGTGAAGCCGATGCCCAGCCATTGTGCTTCCGCCTCGATCAGGTCGAGAGCGTTGGCGTCGCCGGCCTTGGCAGCCTCTACGACATGCCTGGCCGAGACGTCGCCATCATTTGACAGCCGTCGTAAGAGCGAGCCGTCGCCCGGCGCGGTCAGTCGCGTGGCGCGGCGGCCGAGCGCGGTTCCGGAGGCAACGGCCTCGAAGCAGCCGATGGCGCCGCAAAAGCAGCGGTCGCCTTCACCGGTGATGGTCATGTGGCCGATCTCGGCCGCCAGTCCGCGCCTGCCGTGATAGATGTGGCCATCGGCGACGACGCCGCCGCCAATGCCGGTCGATACGGTCACGAACACCAGCGATCCGCTGCCGCGTCCGGCGCCAAAACGCCATTCGCCGAGCGCCGCCGCATTGGCGTCGTTTTCCAGCCGCACCGGCAGGCCGAAATGCCGCCCCAGAATGTCGATCAGCGGCACATCATGCCAGCCGGCCAGCGTTGGCGGCGCAATGACGATCCCCGCCTTGGGGTCGAGTGGCCCCGGCGCACCGACGCCGATGCCGGCGACCTTTGCCTGCGGGTGTTCCCTAAGCAGCGTGCCTGCCAAAGCGACGATCTGGCTGATCACCGCCTCCGATCCCGCACCGGCAAGCGTCGACGCTGAAGCATGAGCGACGATACGGCCATCGCTTTCGACCAGCGCACCGCGCAGCGCCGTGCCACCGAGATCGAAGGCGAGCGCAAGCTTGGTCATCAGGCGGCGACCTCCAGCCCGTGCAGCCAGGCCATGCGCCGGGCAAGGTCGGGATCGCCGAAGGCCAGCGAGCCCAGCACCACGGTTTCCGCACCTGCGGCGCGCAGCAGCGGCACGGTCTCGTGGCGGATGCCGCCATCGGCGGCGAGCACGATGTCGGCCTCGCGGCCGGCTTTGCGCATCAGCGCGCGCGCCTCGATCAGGCGCGGACACGCTTGATCGGACAGGCTCTGGCCCTTGACGCCGATGGAAGTGCCGAGCAGCGTCACGAACGCCACTTCCGGCAGGAACGGCGTGACGGCCGCGACCGGTGTTTCCAGCCGCAGCACCACGCCGGCCTCGGCCCCGAGTTCACGCGCCAGTTTCACGGCACGCAGACCGGTCTCGCCGTTTTCGGCGTGCACACTGATCAGGTCGGCGCCGGCCTCGATGAACTGGCGCGTCTGTTCCTCGACGATCTCGGCTTCGACCATCAAATGGACATGGACAGGCTTTGCGGTGAGCTTGGCGATGTGCGCCACCAGATCCGGGAAGAACAGGAAGCCAGGGGTGAAGCGGGCATCGGCGACGTCGATATGATGGACATCGGCATGGGTCTCGATGCGCTTCAAATCGCGCTCCATATTGGCGAGGTCGGCCGACCACAGCGAAAACTCGCCGATAAGCCGGTTGCGCGGCAGGGCGGCAATTGCGGCGGGGCCGGACAGGGGCTTGTTCGTCGTCATCGTCTCAGGCTCCGTAGCCGCGCATTGTCTGGCGGTTGGTCTTGACCGCGCCGGCAGGGTCGGCGGCGGCCGTTTCGGACTCTTCCTCCAGCACCAGCCAGCCGTTGAAATTGGGTGCAGCACCAGCGATCTCGATCACCTTCGCCGTGTCACAGACGCCCTTGCCGAGCATCGCCCAGGTTCCATTCGCGTCGACATCCTTCAGATGCACATAGCGGATGCGGTCGCGATAAGTGGTGAGCGTATCCGCCATGTCCTGGCCACCGCGCAAGATGTGGCCGGTGTCGGGCACCCAGCCCACCAGCGAGGCGTCGAGCAGCCCGAAGATGCGGTCGTAGTCGGCGCGGTCGAACAGCAGCGTGTTGTGATGCGAGCTTGGATGCACCGCGACCTGGACGCCGGCCTCGCGCCCGAGCTCGCCGGCTTTGTTGTAGACCTCGGCGGCGATGGCAAACTTGTCGTCGCGCGGCCCGTCGGAAACGATCGTGGCCGAGCCCATCGACACCAGCGCGCCGGGAAAGGCGGCGGCGAAGTCGATCCAGCGTTTGGCGGTCTCGAGGTCGGCGCCGATCTCATCCCTGAGCGTGAAACCGCTCTTGGAGCCGAAGGCGAAGGAGACGAGCGTCAGCCCGGATGATTTCAGCGCGGCCGCGAACTCCTTTGGCTTGCCGGCATAGCGGCCGATCATCGTGTCGGTAATCTCGATGCCGGCATAGCCGCCATTGGCGATCGCCTTGAGCAGATCGTCCGGGCCGCCGGCAAAACGGTCGCCCAGCATTTCCCAGGTAAAGGTCTGGCAGCCGACTTTCAGGTCTTTCACGGTCATCCTTTCATTCCTTGATTCCACCTCCGTTCGAGGGATACCCTACTTGACCGAGCCCGCGGTCATGCCGGCGAGGAAGAACCTCTGGGCAACCAGGTAGATGACCAGGAGCGGCAGCGAGCCGAGCACGCTCATCGCCATCATCTGGTTCCATTCGAAGGCGTGTTGCCCCATCAACAACTGGATGCCGATCGGGACGGTGCGCATGGACGTCGACTTCGTCAGTGTCAGCGCAAAGAGAAATTCGTTCCAGCACAACAGGAAGGTGTAGACCGACGTCGCCACGATACCAGGCAGTGAAATCGGGACGATCACCCGCCACAGTGCGGTCCAACTGGTGCCGCCGTCGACAGCCACCGCTTCATCGAGGTCGCGGGGCAAGGTGTTCAGATATCCCGTCATCAGCAGGATCGCATAGGGCAGCGTAAACACCAGATAGGTCAGGATCAGCGCGACATAGGTGTCGAAGATGCCATACGAGACGACAAGCCCGAAGAAGGGGATCAAAAGCGTGATCGGCGGGATCGTCTGCGTGCTGATGATGAGAGTGTTGAGGCTGCCCTTGCCGCGGAAATTGAAACGGCTGAACCCATAGGCTGCCAGCAAGGCGATCAGCACCGTCAGCACGGTCACCGCTCCGGCGACGAAGTAGCTGTTGAAGAAGAAGCGCAGCTTTACCGGATCACCAAGGATGGCCGCATACGCTTCCAGCGTGAAGGCCTTCGGCAGGACGGTTGGCGGCAGGGCGAAGATTTCGGTATTCGACTTGAACGAGCTGCTCAGCATCCAGTAGATCGGGAAGGCCGCGAACAAGAGGCCTGCGGCAAGCGCGACATGGAGCGCGGCGGTGATCAGCCTGTCTTTCGGTGTGTGTCTTTTCCTCATGTGACTACCGAGCCTTTTGATAGCGGATGTAGAACAGCGTCAGGCCGAGAGAGATCAGCAGGATGACCACGGCGCTCGCCGAGGCCTGCGACAGGTTGTAGCTCGAAAACGCCAGCTTGTACGTGTAGGTGCTGAGGACCTCGGTCGAGTAGATCGGACCGCCACCCGTCGTTATCCAGATCAATGGAAAGACCTGCATGGTCCAGATGAAGTCGAGCAGCGAGATGCTGATGATGATCGGCATCAGCTGCGGAATGGTGATGAAGATCAGCTTCTGGTAGGCCTTCGCGCCGTCGATATCGGCGGCCTCGTAGAAATCCTTGGGAATGCCCTGCAAGCCTGCGAGCAGGCTGACCATGAAAAGCGGGTAGCCCGCCCAGATATTGGCGAAGGTGACGGCGTGCAGCGCGGTCGCGGGCGAGGAAAACCACTCGACCTTGGAACCGATGATGCCCATCTGCATGAGAACGCTGTTGACGACACCGTTCGGCTCAAGCAGCAGGCGCCAGATCACCGCGATAATCACCGCGGTGAACAGCCAGGGCAGTATGTAGAGCACGCGCAGGACATTGCGCAGCGTCGGATTGATGCGGTCGCTGTTCAGCATGAGTGCGAAGAGCATGCCGATGGTCATATGGAAGACGACACTCATGCAGGTGAAGTAGAGCGTGTGCCACAGCGAGGCCCAGAACACCGGATCGGCAAAGATCGCCTGGTAGTGTTTCAATCCGGCAAAGGACGGGTCGCGACGCAGCACCGCGCTGTTCTGGAACGAATAGCCAATCACCGTCACCATCGGCAGCAGCATCAACAGGCCGATTATGAGGAGCGAGGGTGACAGATAGAGATAGGGTGCGACCGCTCGTTTCAGTCGATGGTGGGAGCGCTTCTGCCCGGTCATGTGCGATCCCTGGGATGTGCCTTCAAGAGGAAGGTGCGCTTCAAAAAAAGGTCCATCTCAAATTGCCGATCCGTTGTTGACGGGTGGCCTGGCGAGGCCGGGCCACCCGGTGGAAGATAGCAAACGGGCAATGGGCCGCTCAGAATTTCGCCATCCAGCCCTTTTGAGCGTTGGTTGCGGCTTGTTCCGGAGACTGCTCGCCGGCAAGCATCTTCTGAGCCTCCACGTCGAACTGGGTCATCAGGTCTTCAGCCACCGGCAGGCCCGTGAACTCGTTGGCGAGATAGCCGGTCTTGAAGATTTCGAAAGCCTTGGCGAAAGCCTTGTCCGAGGTCACGAAATCGGGCTTGGCGTTGACGTTGCCCGGGAAGGCGTTTGCAAGCGACACGAGCTTGGCATTCACCTTTTCGCTCATCAGATATTGGACGAGCTTCCAGGCTTCATCCTGATGTTTCGAGGCGGCGGAGATGCCGATGCCCCAGGAGGCGTAGGGAAGGCCGCGCTTGCCGCTGTAGTCCGCCACGACCGGGACCGGGATGAGGTCGAAGTTCAGCTTGGGATTGCGTTCGCGAATAAGGTTCACATGCGCGAGCGAGTCGATCATCATCCCGACCCGATCGTTGACGAATTCCTCGACCTTTTCCTGCTCGGTCTTGGTGGCAATGCCGGGCGAGATGACGCCGGCGTCGTTCAGCGATTTGACGAAGGTGAGCATATCGACGACCGGCTTGCCCTCGAGAGCCGGCTTGCCTTCAACCATCATCGATTGGCCCGAGGCCCAGACCCACGACATCAGGTCGTTCTGGACACCGGACGGCGTTTGCAGCGACAAGGGCAGCACCCAGCCATACTGGTTCTTGTCGGCGTGGGTCATCTTCTTGGCGGCTTCGAGAAACTCCCCGCGGGTCGACGGCAGCTTGGTCACGCCTGCCTGGGCGGCGAGGTCCAGATTGACGAAGACCGGATAGACGAACGAAGCCACGGGAAACATCACCGCCTTGCCGTCCACCTTGATGATATCCGCGACCTGGGTCTTGTCGAACCCGCTCGCATCCATCATCGGGTTCATGTCGGCCAGCGCACCCTGCGCGTTCAGATTGTTCACCCAGGCGCCGTCGAGACCGACGACGTCGCTAAGCGTTCCGGTTGCGGCGCCGACCGAGATCTGGTCTCGCGTGGTCGCATAGGGACCGCTGACCAGCGTCACCTTGATGCCGGGGTTTGCAGCCTCGAAGTCGTTCATGATTGCCCTGAGCGAGCCGGCCGGCAATTCGGGCTCCCACCATTGGGTGAATTCCAGCGTCGTGTCCGCCATGGCGCCGGTTGCACCAAGCAACCATGCGGCCGCGGCTATTTTCAGCATCGCGGGTCGTATCCGAAACATCATTTTCTCCTCCTTCTTCAAGATCGGCCGCACAATGCGGACGATCGTCTGTTCATTCAGAAGCCTTCTTGTATCTTCCGCAGGCACCTCGCTCCCGCCTGCGGTCTTCCGCAGATCTTCAGATCGCCAGATGCGTTTCGGGATCGAAGAAATGGAACTTGGCATCATCCACGGCCAACCGGATTTCCGAGCCGGAGCGGACGGCGCTGATCGGCTCGAACCTCGCCACCGCGTTCGACGCCAGGCCGAAATCGTCCACCGCATCCGGATCGCCGGAGTCCACCCGGACCGCGTCGATGTTCATGTGGACGATCTGTTCGGAGCCGAGTTCCTCGATCGAGGTCACCCTGGCCGGTATCGTCTGAAACTTGCGACCGGATTCAAGGCTGCTGTCATAAAGATCCTCCGGTCTGATCCCGAACACGACCTTGCGTCCCGCATACGACCTCAAGGCCGGCCTGCGCACGAAGGCTGCATCCTGCAGCCGGACGGCGAAGTCGCGAAAAGCGAGCTCGCCGCCCTTCAGGGTCGCCTCGAAAAGGTTCATCGAAGGAGAGCCGATGAAGCCGGCAACGAAGGCGTTAACCGGCGATTCATAGAGCCTCTTGGGTGTGTCGACCTGCTGCAGCACACCGCCTTTCAACACCGCGACTCTGTCGCCCATCGTCATCGCTTCGATCTGATCGTGGGTCACGTAAATGGTCGTGACGCCGAGCTGCTTTTGCAGGCTGGTGATTTCGGCGCGCATTTGCACACGCAGTTTCGCATCCAGATTGGAAAGCGGCTCGTCCATGAGAAAGGCGGCCGGCTCGCGCACCATGGCGCGGCCCATGGCAACCCGTTGACGCTGCCCGCCTGACAGGTTCGCGGGTTTGCTGTCCAGCAAAGACGTCAGCTGAAGAGTTTTGGCGATCTCGTCCACGCGCTTCTTGCGCTCGGCCTTCGGCTTGCCTGCCAGCCGCATCGAAAAGGCGATGTTTTCGGATACCGTCATATGCGGGTAGAGCGCGTAGCTCTGGAACACCATCGCGATGTCGCGGTCCTTGGGCGGCATGTCGACGACGTCGACCCCGCCGATCCGAAGGCTGCCGCTGGTGATGTCTTCCAACCCCGCGATCATTCGCAACGCCGTGGATTTGCCGCAGCCGGAAGGCCCGACGAGGATCAAGAACTCGCCGTCCTTAACCGACAGGTTCAACTGGTCGATTGCGCGAAAACTGTTCCCGTAGGTTTTGCAGATATTCTCAAGAATGACTTCTGCCATATTCCTCCCTCCCAAATATAAGCCCTGATTTTTATGATTCTCCTGGGCTTGTGTTCGCCTGCGAAACGTTTCGTCGGATCGTTTCAGGTCATGCTCCAGCATCCACATGCGCATTTTTCAGGTCGACTGCTGACGGCGCGTTCGCCGATGCCAGGAGTTGCGTGACCTGGTCCTCGGTCGGAAGCGCCTCGCGCCCGCCACGCCCCGTTATCGAAACGGCCGCCGCCGCGGCCGCGAATGCCACCCGGCCCGCGGTGTCGGCTCCGCGCGTCAACGCATAGGCATAGGCGCCATGAAAGCAGTCACCCGCGCCTGTGGAGTCGACGACCGCAACCCGGTGCGGGGGCAGGTGCCAGAGACCTGTCTCTTCACGGCCGCGATAGTACACACCCCTGCCTCCATCGGTCAGAACCACGGCGGATCGCGATGGCAACCACAAGGCATCGAGCATCTCGGCAGGCGATCGGCGCCCCGTGGCAGTCCGTGCAAAGCTAAGTGGAAGAATGAGATGGTCGCAGAGCGCGATCAGCCGCTCCGTGGCGGGGCCGCTGCTCCATTCGATATCGCCGAGGATCGCAAGGCCGAGATCGCGAGCCCGAGCCACGACATCCAGCGACCCGTTCGCATAGCTATCGACGATCAGGACGGTTGCGCGGCTGAGGATATCGTCCGGAAAGTCCGGAGCTGTGCCCAGCATCGCATCGTCGTCATACGCGATGAACCTTTCCCCGTCCGAGCCGACGGTGATCCGCGAGTGCACCGGGCGCGCGTCGGGATGGCGCGGCGCGAATGCGGTTTCAATACCGCTCGCCACGAGATCGAGCTGCACCGCGTCGTCCGCGGCACTGGCCAGCCATCCGACGAACCCGGCGGTTCCGCCGAGCCGCGCGACAGCGGCCAGCGCCGTCGCGACATTTCCCCCGAAGGCGCGGGTACTTTGCAGAACCTTACCCTTGCCCGCCGACAATGGCTGATCGACGTAGACGATGTCGTCGATCGCAATAGCGCCGAAGCCGAGGATCGAGGGGATGGTGGGCATCGTTCAGGCACCCGCCTTCGCCAGGGCGTCTTGCGCCGAAAGGCCGTCATGGATGACGCCGCGAAAGGCAAGCGCTGCCTTCTCCGGATCGCCGTGCCCCCAGAGATTGCGGCCGACCACGGCGCCGTGCGCGCCGGCACGGATGGCGTCCGCCGTCTGCTGAAGCGCGCCGAGCAGCGTATCGGTCTTTGGACCGCCCGCGATGACAACCGGCACCGGGCAGGTCCGGACGGTCTCTTTGAATGACTCGAAATCCCCGGTGTAGCCGATCTTGATCACGTCGACGCCGGACTCGTAGCCGATGCGCGCCGCATAGGCGATCTCGTCGGGGGTGAAGACGATCTTTGCTCCGTCGGTGAAATCGCGAGGGTAGATATGCGCCACCACAGGCATGCCGTAGCGGGCCGCCGCATTCACCGAATCGGTCAGCCAGCGTATGTATTTGCCCTCCGTCGCGCCGCGCACCGGAATGGCCACGGCCAACGCATCGGCCCCCGCGCGCACCGCGTCCTCGGGCGTTGCGATCAACTCGCTGATGCGATCGTCCGCGGTGAAGCAGCCCGCCTGAATCACCAGGGAAGCTTTGCCCGCATATTGCGGCCACAGATGGCGCGCGGTGCCAGGCTGGATGCTGACGTAGTCGGGTTTGCCCGCCATGACGCGTGCGAGCGCACCCGGCAGGTCGGCAAGGCCGCCTTTGCGCACGTCGCCATAGCCGACGAAGTGGTCGACCGCGCCGCCAAAAAGGTTCCCCGATGGATGCGAGAAGAGGCGCGCGAGGCGCACCTTGGTTCCTAGGCTCATGAGTCCAAAATTCCCTGATCGGTTGATTTAAAAATGCTCGATCCAGTGTTTCCGAAAGAAAAAAGAAAAACAATCTTTCGAAAGCTTTCGAATCTCCATATTTTTCGGTAAGGTGAGCCGAGGCCGGCGCGATTGCTCGGCGCAGGCAGGCAAGGGCAGGGCAATGTTGTCGGAGCAGAGACGCCAATCGATCCTGAGCGAGGTGCAACGCAGCGGACAGGTTCGCATCAAGGACCTGTCGGACGGGTTTGGCGTGTCGGAGGTCACGGTGCGCTCCGACCTCGAAATACTGGACCGCAAGGGACTGCTGACCAAGACCCGTGGAGGGGCGGTGACCCGGACCACCGATTCGACGACGGCCGCGTTCGCGCGGCGGATGCAAACGAACCTCGACGCAAAGAAGCGCATCGCCCGGGCGGCGCTCGACCTTTTCGAGCACAACCAGTCGGTCATCTTCGACGGTGGCTCGACCTTGATGCAGCTTGCCATGCAGTTACCGCCGCTCAGCAATGTCGTGGTCGCGGCCACGGCCATGAACATCGTGCAGCATCTTATGCATCGTCCCGGGCTCGACGTTCATATGATCGGCGGCCGGGTCTATCCCGACACGGTGAGCACGCTGATCACCGATGCCGATACGGCTCTCGGCGGCCTGGTAGCGCATCAGGTCTTTGTTGGAGCGCATGCGATAGACTCGTCACTGGATGTGGTCGACGTGAACGAAGACATGGCGCGAACGAAGCGAAACCTCGTTCGCATGGCCCGGCGCGTTGTCTTGCTCGCCGATTCGAGCAAATGGGGCGTCAGCGGGACGTCCAAGGCATTTTCGCTGTCGGCCGTCGATGTGGTGATCACCGACGATGGCCTGCCCGGTCCAATACGCAGCGAGCTTGATAGGATCGGGGCCAAGGTGATCTATGCCTGAACCCATCCCGGTCTCTGATGCGCGACGGAAAGCGCGCATGACCCACGGGCTTCGCAGCGGCCGTCGGCCGTTTTTCATGCCGGTCATGTTCTCCTCCTCACGCTGGCGGCCTCCCAATCCTGCGCCAGAACTCTCACATGCTCTATAAAAATTTTACGCGCGTCAACATTTAAAGTCCTGTATAGCGGATTGCGGGGGGTCGTGGGAACTGCAACGGTTGCGCAGCATGCCCATGGCTTGGGAGGAAAGCTGGAAATGCACGGAAAATCAGAGACAAAGCTCGGCATCGGTGTCATCGGCTGCGGCAACATCTCGATGACCTATCTGCGCAATGCAGCGCTCTTCGGTGGTGTCGAGCTACGCGCCTGCGCCGACATTTCCGCTGACATGGCTGAGCTGCGCGCCAGGGAATACGGCATCCGCGCCCTGGGCGTTGACGCGCTGCTGGCCGACCCCGATATCGACCTCGTGCTGAACCTGACAATCCCCGCGGCGCATTTCGACATTTCGTTATCAGCGCTCTCGGCGGGCAAGCATGTCTTCACCGAAAAGCCGCTGGCAACTTCCGCCGCCGACGGCCGCCGCCTTGTCGCCGAGGCCGCGAAGCGCGGCCTGCTGATCGGCTCGGCGCCGGACACATTCCTGGGTGCAGCCGGCCGCCGCGCGCGCCGGCTGATGGATGACGGCGCGATCGGCAAGCCGGTGACCGGCACCGCCTTCATGATGGGACGGGGCATGGAGCACTGGCATCCCAATCCGCAATTCTATTATCAGCCCGGCGGCGGTCCGGTGTTCGACATGGGTCCCTATTACCTGACCGTGCTGGTCAACCTGCTCGGGCCGGTCGAGCGCGTCATGGCGATGGCGACGCGCGGCCAGGAGGAGAGGCTGATCACGGCCGACGGGCCGTTCAAGAACACGACATTCAAGGTCGGCACGCCGACCAACATAATGTCGCTGCTCGAATTCCGCTCGGGCGCCACCGTCACCTTCGGCGCCTCATGGGATGTGTTCAAACACTCCAACCATCCGATCGAACTGCACGGCACCGAAGGCTCGCTCAGGCTGCCCGATCCCGACACGTTCGGCGGCACGGTCTCGCTGTCGGAACGTGGCGCCGACTGGGCCGTTTTCGCCAGCGAGAGCGAACTCTACGGCGCCCGCAACTGGCCCTATTCCGCGCCCGACCGCGCCAATTACCGCATGCTCGGCGTCGCCGATCTGGCGCGCGCGCTGGCCACGGGCAGAAAGCCGCGCGCCTCCGGTGAGCTGGCGCTGCATGTGCTTGAGATCATGGAGGCGATCCTGGCTTCGGGCGAAAGCCGTGGCTCGGTTGCCGTCAACGGCACGGTCGACCAGCCGCCGCTGCTTGGCGAAGACGAAGCCGCAACCCTGCTTGCCTGACGGAGGTTCGCCCGTGACGCCATCGCCACCGTCCCCGTCGCCCCTAGATCCGGAGGCCCGGCATGTGCTCGAGCTCGGCAGCCAGGCCGGCGCGCCGCCGTTCGAAACGGGAACGCCTGAGCAGGCGCGCCGCGCCTACAATGAAGGCTTCCCGACCCTGCAAGGCGAGCGCGAGCTGGTCGCGTCGATCAGCGAGCGCATCATTGCAGGACCCGGCGGTCCGCTGAGGCTCAGGATCTATCGCGGGCAGGGCGCGCCTTCGGCAGGCGCTCCGGCGCTGCTTTATCTCCATGGCGGCGGCTGGGTAATCGGCAATCTCGACTCGCATGACGAGATCTGCCGCTGGTTCGCCAACGAGGCAGGCGCTGTCGTCGTTTCCGTCGACTACCGGCTGGCGCCGGAACACAAATTCCCGGCGGCAATAGAGGATTGCCGAGCGGCACTTGCCTTCATGCAAAGCGCCGCGGACGAACTCGGCATCGACGCTGCCCGCATCGCGGTTGCCGGCGACAGCGCCGGCGGCAATCTCGCCACGGTGCTCGGCCTGCTCACGCGGGGGGACAAAAATCCGCCGGCAGCGCAGCTTCTGTTTTATCCCAACACCGATGCCGGGCAGACGGCCGACAGCTATCGCCGCTTCGCCGCAGGCTTTGGCCTGACCGCCTCGAGCATGGCCTGGTTCCGCGACCATTATATCCGCAATGCCGCCGACATCGGCGACTGGCGTACCTCACCGCTGAAGGCGGAAAGCCTCGCCGGTGCGCCGCCCACCTTCATCGCCATCGCCGGTCACGACATCCTCGCCGACGAAGGCGAGGCCTATGCCAGGCGTCTGCAGCAGGCCGGCGTGCCGGTCGTGCTGGAACACTGGCCCGGTCAGATCCACGGCTTCGTCTCGATGGGCCGTCACGGCCCGGCAGCGAGACAGGCGGTTGCCGCCGCCATTGCCGCGTGGCGAAGCTTCGATCCTGCCTTTGGAAAGGCTCAAGCGGACTGACGCATCACCAGGGCGGCGTCGAGGCTGACCTTCGGCGCGACGTTTGCCGTATCCTCGTTGAGCAAAGCGAGCAGTGTCTCGACGCTGCGCCCCGCCATGGCGGCAAAATCCTGCGCGATGGTGGTCAGTGCGGGGCAGGTGTAGCGGCTCAGCGGATGGTCGTCATGGGCGGCGATACGCAGGTCGCAATCGGCCTTGCGGCCGATCTTCAGCCCTTTCGCGAAGGCTGCCGCCATCACGCCGAAGGCCAGGCGGTCATTCGCACACAGTATGGTCTTGCCGGGCAGACCCCCGGTCTTGCCGGGCAGACCTCTGGTCTTGCCCGGCAGGCCGCTGGCCCCGAGCATCTGTTCCATCTGCTCGTAGCCGATGCGCTCGAAATCCCATGTGTAGTCTCGGGTGTTGCCGATAACCACCGGCTCCTGGCCAAGCTGACGCATCGCGGCGACGTAACTGTTCAGGCGCTCCGGCGAATTGTGATTGACATGCGGGATGTCGAAATAGATCGGGGCGTCGCCGGAGCGGCAGAGATAGTCGACGATGGTCGAGACGCTCTGGGCATTGTTGTTGCCGACAAAGGGCGTGCCGCCTTCAAGATAGGTGTCGAAATAGACGACCGGCATTGTCTGGGTCAGCTTCTCCAGCGTGCGCCGGTCCGAACGCAAGCCGAGCGGCGCGATCAGCGCGCCCGAAACTTTCAGCGACAGGATGGTACGTGTCGCCTCCATTTCGAGCTCGGTTGAGCCATGCGAGGAGATGACGATCGGCCAGTAGCCCTCGTCGCGCAGCCTGAGCTCGATGCGGCTGACCATTTCGGAATAGAAGGGATCGGTGACCGTCGGTACGACAATGCCGATGGCGCGGGTGCGCTTGCGGTTGAGGTTGCGGGCAAACAGATTGGGCTGGTAGTCGGACGACCGCAACGCCTCTTCGATGCGCTTGCGCGTTGCCGGCTTGACGCTGGTCGGATCGTCGAAATATTTCGACAGCGTCGGCCTGGAGACGCCGCAGGAGCGGGCGAAATCCTCCATCGTCTTGTGCGTCATCGGCATTCAATCCTCGTCTGGCACGCGCCAGAACCTCGGTCATCCCTTGACGCTGCCCACGGTCCTGCAGCCGGCGCGTCCGCCACGCAACGGCAGACGAAATTTACAGGAAACGTCAGTGGGTTCAACGCGCAATGACAGGTTATACCGTGCGTAAATTTGTTCAATTGACGCGAAAATTGTCGCGCATCAAAGTCTCGGTCACAAAGAGCGCTGAAAAGTCCAGGCACCATGACACAACAGATCGATCGGCTTCTTTCCCAGCTATATCGTCGGCTCGATGCCGCCGCGATTGTGATCGGCGATGCTATCGATCCGCGCTATGGCGACGACCTCTCCGGCAAGGGCGGCGGCCAGCCCGAACTGGTCTTGCGTCCGCGCAACGCCGCCGACGTCGCCGAAATCCTGCGCCTATGCAGTGGTATCGGCCAGAAGCTGGTCGTCCATGGCGGCCGCACCGGGCTGGCCGGCGGCGCGCGCGTGCAGCCGGGCGAAGCGGTGCTGTCGCTGGAGCGCATGACCGCGGTCGAAGCGCCCGACCGCGCCGCGGCAACCATCATCGCGGAAGCCGGCGCGCCGCTGCAAATGGTGCAGGAAGCGGCCGATGCGTCCGGCCTGATGTTCGGCGTCGATATCGGCGCGCGCGGCACGGCGACGGTCGGCGGCAACATCGCCACCAATGCTGGCGGCATTCGCGTGCTGCGCTACGGCATGTACCGCGCCCAGGTTCTGGGGCTGGAGGCCGTGCTTGCCGACGGCTCGATCCTGACTTCGTTGTGTGGCCTGGCCAAGGACAATTCGGGATACGATCTCAACCAGCTTTTCATTGGCAGCGAAGGCACGCTGGGCGTGGTTACTCGCGCCTGCCTGCGGCTGCATCCCAAGCCCGCCACCGAGGTTGCCGCCTTTTGCGCCCTTGGCTCGCTGGAGGCGGCCATTGCGCTGCTCGACCTGCTCAAGCAGCGGCTCGGGCCCTTGCTTTCGGCCTATGAGGTAAACTTCTCGCCGCTCTACGGCGCCATGATTGCCGGCATGGCCGCGCCGGCGCCGCTGCCTGTCGGCGCGCCCGTCTATGTGCTGGCCGAGATCCAGGGCAGCCAGGCCGAGCTGGACGGCGAGCGTTTCGCTTCGGTGCTGATGCAGGCGGTCGAGGACGGCATCGTCGACGACGTGGTCGTCTCGCAGTCGCCACGCGAATTCCGTGCGCTATGGGATGTGCGCGAAGAGGCCAACCGCTTCCTGTTTGCGATCGAGGGCATGATCGGCGTCGACATCAGCATCCCGTTGGCGACCATGGCGGGTTTCCTGCGCAACGCCGAAGCCGCGATCCACGCCGTCGACAGCCGCGCCGAGATCTACGTCTTCGGCCATCTCGGCGACGGCAATCTGCACTATCAGGTCGACACCACGGAACCGGCGGCCGCCTATGAGATCATCTATCGCGGCGTGGCGGCATGCGGTGGCGCCGTCTCGGCCGAGCACGGCATCGGCCTCGACAAGAAGAAATGGCTGAACCTCGTGCGCAGCGACGCCGAAATATCAGCCATGCGCCGGCTGAAGGTGGCGTTCGATCCGCACAACATTCTCAACCCAGGGCGGATTTTCGATATCATTTGATCGCCAGGAGAATCTAGCTTGCAACTGGCGAGAGCAGCGCGTGTAAGTCGACCGTTCTCATCTGCTCGACGCCGTCCAGAGTCATATTTCCCGCGACATAGACGATGATTGCCAGACCGAGCCAGCCGATCCAGCGATACCTGGCAAGCAGCGCCGCCACCAGCGTCGAGGCGACCGCCATCAGAACCACCGACAGGATGAGACCGAACACCAGCGCATTCATGTCGTGGGCGGCGGCGCCCGCCACGGCCAGCACATTGTCCAGCGACATCGAGACATCGGCGACGACGATCTGCAGGATCGCGGTGCGCAGCGCCTTGGCCGGCCGCGCCGTCGCAAGTGCTACGGCTTCAGTGTCGACGTCCTCGCCGTCGCCGGCCGAGCGCAACTCCTGGAACATGTTCCAGCACACCCAGAACAAAAGCATGCCGCCGACCAGCATGATCCCCGGAATTTCCAGCAGTTGCACCGCGATCACCGCAAAGACGACGCGGATCACCGCCGCCGCGGCAATGCCGGCGATGATCGCCTTCTGCCGCAACGCCTTGGCGAGGCCTGCGGCCGCCATGCCGATCACCACGACATTGTCGCCAGACAGCACAAGGTTGATGGTGATGACTTCCAGATAAGCGGCGACAGTCGTCTGGTCGAAACTCATAGAGCGGTCTCCCCGGAAGGCTCCGGCTGGTTGCGGCGGATCGGACCGATGTCTGCGCAAACGCGAAGACAGCTGATTTGAGTGCAGCCCGGCATTGAAACAAGACGCCAGCGCGGCCAATCGGTCCTCATCCACGGAATTCATCGCCGGGTCGTGATTTCCGACCAGAAATGCCCGTCCCAGAATGCCCATCATGGAAGGGAAGACAAAAGCGTTCCGCTTGCCTATCAATATTGCCGACCAAAGGAGAGACGAGCATGAGCAAGACGGCACTGATTTTCTGGGGCGGATGGGAAGGCCACACGCCGGCTCGCAGCGCCGCTGTCGTCAGCGAGATATTGACCGGGCATGGCTTCGAGGTGCGGACAGAAGAGGGCACATCGGCGCTTGCCGATCCGCAGCTCCCGGCCATCGATCTGATCGTGCCGGTGATCACCATGTCGACGATCGATAAACCGGAGCTGCAAAACCTCGCCGCCGCCGTCAGCGGCGGGACCGGCCTTGCCGGCTTCCACGGCACCATCGGCGACAGTTTTCGCAACGAGCCGAACTATCAGTTCATGACCGGCGGCCAATGGGTCGCGCACCCCGGCGACATCATCGACTACCGTGTCGACATCATCAGCGACGATCCGATCGTCAGGGGTATCGAGGGTTTCGCCTACCATTCCGAGCAGTATTACATGCATGTCGACCCGAGCAACGAGGTGCTGGCGACGACGACGTTCAGCGGTGAGCATCTCGACTTCATCGACGGCGTCGTCATGCCCGTGGTCTGGAAGCGCCGCTACGGCAAGGGCCGCGTCTTCTTCAGCGCGCTCGGCCACACCGCGGATGAGTTTTCCGTCCCGCAAATGCGCACCATCTTCGAGCGTGGGGTGCTGTGGGCCAGCAGAGCGGCCTGACTATTTTTCCCGCATTGCCCGGCGGAAGTTCTGCGTGATCGGCTCGGCGAGGTACGCAAGCACGGTGCGAGCACCCGTCCGGATCATCGCCTCGCTCGACATGCCGGGCAGCAGCTTGCGGCCTTCCAGCTTGGCGAGCTCGCTTTTGTCGATCAACACGGTCGCGGCGAAATACGGTGCCCCGCTGCGCTCGTCCACCATGCGGTCGGCCGACACGATCTCCACGACGCCATCGAGCGGCGGCAGGTTGTAGCGTGCGAAGGCCGGGAAGCTGACGCGCGCGGGCTGACCGGCGGTGATCGTCTCGACATCCTCTGGTTTGACCATGGCCTCGACCACGAGTTGTTGCCCGAGCGGTACGACTGTCATCAACGTCTCGCCGGGTTTCACGACACCGCCCGCGGTGTGGACCTTCAGATCCATGACGATGCCGTCAACCGGTGCGACGACATCGGTGCGGGTAAGCACGTCCCTGGCGGCGCGCTCCCCCTGTCTGAGGTCAAACAACTCCGCCTCGACCTTGGTCAACTCATCGACGGCCTCATTCAGCCGTACAGTGCCGAGGTTCAGGATTTGCATGTCGATCTCGGCCATGGCGCTTCTGGCACGAGCGATTGCGGCGATGTTGGTGGCGCGCTCGCCCTCGAGCTCCTGCTGTTGTCGTCTGAGCAACAGGTTCCGCTCGCGGGTGGTCAGCCCCTTTTTGAGTAGCCTCTCGAGGTCTTTGGTTTCCCCCTCGATCGCCTCGATCTGCTTGTCCTTGGTGACGATAAGCTGCTCCAGTCCCGTTATCTCTTCCTCGGTCTGCTGACGGCGCTGGCTGAGAATTTCCCGTTCGTCCTTCAGATTGTGGTGCTTCGCCGCGAACACGTCGCGCTGCGCGGCCACCGCGTCCCTTACGGCGGCGGCGGGGTTTGCAAGCAACGCCGGATCAAACGCAATCTCGGCCTTGTCGTCACGCTCGGCCCTCAGACGCGCGGCCAGCGCCTCTCGCGTGGCTATCCGGTTCTGGATCAGGTCAAGCTGCGCCTTTGCCTGTGTATCGTCGAGCCGGACGAGAACCTTGCCGGCCGTGACGATATCACCGTTGGCGGCGTTCAGTTCCGCGATGATGCCGCCCTCGAGGTGCTGGATGAGCTTGCGATCGCCGGCGACCTTGACAACGCCCGGCGCCACGGCGGCGCTGTCCAATGGCGCCAGCGCCGCCCAACCCCCGGCGACGCCGAAGAACAGGACCATGATCGCGAAACCGGTAGACGTCACGCCCGCAAGACGCAAGGGTACCGGTTCCAGCAGGGAGGGTGGTGGGAGGGGTAACGGCACGACGTTCATATCGGTTCTCGTTTTCATGCCTGGTTCGCCACGACAGTCGTGCCCAACGTACGCTTTGGAGAGGGACTTGCACCATTGCTGACGCCGATCACGGTGGTGGAGATCTCTGGCGCCGGGGCCGCCGGTATTTGATTGACCTGGCGGATGCGCGCGGCGAGTTCGTTGAAGACACGGTCGCGCGAACCGTAGAGATCTTGCTGGCCCCGGTTGAGAACCAATATCTTGTCAACTTTCTCCATGATGTTTGGTCGGTGCGCGATCAGGATAACGGTCGCGCCCGCCGCCTTGACCGCGCCAAGGGCTGCGATCAATGCGTCCTCACCGTCGCGGTCGAGGTTGGAATTGGGCTCGTCCAGGATAATGAGCGGCGGGTCGCCGTAGAGTGCCCGCGCCAGCCCGATGCGTTGGCGCTGCCCGCCTGACAGCACCGCGCCGGATTCGCCAATCTCGGTGGCATAACCCTTCGGCAGCCCCTTGATCAGTTCGTGAACGCCCGCCAACTGCGCGGCCTTGACCACGTTGTTGAAGACCGCCGGGTTGAGTGTCGCGAAGCGGCAGATGTTTTCGGAGACGGTGCCGGCGAAGAGTTCGATGTCCTGCGGCAGGTAACCGACATGGTGACCACGGTCCTCCGCTGCCCATTGTGCAACATCCATGCCGTCCAGCAAGGCACGCCCCCCGGATGGACGCCAGGCACCGGCCAGTATTCGCGCCAAACTTGTCTTGCCGGCCCCGCTCGGGCCGATCAACGCCATTGCTTCACCGGGCTTGAGCTGGAAGCTGATCCCTTTCAGGATAGGCTCGCCACCCTGGCGGCCAAGCACAAGGTTCTCGGCCTCGAACCTGCCTTTCGGCCGTGGCAGCGGCAGAACCGCTGTGACCTCCAGATGCTGTCCAGCGACTGCGGTGAGACGCCGGTAAGCGGCACGCGCTCCCACCGTCGCCTTCCATGTGCCGATCGCTTGCTCGACCGGGGACAATGCGCGCCCCATCAGGATCGAGGCGGCGATCATGATGCCAGGTGAAGCCTCGTTGCGAAGGACCAGATAGGCGCCAAGACCCAGTATCGCCATCTGCAGGGCCTGCCGGTGACAACGCGCGATGGCCGCGATGACGCCGCCACGATTGGCGGCAAGAACCTGTCCCTTGTTTGCCTCGTCCTGCTGCGCCTTCCAGCCCTCCATCAGTGGCTTCAACATGCCCATCGCCTGGACGACCTCGGCGTTGCGGATTGCCGCCTCAGCCTGCACGTATGCCTGCGACTGTGCGCTTGCGGCCTCGGTCAACGGCCTGCGTGTGATGTATTCGTTGAGCAACGCCAACGCGAACAGGACGATCCCGCCGCCCAGCGCCAACCAGCCAAGCCAGGGGTGCATGAAGAATATGGCGGCGAAAAACAGCGGTGCCCAAGGCGCGTCGAGGATCGGGAAGATGCTCGGGCTGGTGAAGAAATTGCGCACCTGATCCAGGTCGCGCAACGGACGGGCGTTGGCCTGACCGGGCGCCGAGGCGGCATATTCGACCGATGCCGTCAGGAGAACTGGTCCCAACCGCGCGTTCATCCACGATCCGACGGTAGCCAGAAGACGGCCGCGGACCACTTCCAGCCCCGCCATTGTCGCGAGTGCCGCCGCCGCCATCAGCGACAGCATCACCAACGTCTCCAGGCTGTGGCTGGACAACACGCGGTGATAGACCTGAAGCATATAAAACGCCCCGGTCAGCATCAGCACGTTGATGCCGCCGCTGAACCAGATAAGCGGCCGGATGGCGCGTCTGGCCTCTTTCATCACCACCTGCAGGGCAGGGCGCGGTTGTTTGGTTTTCTTCATTGAAACGACGTCCCCCATGCAACTGATCGCGGATGCTGATACGGGGGCGGCGCTGGCCGCCCCCGTCGGTCAGCTGTCAGGCGACGTCGACAAGTATGTGCTGCATGTCTGTCATATCCCCGTCCGCGTCCGCCACCTGGAAGGCGAAGTCGAGACTGGCTGATGGCGTCTCGGTCACGGTCGTGCTGAAGGCGATGTCCACGATCTTCAGCACGTCGTTGTCGGTGCCGTCGAAGTTCACCAGGCTGCTGGTCGCATTACTCCCGCCGGTCGCGCCGGTCGCCCTGTTCAGGTCTATCGCCGTGCCGTTGCCGGTGATCCCGTTACCCGACTGCATGATCTGGACACCTTGCAGCAAGTACTCTTCGCCGGCTGCGTTGTAGTCGTTCTGCTCGATGATCACGAGGCCGTCATTGTTGTCGAGCGTGAACTCTGAATTGTAGGGGGACGGGACCTGACCCATCTTGTAGATATCGCCGTTCGACACGTACATAGCCCGCGTGATCGAGGTGTCGTCCGCGGTGCCGAAGATGTTGTCGGCACCGTTGTCGGCCAGGTTGAGGATCAGCATCAGGTCCTCGCTGTTGCCGATGCCGTCGAACTTGATGGCCATGCTGCCGGCGAAGGCCGAGGTCTGCGGCGTTTGCAGCACCTCGGCTGCGATACCGACGTTGTTGTCGAAGAACCGCAACGTGAGCAGTTCGCCCTTCTGGATCGTGTCACCGGCCACACCGTTGGTGGTCTGCGTCGCAGACACCCAATCCTCGTGGTTGTTGGTGACCAGATCGCCGGGGTTCCACGCTTTGTCAGCGGGTGTCGCGTTCGGGCCGTCACTGTCGCCGGTCGTGTTAAGACCGAACCCGGTCTTGTTGGTGACCGAGTTCGCCGTGAACTGCACGAAGAAGTCTTCGTCAGCCGCCGTGTTCGGGTCATCCGCCTGCAACTTTTCCAATACGATCTGCGGGTGGCCTGTGTTGCCCGTGGGCTGCTTGGACAAGAGCTCACTGGTGTGGACAAGGTCGAAGCTGAAGCCTTCGAGCGGGTCGGTCAGGGTGATCGTATAAGTGTCCAAAACCTTGTCGAAGACGAGGGTGCCGCCCGCCGTGCCTGTCTGGACGTTATCCGCAGGGTCCTTGTCGTAGGTGAAGCTGAAGTTGAACGTCGCGGAGGTGTCGGTCTCCGTCGCGAGCGTAACGTTCGGCGTCAGGATACTACCACCGCCGCCGCCGGTGATCGTGCCGGTGAGCCCGATCTGGGTCCCCAACAGACCACCATCGGTATCGACAAAGTCGCTGATGCCCGCCAAATACTCTGCGGCCGTGTGCTTGTCCGTCATATCGTACCCGAAGTTCCCGCTGGCCGTCTGGCCTGCCGCGTTGCCCAGATGCTCGGGGGTTTGGATGCCCGCAGTAATGGGATCAGCGTCGAACGGTTTCGTGATCGTTGGGTCGGTGTCGTTGAAGGTCAGCGATAGCCCACCCGAGCTCGTGCTTTGCTGCGAGACGACGTCGGCATCGCCGTCCGTCACCGTCACCGTCGCCACCACGTTGATCAGGCCGTTGAG
>NZ_JAMYUQ010000033.1:0-30041 GCF_040323095.1 Mesorhizobium sp. M0058
ACCAGCTACACTATTCACACTACCACCTACTCCATACTCAATACTCACTACTGCCTACTCCCTACTCCCTACTCCCTACTCCCTACTCCCTACTCCCTACTCCCAGTCTTTCCAAAGCATTGCCCGACCCGATCGAAGCCCCGCCCTGTACGACAGGAGTAAAAACCGGCTGGGCTCAGCAAGATCTGCCCCACGCTCCTGATGCCATGCTCCCGATCGAACCGGGCGGTGAAGTGCTCCCCCTGTGATGGCCATACCCATGGTTGCGGCAGCAAAAATTTCACCGCAACGTGACTTCCCGTTGACTGTCGCTTCTGCCACAAATCTGGGCAACCAGAACAAGGCCGGCGTCACCGGCGGGAATCGGAACGATCATGGCACCTCGACACCCTCTCCGGCTTGCGGCTTTTGCGCTGGCCTTCTCGGCGCTTGCCGGGACCGGGTTCGCCGAGGAATCGGGAACGACCCAGACCGACAAACCGCAGATTGACAGGCCCTTGGGCGTGGTCGAGCTGTTCACCAGCCAGGGCTGCAATTCCTGCCCGCCGGCGGACGCTTTCTTTGCCGAGCTGGCGGCCAAGGACAACGTCGTCGCGCTCGCCTACCACGTCAATTACTGGGACTATCTCGGCTGGCAGGACACGCTGAGCAGCAAGGACAATACCGACCGGCAATATGACTATATGCGCGCCTTCGGCACCCGCTCCGTCTACACGCCGCAAGCCGTCATCAATGGTCGCAGCCATGTCAACGGCGCCAGCCGCAAGGAGGTCGACGGCGCGCTTGCCCGCATGGAGAAATCCGGTGAAGGCATGCGGGTCAGCGTCAAGGTCAGCCGCACCAGCGATCGCGTCATGATCGATGCCGGCGACGCCGGTAGCGGCCCCAGCGACGCCCATGTCGTCATCGTCTATTTCGAACCACCGCAGACGGTGACCGTCGCCAAGGGCGAGAACACCGGCCGCAGCATGACCTACTGGAACGCCGTCACCGGCATCCAGACCGCCGGCATGTGGCACGGCAAGGCGCAGCGCTACGAATTGCCGATGACCGAGATCGCCAAGAAAGGCGGCTGCGCCGTGCTGCTGCAATCGGTCGGCAAGGACGGCCTGCCAGGGCCTATTCTGGGCGCGGCGTTTATTCACAAGCCTTAAGAGGCCCCCTCATCCGGCCGCTCTCGGCCACCTTCTCCCCGAGGGGAGAAGGGGCTGAATCAGCGCTGGCGCGAACTCCTCTCCGCTCGGGGGAGGTCGGATTGGCCCGAATTGCTGTTGCAATTCGGCTGGCAATCCGGGTGAGGGGATGCGCCCGCAAACTGGGCACCGCAGCCTCCGGCAAATTCTTCAAGCAGCCAAAAACAAAAAAACCGACGTCAGCTTGCTTCTGACGTCGGTCATTTAGGTTTTGGGATCGTCGCACCCGGTCTCTCCCTGAGGAAAGTCCGAGGTTGGTTCGATCCGACGCAGACCCGTGGGCGGGGGGCTTGGGGTTTACGAGCCGGTGCCGGACCGAACCGTCTCAGGCAACGCCGGTAAATTCGTCGGACATTGGGGCATGAGCGCGGATAAAAAAAGGCGGAAATGTGGCGAGGCATCACCAATTCAAACACCGCGTTTTATAAAAGTGACTGGACGTTGCGAAAACAGCGCGGTCCCGGGATGGTTAGCCGGGCCTTGCAATTCCACGGCGAACACGCCAACTTCTGCAAGCGAGATTCATTTTCAAAGGGATCGCGGGATGACCGATCGCAGCGGTGGGACGGAGGATGGGGACGCATCCGCAATATTGATCCCGCTGCACGAGGCGCGACGCGAACGCCTCGACCAGCCGGTCCGTTTCGACCGGCGTGAACTCGACGAGATCCTGAGGCTGTACGGACGCATGGTCGCCGCCAACGAATGGCGCGACTATGCCATCGATCATCTGTCTGATCGGGCTGTGTTTTCAGTCTTCCGCCGGGCCAGCGAAGTGCCGCTGTTCCAGATCGTCAAGGATCCGAAACTGGCGCGCCGGCAAGGCGCCTTCGCCGTCATCGCCGCCGGCGGCCGAATCCTCAAGCGCGGCCAGGAACTCGGTCGCGTGCTCAACGTCTTCGATGCTAAGCTGAAGATTGTCCAGGCCTAATTGAAAATTGGGGAATTGAAGAGCTGAAGTTGAAAAAAGAGGATGTAACGGTCGAAATACCGCCGGGTTTGTTCTCAGCTATTCGGATCCTCAATTCTTCAGTTCTCTTCAGTTCTCCTCAATTCCCCTCCTCAGGCTCTCACGAAACTTCCGCTCCGGCAGCGAATGCGGATCGGGCGGAACCGTTACGCCGCCATTCAGCGACAGCTGCATGAACACCGTGTCAAGCCAGCGCCCATGCTTGTAGCCGGAGCCTTCCAGGCGACCGGAATGGCGAAAGCCGAGCTTTTCATGCAGCCGCACCGAGGCGCTGTCTGCATGGCCGTCGCCGATCACCGCGACGATCTGGCGAAAGCCCGCCATACGGCAGGCTTCAATCAGCGCCTGCATCAGCAGCAGCCCGACGCCCTGGCCCTTCGCATCAGGCGCGACATAGACGGAATCCTCTACGATGAAGCGGTAGGCCGGGCGCGGCCGGAACGCGCCGGCATAGGCGTAGCCGAGCAGCGCGCCATCTCGTTCCGCCACCAGATAGGGAAAGCCCCCCGCCGTCAGGCTGTCGAAGCGCCCACCCATCTCAGTGCGGCTGGGCGGCTCCAGCTCATAGCTCGCGGTGCCATGCGTCACGGCATCGCCGTAGATCTCGGTGATTCGGCCGAGGTCGCCTTCCAAGGCCGCGCGGATGGAAATAGTGCTCATGATTTATGCAGACGATTCATCTGCCTCCATGACAGCAAAGGCCGGCACAAAAGAAAAGGGCGGCCGTTGGCCGCCCTCTTGATATCAGCTGGTCCAGTTGCCTGATGGGAAGACCGCCTAGCGGCGATCGCCCATGAACTGCAGCAGGAACATGAACAGGTTGATGAAGTCGAGATATAGCCTCAACGCGCCCATGATCGCCTTGCGGCCGGCAACGTCGGCCTGATCGCCTTCGTAGTACATTTCCTTGATGGTCTGCGTGTCATAGGCGGTGAGCCCGGCGAAGATCAGCACGCCGATCGCCGAGATGGCGAAGCCGAGCGCCGACGATTGCAGGAAGATGTTGATCAGCATGGCGATCACCAGGCCGACCACGCCCATGACCAGGAACGAGCCGAACGCCGAAAGGTCGCGCTTGGTCGTGTAGCCGTAGAGCGACAGCGCGCCGAAGGCGGCCGCCGTGGCAAAGAAGGTCTGAGTGATCGAGGCGCCGGTGTAGACCAGGAAGATGGTCGACAGCGACAGGCCGACCAGGCCCGAATAGACCCAGAAGGTGGTTTGCGCCGCGGCCACGCTCATCGACTGGATCCTGAACGACAGGAAGAAGACGGCGGCGAGCGGAGCCAGGATGACCACCCAGCGGAAGGCGCTGGCATAGATCAGCGTGCCGAAAGCGGTCAGCTGTCCGTCGCCGGTGACGGCGAGCTGGAAAGCGCCCCAGGCGGCGACGCCGGTGATGAGGAGGCCAAGCCCCATCAAATTGTAGACCTTGAGCATGTAAGTGCGCAGGCCTTGGTCGATGTCGGCGCGCGCGCCCGGCACGGCCGAAGTCTGGTAGTTGCGAATGGGCTCAGCCATTGGAATCCTCTGTTGCTTCTGCCCCGTACGGTGTCAGGCCCTTTCGGACCTGGGCGCCGCTGGCGGGGCTCCAGCATGCCTGTGGCGAAATATGATGGTTCTTGACGTCAAGAACAAGACCGTAACGGGCTGCAACGCTTGGTGAATCTCCGGAAGCCGGTTTTCTTGGGCTTCCATGACTGCACATTACCAAGATTTAATCGGAAACGGCAGATTCGGCCAACCTTGCCGTTTTGGGCCTAGAGGTCGCGCAGCACCGGCGCCGCCTTGTGCCCGAGCACCCGCCAGGTGCCGGCAAGGCCGATGCCGACCGTGATCACCAGCGCAAACACCAAGGTCGCCACTGCCACCTCCGGCATGAAATGCGACGGCAACGTCATGATGCGGGCAACGATGTACCAGGCGGCGATGCCGCCGGCAGCCAACGCAAACACCGCGGTGGCCAGGCCGATCAGCATGTATTCCAGCGAAAACGCCGCGATCAGCGTGCGCCTCGTGGCGCCCAACGTCTTCAGCACCACGGCATCGTGGATGCGGGCGCGATTTCCCGCGGCGAGCGCGCCGGCCAGCACCAGAACCGAAGCGATCATCGCCACGCCGGCCGCGGCCCGGATCGCCGTGCCGAGCTGGCCGACCAGCCGGTTGACGACGTCGAGCGCGTCCTTGACCCGAACTGTCGTCACCGCCGGGAAGGCGCGGGTGACGGCGTTGAGCAGGCGGGCATCCTCTGCTGCCGTGGCATCCTTTTCGGTCAGCGTCGCCAGCCAGCCATGCGGGGCGCCGGCAAAGGTGCTGGGCGAGAACACCATGACGAAATTGATGCCCATCGTCTCCCATTGCACCTCTCGGAAATTGGCGATCCTGGCCGCTACATTGCGTCCGAGCACATTGACGGTGACGGTATCGCCGAGCTTCAGGCCGAGCGCCTTGCCTTCATCGTTGGAGAACGAGACCAGCGGTTCGCCGCTGTAGTTCTCCGGCCACCAGCTGCCCTCGGTCAATGTCGCATTGGCCGGCTGTTTGGCGTCGTAGGTCAGGCCGCGATCGCCGCGCAGCACCCATGCGCCTTCCGATGGCACATTGGCCTTGTCGACACTAACGCCGTTCAGCGCCATCACCCGGCCGCGCAGCATCGGCACCTTGACCAGCGTTCCCTTCGGCGCCTCTTTGCCGATCAGTGTCGAGAAGGCATCGACCTCGCTATTCTGGATGTCGACGAAGAAGAAATTCGGCGCCCGTTCCGGCAGACTGCCGGAGATCTGCTGCCTGAGATTGCCGTCGATCAGCGCCAGCGTCACCAAAAGCGTCAGCCCGAGGCCCAGCGACAGCACGACGGACGGCGTCAGCGCGCCGGGCCGGTGGATGTTGCCGATGGCGAGCCTGAGCGCGACCGAGCGCACACGCGGGCTTTTGCGCGCCACCCACTGCACCAGCGCACCGACCAGGCGCAACACCAGAAAGGCAAAGACCGTCGCGCCGACGAAGATCAAGGCGATGCGCCGGTCGCCGGAAAACAGGATGGCGAGCGCCGCCAAAGCGAGCGCGATGCCGACCGCCGTGGCAAGATAGGGCAGGCGTGGAAAGCCGCGGCCCTCGAACCCCATTTCGCGAAACAAAGCGGTCGCCGGCACATCGCGGGCGCGGCCGAGCGGCAACAGCGCGAAGGCAAGCGTCACCAGCAGCCCGAACAGCGCGGCAAGAGCCAGCGCACCGGGATAGAAGCCGCCTTTAGCCGGCACCGGAATGACCGACTGGAGCGCAGCGCTGGCAGCAAACGGCATGGCGGCGCCGAGGATGAGGCCAAGCGCGATGCCGAGGCCGGCGATCATCAGGATCTGCACGAGATAGACGGTGAAGACGAAGCCGCCCGAGGCGCCAAGGCTCTTGAAGGTGGCGATGACGCCGCGCTTGCCGTCGAGATAGGCGCGCACCGCATTGGCAACGCCGACGCCACCGACGACCAGCGCCGTCAGCCCGACCAGCGTCAGGAATTGCGAGAAGCGCTCGATGTTGGCCGACAGCGCCGGCGCCGCATTGGAACGCGTGCGGATCGACCAGCCGGCTTCAGGGAAATCGCTCGCCGCCCGATCCTGGATGGTCTTGAGATCGGCCTCGCCGGCGCCGGCCGGCAGCCGAACCTTGTAGGCATTCTCGACCAGGCTGCCTGGCTGGATCAGCCCAGAGGCGGCAAGCCCCGCGGTCGAGACCATCAGCCGCGGCGCGAAGCCGAAACCGTCCGACACCGCATCCGGTTCGCTCACCAGCCTGGCCCGCAATTCGAATGTCGCGCTGCCGACCTTCAGCCGGTCACCGATCTTCACATTCAGCCGGTCGAACAACAGGTCGGGCGCGGCGGCGCCAAAGACGCCTGATTTCTCGCCGAACAAATCCTTTCTGCCAAGCCGCGGCGCGGTCTCGATCGCGCCATAGAGCGGATAGGCGTCGTCGACGGCCTTGGCCTCGACCAGCGCCTGGTCGGAGCCGTCATCCAGCCGCGCCATCGAGCGCATATTGGCGCTGTGCGACACAGTGCCGAGGCGGTCGAGGAAGGTGCTTTCGGCTGGCGTCGCATCGCGCTGGTTAAGCTGGAAGCGCAAGTCGCCGCCAAGCAGCGTCTGGCCCTGGTCGGCAACGCCTGCGGTGATCGCCTGCGCCACCGAATTGACCCCGCCGATTGCAGCGACGCCGAGCGCAATGCAGGCAAGGAAGATCAGGAAACCCGACAACCCGCCGCGCATCTCGCGCAGCGAGAAGCGGAACGCGAGCTTCAGCGTCTGCGACAGTGGCATCAGGCCGGCACCTTGACCTGCGCTACCGGCGCATCCTCGATGCGGCCCGAGCGCATCGACACCTGGCGCGAGCAGCGCGCCGCAAGGGCCGGATCGTGCGTGACCAGCACCAGGGTCATGCCGCGCTCGGCCGCCTTGGCGAACAAAAGGTCGGCAACCTGCCGCCCCGTCGCCTGGTCGAGATTGCCGGTCGGCTCGTCGGCGATGAGAATGCGCGGCGACGGCGCCAGCGCGCGGGCGATCGCCACGCGCTGCTGTTCGCCGCCGGACAGCTCGCCCGGATAGTGGGTGACGCGGTCGCTCAAGCCCACCGCTGCCAGCTCGCGCGCCGCGACACCGAACGGATCGGCATGGCCGGCCAGTTCCAGCGGCACCGCGACATTTTCGAGCGCCGTCATGTTGGGAATGAGATGGAACGACTGGAAGACGATGCCGATGTTTCGGCCCCGAAACGATGCGACCTCGTCCTCACTTTTGCCGTTCAGCAATTCGCCGGCGATCCGCACCGTCCCCGAATCGACCTGCTCCAGCCCGGCAAGCACCATCAGCAAGGTCGACTTGCCGGAACCCGAAGGGCCGACAATGCCGGTCGCCTCGCCGCGCGTCACGTCAAGGCTGACGCCTTTCAGCACATGCACGGACGAAGCCCCTTGGCCCAGGGTCAGGGATATGTCTTTCAGCGCGATGACGGCTTCTGTCACAATTAAAGCGTCCTATATCAGGATGAAGGCTCTGCTTGCCGGAAGCCGCCGCCGGAAGAATTCCTCGGGTATATGGGGCCTGCCACATGTCTTTCAAACGCAAGATGTCTTTCAAACGCTTGAATGCCGCAGGGCTCGTCCTTTTCGTCACCCTTTGCGGCGCCATTTCGTCCGTGCGCGCCGAGACGTTCACCATCGTCGGCTTCGGCGACAGCCTGATGGCCGGTTTCGGCCTCGGGCCTGGCGATGGCTTTACCGACAAATTGCAAGCTGCGCTGCGCGCCAAAGGCCATGACGTCACCGTAGCCAACGCCGGCGTTTCAGGCGACACCTCGAGCGGCGGCTTGGCACGGCTTGACTGGTCGGTACCGGATGGGACAAGGCTGGTTATCCTCGAACTCGGCGCCAACGACATGCTGCGCGGCGTCTCGCCCAGCATCACGGAAAAGAACCTGGACGACATGCTGGCGAAGCTGAAAGCGCGCAAGATCGCGGTGCTTTTGGCCGGCATGCGCGCCGCTCCCAATCTCGGCGCCGACTACCAGAACGCCTTCGATGCGATCTATCCAAAGCTTGCCGCGAAATACGATGTGCCGCTCTATCCGTTTTTTCTCGATGGCGTCGCCGGGCAGTCCGGCCTGCAGTTGGAGGATGGCCTGCATCCCAATCCGAAGGGCGTCGCAGCGATGGTCGAGCGCATCCTGCCCGCCGTGGAGAAGGCGATTGCGGCAGTTCAGGGTGGCGGTTGAACGCCGGCGTGACGAGAATAACACGCGGCGATCATTTTGACCGGTGTGGCCAAAAAGGACATATAGCCTCCAAAAGGAGGGTCATATGGCCATTATCATCAAGAGAGAGGACGCTGTTCGCCTCGCGCGAACTTTGAAACAAAAGACCGGGCTGCAGAAGGCCCGGGTCGCCTGTTCGTAAAAATGCCTGCAACCAACAAACCACTTGCCCCGTTTGACTATCGATGATTCGCTAGGGGCACAGTTCGATTCGAGGAAGGGAGGCTCACCATGCCGCGTCTTTTCACCGCCCTCGAAATACCGCGTGACGCCGCTCTTTCGCTGTCCCTGCTCAGGGGCGGCCTGCCCGGAGCCCGCTGGATCGATGTCGAAAACTACCATCTGACGCTGCGCTTCATCGGCGACGTCGAAGGCCATGTCGCCGACGAAATCGCCAACGCACTCGACCGGGTGCACCGCCCATCCTTCTCGCTCACCCTGTCCGGAGTTGGCGCTTTCGGCCAGAAGAAGCCGCACGCCGTCTGGGCCGGCGTCTTCGCCTCGCCCGACCTTTCGGCGCTGCAAGGCGAAATCGACCGCATCTGCCAGCGGCTCGGCCTGCCCGCCGACCCGCGCAAGTTCACCCCGCATGTTACGCTGGCACGCTTGCGCAATTCGAGCCCGCTCGACGTCGCCCAGTACCTGTCGGCGCGCGGCAATTTTTCGACGCTGCCGTTTCGCGTCGGCCGCTTCGTGCTGATGTCGTCGCGCGATTCGGTCGGCGGCGGTCCCTACATTGTCGAGGAGGCGTGGCCGCTCTCCGGCGTCGACGCCCGCGCCACCAACCTCGTCGCCAGCGCCTCCGACGCTTCGCGGATCATGCGGTAGACCGAAGCGAACGCTTCGGCCCCGTCATAATAGGGATCCGGCACGTCGCGGGTTTTGCCCTGCGCAAACTCTGCCAAGAGATGAATACGTTCGCGCGCACCGGCCGGCGCCAACGCCTTGAGGTCGCGGACATTCTGCCGGTCCATGCCGAGGATCAGGTCGAAGCGCGAAAAATCCTCCGGCCTAACCTTGCGTGCCCGCTGCCCTGATATGTCGATGCCGTGGCGGGCCGCAATCGCGATCGAGCGCGGGTCGGGCGCTTCGCCGAGGTTCCAGCCGCCGGTCGCCGCAGAGTCCAGCACGATATCGTCCAGCACCATGTCGCGGCCGCGTTCCGCCAGCACGGCGCGAAACACGCCTTCGGCCAGGGGTGAGCGGCAGATGTTGCCGAGGCAGACGAAGAGTATGGAATTTATCGGCTTTACGCTCATTCGATATGCGCCGTTCGTGCATTTGGAAGCCCAAAACGCAAAGGACTTTTGGGCGACTTGCATTATGGTGAGGGTCAATAACTGGGATAGCACGGGAAATCATCATGACGAGAGAGAAACTCAGCAAGGACGCCATCGCCGCCGCACTGGCCGAACTGCCCGGCTGGTCGCAGGCAGCCGATGGCGCCTCCATCAAGCGCAGCTTCGACTTCAAGAATTTTTCCGAAGCCTTCGCCTTCATGACCCGCGTCGCGCTGGCCGCCGAGAAGATGGACCATCATCCCGACTGGTCGAACGTCTACAAGACTGTCGACGTGACGCTCAACACCCATGATGCCGGTGGTGTCACTGCGCTCGACATCGCGCTGGCCAAGAAGATGAATGGGTATGCTGGCGGCTGAACGCTGGGGCGGCAACGCCAAATCGGCGCCATCCTCTTGCAGTGGACCGGGACTTTCACCACATTTTCCGTGGCGGCCGCGCGCAACGCGTAGCGCGACGGCCGGCAAGGAGAGGATTGATGGCGCAGCAGCCCGGTTTTGATTTCTTCGGCTTCGGCAGCAAGCTCGGCGACGAGAGTGAAGTGCGCGCCAAATTCTGGCGCACGGCCAAGAAGGCCGCCCGGCAGATTCCGTTCATGGAAGAGGTCGTCGCCGGCTATTATTGCGCGCTCGACAGGAAGACGCCTTTGCGTGCCAAGGGCATATTGCTGGCAGCGCTTGGCTATTTCGTGCTGCCGGTCGACGTCATACCCGATTTCGTCTTCGGCCTCGGCTTCACCGACGACATCGCCGTGCTGACCGCCGCGATCTCCACGGTAAGCGCCCATATCACCCCTGCGCACCGCAAGGCCGCCAAGGAGGCGATCGCCGACAAGAGCTGAATCGGCGTCGCGTTGGCAACTTGGTTCAGAAGAAATCCTCCGCTCAAACAGGACGATAGCGGCTGGGCTTCGGGTTCCGCTGCGGCCGTTGGAAAAGTCAAACTCTTGCCGCTTTCGTGGCCTCCAAGTCGCCGCAGGGACATTGCGAAGCCGTTTTTTCAAGAAGCGGCGCGGAAATGGCGGTGGTTTCCATGGGTGAATGTCCTTTTCCGAGGGAAATTCACCGTTTGGTAACCCAGATTAAATCAAAATGAAGCGACGGGCAGGACGCCAAGCCGGCCTGCCCCGCACCATTTGGAATACGGGAAAAGCGATGCGCGGATTGATTGCACTAGTCTCGAGCCTGGTCCTGGTGGCTTTTGCCGCGCCGGCGCTGGCGCAGCAGGCGACCAAGATCGGCCAGCACAATGCCTGGGGCACCTACAGCTACCAGGCGCAGGGCGGCAAGGTCTGCTATGTGCTCACCGTGCCGACCGACAAGCAGCCGCCGACGCTCGATCACGGCGACATGTTCTTCTTCGTCAGCCAGCGGCCGGGCCAGCAAGTGTCCTACGAGCCGCAATTCATCGCCGGCTACACATTCCAGGAAGGCTCCAAGGCCACCGTCACCATCGACAAGAAGACGTTCTCGATGTTCACCCGCGGCAAGTCGGCCTGGGTCGAGAACGCCGCCGAAGAGCCGGTGCTGATCGCCGCCATGAAGACCGGCACCGACATGAAGGTCTCGGCGAAGTCTGGCCGCGGCAATCCGACGACCTATGTGTTTTCGCTGAAAGGCATCTCGGCCGCGCTGACGTCGATCGCCAAGTGCAAGTAGGCTAGCGCGGTTCCCGCCGCATGACTCTCGCCGCAACCTGTGCTATGCGCCGCGCTTCTTTTCGGCACGATGGATGAAATCGGCCGCAATTCGCTTATATTGGCGCTGATATGACCCTTTCCTTCGATCTCACCACTGAGGGCGCACGCGACGCGTTGCGCGCTCGCGCCACGCCCGAGAAGCCGTCGCTGATCGGCCTGACCCGGGCCGAGCTCGGTGAAGCCCTTGTCAGTGCCGGCATCGTGCCCGAGCGCCAGGCGAAAATGCGCGCCCAGCAGCTCTGGCACTGGATGTATGTGCGCGGCGTCTCCGATTTTGCCGGCATGTTCAACATCTCCAAGGATCTGCGCGCCGAACTCGACAAGCATTTTACCGTCGCCCGGCCCGAAATCGTCGAGGAGCAGATTTCCTCCGACGGCACGCGCAAGTGGCTGTTCCGCTTTCCGCCGCGCGGTGCCGGCCGTCCCGTCGAGATCGAGACCGTCTACATCCCCGAAGAAGGCCGCGGCACGCTCTGCATCTCCTCGCAGGTCGGCTGCACGCTGACCTGTTCGTTCTGCCACACCGGCACGCAGAAGCTGGTGCGCAATTTGACGGCGGAAGAGATCCTGGCGCAATTGCTCACCGCCCGCGACCGGCTCGGCGATTTCCCCGACCGCGACACACCCGACGGCGCCATCGTCCCTGCCGAGGGCAGAAAAGTCTCCAACGTCGTCATGATGGGCATGGGCGAGCCGCTCTACAATTTCGAGGCGGTGAAGAAGGCGCTGCTGATTGCCTCCGACGGCGACGGACTGTCGCTGTCGAAGCGCCGCATTACGCTCTCGACCTCCGGCGTGGTGCCCGAGATCTTCCGCACCGGCGAGGAGATAGGGGTCATGCTGGCGATCTCGCTGCACGCCACCAATGACGATCTGCGCGACCTGCTTGTGCCGATCAACAAGAAGTATCCGCTGAAGGAACTGATCGAGGCCTGCCGCGCCTATCCCGGCCTGTCCAACGCCAAGCGCATCACCTTCGAATATGTGATGCTGAAGGACGTCAACGATTCCATCGAGGACGCCAAGGGGCTGATCAAGCTGCTCAAAGGCATTCCGGCCAAGATCAATCTGATCCCGTTCAACCCGTGGCCGGGCACCAACTATCAGTGCTCGGACTGGGAGACGATCGAGAAGTTTGCCGACTACATCAACAATGCCGGCTATGCCTCGCCGATCCGCACGCCGCGCGGCCGCGACATCCTGGCCGCCTGCGGGCAGCTCAAATCCGACTCCGAACGCATGCGCAAGGTCGACCGCCTGGCGCTGGAAGCCATGATGATTGCGGGGCATGGCGAGGCGTGAGCCGCCTCTTCGCCTATATCCTCCGTTTCGCTGTCATCCTGTTCGGCTATGTCGTCGCCTCATTGGCGGCGAGCGCCTTTCTCAACGTGCTGTTCCTGGCTTCCGTCGGTTATATGCCGGACGATGCGCACCCAGCGGCGGCCGCGGCGCTGTATTTTTCGATCCCGTTCGTGGCGCTGTTTGTCGCCTATTTCGCTTTCATACCGGCGGTGGTCGCAATCCTGATCTCCGAGGTCCTCAGCCGCCGCGACTGGCTGTTCTATGCACTCGCGGGCGGCTTGGTGGCCGCGGCCTTCCTCGGCTTCGTCCACCAGAACGTGGATTTCGACGTCACCGAACCGCGCGCCATCGCCGCGGTGATCGGCTGCGGCATGGTCGGCGGCATCTTCTACTGGCTAAGCGCCGGCCGCTGGGCCGGAAGCTGGTGGCAGGCCGCTACTTCGCCTGAGCGGTCAGGATCTTGAGCGCGAAGGCCGAAAACACACCGGCAAAGAGATAGTCGACGACCCGCGTTACGCGCGGGCTGGCCTTCATCGCCGCCGAAAACCTTTCCGCGGCAAACACCATCGGCGCCGTCACAGGGATCGACAGCACGATGAACATGAGGCCGAGGGAGAACAGTTTTCCCGGCGCGTTCGGATCGTGAGCCGAGACGAACTGCGGCAGAAACGTCATGAAGAACAGGATGATCTTCGGGTTGAGCAAATTGACGCCGAGTCCGGCGGCCCAGCTGCGGAACAGCGAAATCTGCGGGCCATTCTTCTTCTGCGGTGAAAACGCCGAGCCCTTGGTCATCGCCTGCCAGGCCAGGAACACCAGATAGACGGCGCCGAAGATTTTCAGCACCAGGAAGGCCATCGGCGAGGCGACGATCAGCGCCGAGATGCCGACCGCCACCAAAGTTGTATGGATCAGCGTTCCGAACAGAGCACCCGCCAGCGAGGCAAAGCCGGCGGCGCGGCCCTGGCTCAGTGTTCGCGAGACGAACAGCGTCATATCCGGCCCCGGCGTGATCGCCAGGATCATGGTGGCGATGGCGAACTGGATCAGTGTTGTGGTGTCGGGAATGAAGGACATCGGTGGCCCCTGGCGAATGATCGTCGGTCTATAACGCAGCCTCCCCGCTCACGCCAGCAACTGACTGGCGTCGCATCTGGTCCAGCGGCTGCGGCGGCCGGCGCCCGTTCATCCCTTGCGCTGGCCGGAAATGCCGTGATACCTCGCCCGCGAAACTCACGCGCGGAACCGCCAAAATGTCCCCAGCAATGCCCAAGACAAAAGACGTCAAGAAGGTCGTGCTCGCCTATTCCGGCGGTCTCGACACCTCCATCATCCTGAAATGGCTGCAGACCGAGCTCGGCGCCGAAGTCGTCACCTTCACCGCCGATCTCGGCCAGGGTGGCGAGCTGGAGCCGGCGCGCCAGAAGGCTGAGATGATGGGCATCAAGGATATCCGCGTCGTCGATGTGCGCGAGGAATTCGTCTCGGATTTCGTCTTCCCGATGTTTCGCGCCAACGCCGTCTATGAAGGCACCTACCTGCTCGGCACCTCGATCGCCCGCCCGTTGATTTCCAAGCACCTGGTCGAGATCGCCCAGGAGGTCGGCGCCGATGCCATTGCGCACGGCGCCACCGGCAAGGGCAACGACCAGGTGCGTTTCGAGCTGTCGGCCTATGCGCTGAATCCCGACATCAAGGTCATCGCGCCGTGGCGCGACTGGTCGTTCAAGTCGCGCACCGACCTGATCAACTTCGCCGAGCAGCACCAGATCCCGGTGGCCAAGGACAAGCGGGGGGAGGCGCCGTTCTCGGTCGACGCCAACCTTCTGCACTCCTCTTCCGAGGGCAAGGTGCTGGAAGACCCGTGGAGCGAGCCGCCGGAATTCGTCCATCAGCGCACCGTCTCGCCGATGGAGGCGCCGGACAAGGTCACCGAGATCGAGATCGAATTTTTGAAGGGCGATCCGATTGCACTGAACGGCAAGAAGCTGTCGCCGGCCGCCATTCTGACGGCGCTTAACGATCTTGGCCGCGACAATGGCATCGGCCGGCTCGATCTGGTCGAGAACCGCTTCGTCGGCATGAAATCGCGCGGCGTCTACGAGACCCCCGGCGGCACCATCCTGATCGTCGCCCACCGCGCCATCGAATCGATCACGCTCGACCGCGGCGCCGGCCACCTCAAGGACGAGTTCATGCCGCGCTACGCCGAGCTGATCTACAACGGCTTCTGGTTCTCGCCCGAGCGGCTGATGCTCCAGGCGATGATCGACAAGAGCCAGGAAGACGTCGAAGGCACGGTGCGCCTGAAACTCTACAAGGGCAATGTCATGGTCACCGGCCGCAAATCCAAGAAGACGCTCTATTCCGACGCGCTGGTCACCTTCGAGGATGACCGCGGCGCCTACGACCAGAAGGACGCCGCCGGCTTCATCCGCCTCAATGCGCTGCGGCTGAGGACGCTGGCGGCAAGGAGCCGCAAGGGTGAACCAAACTAGTGTTCCAGGAAAACCCGGCGGTCACGCAGGGTTTTTATTTGATACCTCTAATATAAGAGGCCAAGCTGGCTGACATGGTTTCCGTTTGACCTTTTAAAAGCCTCATCTAAATTCCTTCGCGGGACGAGGGATTCCGATCGTGAAAAACGCCATTTTTCTCATGCTTGCGGCGGCCATCGTCTTTACCGGATGCCAGTCCTCGCAGGCGGCCGCGAAACGCGAGCAGGACGGGTGCATCTCCGCAGTCCATTTGTGGAGCATCACGTTCAAGCACGAAATCGCCTCTTTCATGGGCGTCTCGCAGGAGCGCATGCCGGCCCTGTTCTGCCAGCGTATCACCGAAGGCGTACGCAGCGGGGGGATCAGCTACTCCGATTTGAACAGAGTGCAGCTAGACCTGCCGACCGAGATATGGCTGGTCATCAAGGGCAAGTCAAAGGCGGCTGCCAGGGCCGCGCCGGTGCTGCGCAACTCCAAATTCCGGAGCTGCAAAGGTACTGAAGGCGCCTTCGAGGTTCCTATTTCCCAGAAGTGCCCGTTGAGCGGCTACGCACATTATTGAGAGCCCAGTCGCTCAGCCGGCATTTGCGCCAACGATCGAGCAATTCGAGAAAGAGCATGCCCGACTTCGTCCGTAACTGCGTAAAAACAAAGAAATAGAGCGGCGGCAAAGAACTCAGTGCTTTTCCTGCTTGATCTTTTCGGGCCCTTATCTAGCCTCCTCACAATCGATGGGGGCAGCTGACAATGAAGCCGTGGTTTGTGGCCCTGCCTGCAATGGTCGTCATGCTGGCCGGTTGCCAGACTGGGCAGGAGCAAGTGAGACAGGATCCCGAGGCGGCATTCGATCGCTGCGTCAGCAAGGTGGCCATATCGAATATATCGGCCAAACACGAGATCGCCGCTTTCATGGGCGTTTCCCTGGAGCGCATGCCGCCACTGCTGTGCCGCCGCCTTGTCGATGCCATGAAGACCGGCCGGCTGACCTTCTCCGACATAAACCGCCTCCAGTTCGACCAGTCCACGGACATCTGGAAGGTCATAAAAGGCGGGTAGCCGCTCGGCTGCTGAACGGTTTGAACGCCAAAAGCTCCAGTCCTTGCAGAAAAGCCCGGCGCATGGCCGGGCTTTCCGTTCTTCGATCTGGATATTTCTATCAGCCGCCGTCGATCGCGTCGGCGATCTGGGCGATGGCCTGCTGGTAGACGCTGGCGGAATTCCAGCCGGCGATGGCCCCCATATTCGCACTCGCGCTCGCACCCGCCCGCCAGCCATGAGCCTTGAGGAAGTTGGCCGTCGAAGCCAAGGCCGTTGCCTTGTCGCGCAGATTTCCGTTGCCGACGCCATACTTCAGGACATTGCCGGGCAGGAACTGCGTATGGCCGATCTCGCCATGCGCAGCGCCGACCGACGAGGCGCTCAGCGCGCCGCGATCGACCAGCTTCAGCGCCGCAATGGCATGCGGGTAAAAGAAGCCCGGGCGACGGCAATCATAGGCAAGCGTCAGAATGGCGGAGACCGTGTTCTGGTTGCCCAGGGAGGCTCCGAAGCCGGTTTCCATGCCCCAGATGGCCAGCAACACGCCCGGCGACACGCCGTAATTGCTCTCGATCCTGTCGAACATCGCCGCATTCGACTTCTTCAGCGCACGGCCCCTGGAAATGATCGCAGCTCCGCCACGGCGCTTCATGAAGGCGTCCACCGAACCGCTGAAAGCCTTGTGGATGGCGCGGTCGACGGAGATTGTCTTTGTCGCGTAGCTGGCACCGGCCAGAGCAGCCAGACCCTTCCCGCCGACACCTTCGGACCTGGCCTGCGCGGCAAAGTCCTGCTTCCACGCTTCGAAGCCCGCGCCGGTCTTGCCGCAGCTGGCCGCCGCCTGCGCGCCCGTCGCCAGCGCAAGTACCGCGACCACCGCGGCAGCAATAATCTTTCCCTTGGCAAGCAATGCCATGCTTTTTCTCCTGATTGCCTGAATCACGTCCCGGTTGCGAACTTGCCAGCGAAACGCGCCATTGTCACCGTACCCCCGGCGCTACCCTGGCCAATGCAGCGGAATTTGCTTACGATCAAGTGCTTATTGTGGCCGAAACGCCCGGGCGCCGGGCAGGCGAATTCGCTGCTCGGGTAAAAAGAGGTGACGGGGGCATGGAACGGCGGCCCGTGGCGGGCGTTTGGGCGAGGCGCCGCTCCGCACCATATTCCTCCTCTGACGCCATACGCCAACGCCTGACGCATCGAGATCGACATGAAACTGTTCGACTGCCCGCATTGCGGCCACCGCCTCTACTTCGAGAATGCGCAGTGCCTGAATTGCGGGAGTCTCGTGCTTTACGATCCCGAGCATGCGCGCTTTGCCTTGTCTGACGTCGACGGCATCTTCCACTGCACCAATGCGGATGAATGCGCCTGCAACTGGATGGCCGAACCGGGCCATACCTACTGCCGCGCCTGCTTGCTGAACCAGCTGATCCCCGACCTCTCCGTCGACGGCAACCGCCGCCGCTGGATTCGCGTCGAGGCGGCCAAGAAGCGCGCCGTCTATTCGCTGCTCGCCTTCGGCCTTCCGGTCGCGCCCAAGCACAAGCACGGCGACGAAATCGGCCTCGCCTTCGACTTCATTGCCGATCCGATCGGCGGCGGTCCCGGCGGCGAACGCATCCTTACCGGCCACGACAACGGCCTGATCACGCTCAACGTCGCCGAGGCGGACTCGGCCGAGCGCGAGCGGCGTCGCGTCGAGATGGGCGAAAATTACCGCACGCTGCTCGGTCATTTCCGTCATGAGCTTGGCCATTACTACTGGGACCGGCTGATCCGCGACGAGCCGCAACGGCTCGATGCCTTCCGGGCGCTGTTCGGCGACGAACGCCCCGACTACGAGCAGGCGCTGAAGGCCTATTACGCCAATGGCGCTGCGCCCGACTGGCAGCAGAACCACATCTCCGCCTATGCGACGTCGCATCCATGGGAAGACTGGGCCGAGACCTGGGCGCACCATCTCCACATCACCGACACGCTGGAGATGGTGCACGCGCTGAATTTTCCACTCGGCCAGCTTGAGACGATGGAGACCAATGTGCTGCCGCAAGGCGACACCGGCGGCCGGTTGCAGGCGGCGCCCGCGGAACCTGACGCCGTGCCCGAGCCGTTCGAAAAGATTCTCGCCCGCTGGCTGGTACTCTCGGAAGCCTCCAACTCGATCAACCGCTGCATGGGCCTGCCCGACCTTTATCCCTTCGTCATTTCGGACGTGACGGCGCAGAAACTCAGCTTCGTGCATGAGCTTTTGACCGGTTTGCCGAAAGAAACCGGAACAAATCGTGAGCTGGCGTCGGTATTTTAGCCGGAACGCATGCGTTCTGGTTTCGTTTGGTGTCGCGAGGGACCATGAAAGGGAGAGAAACCATGAGACGCATATTGTTTCCGGCCGTCGCCGGGGCGCTTGTCGCGATGTCGGGTGCGGCACTTGCCGATACCGCCGTCTCGGCCGTCACCGATCTTAATGTGCGCGCCGGCCCCGGCCCGCAATATCCTGTGATCGGCGTGCTCACCGCCGGCCAGTCGGCGACGCTCAATGGCTGCATCGAAAACAGCAAATGGTGCACCATTGCCGAAGCCGGAGGCCAGGGCTGGGTCTATTCCGACTATGTCACGGCCGATTTCGGCGGCAACCGGGTCGTTCTGACACGCCGCCCCGCCAACGCCGCCATCACCGTGGTTACACCGCCGCAGGATGATTATCCCGATACCTATACCGGTGCGATTCTGTCCGACGACGGCCCCGTCGACGCCATCGACAGGCCACCGGCGGAAGTCGGCACCTATGTCAGCACGCACCGGCTCGATCCTGTCTATCTCGAAGGCGAGGTGGTGACCGGTGCCACCTTGCCCGACACGGTCGAACTGCGCGAAATCCCCGACTACCGCTACCGCTACGTCTATGTGAATGGCCAGCAGGCGCTGGTCGACCCGCAGACACGGCGCATCATGTACGTCGTGCGCTGATTTTGCCTGGAAAGAATGACAAGTGAACTCGTGCCGCCCTCCTGCCGAGGCTGGGGGCGGCAAAAGGGTCGCTGAACAGCAGCAATTGCGCGAGAGCCGACGATCCCCTAGATCATGCGACCCGATGCGTTCGGCAGAGGAACTCGCGTGATATCAGATTCAGCCGCCTTCGAGCGCTATAGCAACACGGCCACCGAAAAGACGAACCTGCCGCGGCTGATAATTGGAACGGCAGTCGTCGTCCTGTTCTGGGTGGCGATCACCCTGGTTGTGGTGCTTGGCGGCACCTATGTCGCGATCGTCTGGCATGTATTGCCGGACGATCCGCGCGGGCCGCTTCAGGGCTTTCTGGCCTCGCCCATCGGCATACTCGCCGCACTCACCTCGTTTACCGGCATCTGGCTCGGCCTCTGGCTTGCCATGCGTTTCGTCCATGGCGAGCCGCTCTCGGCGCTTTTCGGCGCCAGTCGCCGCGTGTCCTTGTCGGGCTTCCTCAAGGGCCTGGTCGCGGTGCTGATCACATCGGCGCTTTCCGAAATCCTGCTCTACTGGCTACAGCCCGAAATCGCCCGCGGCACGATCAACCTGTCGACCTGGCTGCTGTTCCTGCTCCCGATCGTGGCGCTGACCCTGCTGCAGACCTCGTCCGAGGAGATGCTGTTTCGCGGCTATCTGCTGCGCGGCCTGGCCAGGCGCTTCGAGAGCCCTTACGTGTGGGCGCTATTGCCCGCTTTGCTGTTCACCTCCTTGCATTGGAGCCCGGGCTCGACCCCCGCCATCAACGCCTGCGTGCTGGCCTCGATCGCCGCGTTCGCCTTGCTGTTGACGCTGGTGGTTTATGTCACCGGCAATCTCGGCGCCGCCTTCGGCGCCCATCTCGGCAACAATCTCACCGGCTTCCTGCTGATCTCGCATCAGGAGAACTACAATTCCTTCGCCCTGTTCAACGCCAAGCCGCTGGAAGGTCCGGACTGGACGACGACGGATGCCGTCATCATCGCCGGCATCGGTATCGTCTGCACCTTGCTGACGATGCTGCTGCTTCTGCACCCGCGCTCGCCGCTGAAGGTTACGGCCGACCCTCGGGATGCAAGGTGAACTAAACAGGGACCGACCCAGAGACCGGCAAGCCGCCCTTGTCTTGACTCTTCGGCCGATTTCCTGTCTACAGCCCCGAAATCCGCGACGAGTATCCCTCCGAGCAAGCCGACCAGGACGCCAAAACCTTTTGAGGTGGGTGCTGTAAACAGATCCTGGAGGCCAACACCCGGCAGCGCTGAGCGCCCCCGGGTGCTTTTTGGTTTTGAGCTTTGCTTGGATGAGCGGCGCGAACGCACTACCTCTCGGGCACCATCGGGGTGCCTGAGAAAAAGGAAACGGAATGTTTGAATCGCTGCAGGAGCGCACAAGAGGCGTGGAGGGCCATCGGCCCGACAGGGATCACCATGAATCCAAGGCGCTCTCGCGCGGCGGGTTGACCAATGTTTGAATCACTTCAGGAGCGCCTTGGCTCCATCCTGAACGGCCTGACAGGCCGCGGCGCGCTGTCGGAGGCTGATGTCTCGGCGGCGTTGCGCGAGGTGCGCCGTGCGCTGCTCGAGGCGGACGTTGCGCTGGAAGTGGTGCGTTCCTTCACCGACAAGGTGCGCGAAAAGGCCGTCGGCGCCGCCGTCGTCAAGTCGATCAAGCCCGGACAGATGGTCGTCAAGATCGTCCATGACGAGCTGGTCGACATGCTCGGCGCCGAGGGCGTCGCCATCGACCTCAATGCGCCGGCGCCGGTCGTCATCATGATGGTCGGGCTGCAGGGCTCCGGCAAGACGACGAGCTCGGCCAAGATCGCCAAGCGCCTGACCGAGCGCCAGAACAAGAAGGTTCTGATGGCCTCGCTCGACACGCGGCGGCCCGCGGCACAAGAGCAGCTGCGCCAGCTCGGCGAGCAGGTCAAAGTCGCGACGCTGCCTGTCATTGCGGGCCAGAACCCGGTCGACATCGCCAGGCGCGCCGTCCAGGCAGCCAAGCTCGGCGGTCATGACGTCGTCATCCTCGACACCGCCGGCCGCACCCATATCGATGAGCCGCTGATGGTGGAGATGGCCGACATCAAGAAGATGTCGAGCCCGCACGAAATCCTGCTGGTCGCGGATTCGCTGACCGGCCAGGACGCCGTCAACCTTGCCAAAAGCTTCGACGAGCGCGTCGGCATCACCGGCCTGGTGCTGACCCGCATGGACGGCGACGGCCGTGGCGGTGCCGCGCTTTCGATGCGCGCCGTCACCGGCAAGCCGATCAAGCTGATCGGCACCGGCGAAAAGATGGACGGGCTGGAGGAATTCCACCCCAAGCGTATTGCAGACCGCATCCTCGGCATGGGCGACATCGTCTCGCTGGTCGAAAAGGCCGCCGAAAACATCGACGCCGAGCAGGCGGCGGCGATGGCCAAAAAGATGCAGTCGGGCAAGTTCGACCTGAACGACCTTGCCGGCCAGCTTCAGCAGATGTCGAAAATGGGCGGCATGGGCGGCATCATGGGCATGATGCCCGGCATGGGCAAAATGAAGGACCAGATGGCGGCCGCCGGCCTCGACGACAAGATGTTCGGCCGCCAACTCGCCATCATCTCGTCGATGACCAAGGCCGAGCGCGCCAATCCGGACATGCTGAAACATTCGCGCAAGAAGCGCATCGCCGCCGGCTCAGGCACGGATGCGGCCGAGATCAACAAGCTCTTGAAAATGCATCGCGGCATGGCCGACATGATGAAGGCGATGGGCGGCAAGGGCAAAGGCGGCGGCCTGATGCGCGGCATGATGGGCGGCCTTGCCTCCAAGATGGGCCTCGGCGGCATGATGCCGGGTGGCCCCGGCGGCATGATGGGTGGCGGCATGCCCGACCTCTCCAAGATGGATCCCAAGCAGCTCGAAGCCTTGCAGAAGCAGATGCCCGGCCTTGGCGGCATGAAGGGCCCGCCCACCCCGAGCGGCGGTGGCCTGCCCGGTCTGCCCGGCGGCATGAAGCTTCCCGGCCTTGGCGGCGGTGGTCTGCCCAGCCTCGGAAAGAAGAAGTGAGGACGCTATGAACGAAGAAAAAGACATGGCCGACGCACGCACCATCCTGGCCGGCTATCGCGCCTCGATCGACAACATCGACGCCGCCCTCATCCATATGCTGGCCGAGCGCTTCCGCTGCACCAAGGCGGTCGGCGTGCTCAAGGCCGAGCATGGCCTGCCGCCCGCCGACCCGGCGCGCGAGCAGGAGCAGATCACCCGCCTTCGCCAGCTGGCGAAGGACGCCCATCTCGACCCCGATTTCGCGGAAAAATTCCTCAACTTCGTCGTCCGCGAAGTGATCCGCCATCACGAGCAGATCGCCGCGTCCAACGGCGCAAGCAAAACCGGCTAACAAAGTGCATGTCGCCCAAAAGTGCGCAGCGGTTTTGGGACAACGACCTGCACCAGACAAAGCCATTAACCCAACACTGAAATCAGAAATTTAGGAGAAATGAAATGCCCTTGAAGATCAGACTGGCCCGTGCGGGCTCGAAGAAGCGCCCTTACTACCACGTCGTCATTGCCGACGCCCGTTCGCCGCGCGACGGCCGGTTCATCGAGTCGATCGGCTCGTGGAACCCGCTGCTGCCCAAGGACGGCGAGCGCGTCAAGGTCGACGCCGACCGCGTCAAGCATTGGCTGTCGCACGGCGCCCAGCCGACCGACCGCGTGCTGCGCTTCCTCGATGAGACCGGCCTCCTCAAGCGCGAAGCCCGCTCCAACCCGAAGAAGGCCGAGCCCGGCAAGAAGGCGCAGGAACGCGCCTCTCTGCTGAAGAAGGCCCAGGAAGACGCTGCCGCCGCCGTTGCCGCCGCTGCTGCAGCCCCGGCCGAAGCGGAAGCCGCCACCGCCGAATAAGCATCGCGTCATCGCATCGACAAAACGGCGGGCCTGTGCCCGCCGTTTTGCTAATGTGCGGCGATGTCATATGCGTTCGAACGAAAGATGACTGAGCGGACCGTCACGGAAGAGACCCTTTTCGGCGGCGTAGCCGGAACGCTGTTGCGATGCGCCGGCGCCACGACAGGCGTCGTCGTGCTCAGCGGATCGAGCGGCCGCATCGACGTCACCCGCGCCCGGCTCTTTGCCAAGGAAGGAGCATCCGCTCTCGCGCTGCAATGGTTTGGCGGCGAAGGTCAGGTGCCCGGCATTTGCGAGATCCCGCTCGAAACGTTTTTCGCGGCGACCGACTATCTTGTCCAGATGGGATGCCGGCGCATCGTCTATGTCGGGACCTCGAAAGGCGCCGAGGCCTCCCTGCTTGCGGCGGCTCACGATCCACGCATCGGCCTCGTGGTTGCGATCAGCCCGACATCGGTGGTCTGGGGCAATATCGGGCCGGGCCGCGACGGCGTCAGCTGGCCGGAACGATCGTCGTGGACGATCGAGGGGATTCCTTTGCCGTTTGTCCCAAGCAATCCCGCTTGGAACGCCGAGTATGTCGATGGTCTGGTGTCCTACCGGCGGCTCTTCCTACGTGCCTTGCAAACCTTCAAGGACGCAGCGGCCAAGGCTGCCATTCCCGTCGAAGCTATTTCAGCCGACATTGTTCTGGTTGCGGGCGGCGACGACGCGCTATGGCCATCGCTGGATTTTGCCCAGTCGATCGTTCGGTGTCGCCAGGACACCGCAATGACCACCTGCCTCGTCTCAGTGCCCGACGCCGGCCACCGCATTCTGCTGCCGGGCGAAATCACGCCGCGCTCGAGGCTGCATGCCCATGGCGGCAATGACGACGCCGACACGCGCCTGGGCCGCCTGGCTTGGGAGCATATCCGGGGATTGCTGTAGCGCAGGCAGCCATGGTCCAGCTGCCTTGGGCAACAGCGAAACCGGCGATCTATAGCCGCCGGTTTCCGATGTTGGACCTGGCTGTGTTCAATAACCGTCGGGGCAGCTGGCGATATAGGTGCGCCCGTTGCGGCCGCGGTAGCGACATTGACCGCTTTCGCTGGCACGGCCGATCAGCGCGCCGGCCACGGCGCCGACGGCGCCGCCGACGACGGCGCCCTGAACCGGATCATTTGCCACAGCTGCGCCAACCGCCGCGCCGCCGAGACCGCCGACCGCGGCACCCTTTTCGGTTTGCGAGCACGCACCCAGTGCGGTCGCCAGTACCAGAATGATCATCGCTTTTTTCATTGTCGTTCCTCTCTCACGCGGATCGCCGTCCTCGCCGCCACGGCTCTAACTCCCAGACAGCTGATTTGATCCCGAAGACGTGAGAGATCCCGGTGCGCGCGCCTGTCACATTCGTAACGACCGCCGCCGAGCTTGTTGAAATGCAGGACGTTTTACCTTTCAGTGGCCTTCTTCAGATTGGCGAGGCCAGCCTCGAAATCCTTGCCGATCAGCGTATCGAAATTCATGAAGAGGCCCAAAAGCTTGGCAATGAAGGGCCGGCTGCCGCGCATTGCCCAGGTGACTGCGGTGGTGTCGCCCGAGGGCTTCAGGGTGAAGTCGACGCTGTTGTTGGCCCGGAACGGCTTCTCGAAGTCGAGCTTCAGCGACACCAGCGAGGATGGCACGGAATTGACGATCTCCATGCGTCCCTTGCCGGCCTTGGCATTGCCTTCCCAGGCGTAGGCGGCGCCCTTGCCGGCATCAGCGCCCGACAGCGTGCGCTTCATCTCGGGGTCGAGCTTTTCGTAGGGTGACCACTCCGGCCAGTGCTTGAAATTGTTGATCAGCGGAAAGATCGCTTCCGGCGCGGCCTTGATGCTGGCGGTGCGGGCGGTGACGAAATCATTCGACCTCGTCGCCGCATAGATGAGCACGGCGGCGATGATGACGACCAGGAGGATGAGAATGGTGCTGAGCATGTTTTTCTCCTCGCTTAACGGCTGAACGGGATCAGGGCGCGCACGCTTGGGTCGCGCAGATAGAGACCGCCCCACAGGATGATGCCGAGATAGACGCTAAACAGCGTGTGCGAAAACAACGGGCTGCCGACGCGCATATTTGTGGCGATGGCGCCGCCGAGATAGCCGGTGAGCAGGATGGCGCCGAGCACCGAGGTGCGGGGCAGCGCATAGAGCGCGGTCGAGATCAGCCCGATAATGCCGAGCGTGCGCGCGACATTGACATCGGCCGGCCAGCCGAGCGGCACCATGGTCTGGGTGACGACATCGAGCGGCGGCAGCTTGATGACGCCGTCGAAGATCATGAACAGGATGATGAGGCCGCTGAGCACGCGGCCGGTCCACAGGGCGCCCGACGAGACGGGCATGGTTTGAGAAATACTCACGGTGTTCCCTCCTAAGCGGTTCGAGCCGTTTGCTGGCTTCGGACCAAGGACGAGCGATGGGGCGGCGATCCTACAGGGTGCGGATTCTTTTTGGGTAGCAGCAAGCAAAAGCCGCTGCGTGGCGATCCTTCACACCCCCCTCTGGCCTGCCGGCCATCTCCCCCGCAAGGGGGGAGATTACACGCTCGACCGCTTCGGCAATGTTCCATGAATGAGCGGAGCATCGAAACCGCCGATCTCCCTGCTTGCGGGGGAGATGCCCGGCAGGGCAGAGGGGGGCGCTGTCCCTCCACCTTGACGGACTATCGACATCCACCAGTCACGGCTATTGATAGGGCTGGGCGAGAGACGAGCGAATGGCCGGCGAGACTGATCTGAAAAAGCTGCTGGCGGCGATGACGCCGGAACTGCTGCCGGACGTCTACGTGTTCGCTACGCTCACACCTGGAATCAGCCGGCAGGCAGGCCTCGATCCCGTGATGGTCTTTCGCGAGCGCGAGGGTGTGACACTGATCGTGACCGAGGACGCGGCACGGGCGGCCGGGCTGACCGCTTCGTTCCGCTGCCGCATGATCACCCTGAACGTCCACTCCTCGCTGGAAGCCGTCGGCTTCCTCGCCGCCATCACCGCCCGGCTGGCCGCCGCCGGCATGGGCGTCAATCCGGTCTCTGCTTTCTATCATGACCATCTGTTCGTGCCCGCTGAGCGGGCCGAGGAAGCGATGGAGTTATTGCGCCAACTGGCCAAGGATAACGCCGGCTGAATATCAAGCTCGACGCACGTAGAGAATATCCGGCAGGCCTTCTTCGTTGGTGGTGCCCGCGCCGAACGCCTCGGGGCGAAAGCCATGGCGCTCGTAGAAGCGACGCGCGCCGGTGTTGGCCTGGAAGCAATGCAGTTTAACGATCCGTAGCGCGGCGGTCGCTTGCACGAGCAGCCGGCTGCCGATGCCTTGCCCCGTCCAGGCGGGGTCGAGATAGAGCTGTTCCACCCAATCGCCGCTCAGGGCAATGAAGCCGACAATGCCGGTGCCGGCCTCGGCGACCGTCACCTGCTGCCGGTGCAGCACGATCTCGCGGATGAAGGCAAGATCCTCATCCGGCGTGTGGATGACCGGCATCCAGGAACGAGCCAAGTGCGGCCCGCATGACAATGGCGATGGTCGCGGCATCCAAAGCCGTGGCGGGGCGCAGCACGATTTTGGTGGGATCGTTCAAAGGCGTTTCTCAACAGAGGTCAGCGCTGCCCTCATCCCCCTGCCGGGACCTTCTCCCCGTGAACGGGGAGAAGGAAGGCTTCGGCCGAAGGCCGAGCCCGCGACTACGGGCCGCCGGCTTTCCGGCGCCCCGCGGAGGGCCAGCCGCGGCAGCGGCGATACGGCCCGTGAGCGATAAACGGAATCGGCCGAAAGCCGAACCCCGTGAGCGAAAACAAACCAGCCGTCAGGCCGCCTTCTTCTTCGGCTGGATCAGGCCGCGCTCGACCAGAAGCTCGGCGATCTGCACCGCGTTGAGCGCCGCGCCCTTGCGCAGATTGTCGGAGACGATCCACATCGACAGGCCGTTGTCGATGGTCGAATCCTCGCGGATGCGCGAGATGAAGGTGGCGTCCTCGCCGGCCGATTCCAGCGGCGTGATGTAGCCGCCATCCTCGCGCTTGTCCAAGACCTGGCAGCCCGGCGCTTCGCGCAGGATATCGCGCGCCTCGTCGGCGGTGATCGGCTTTTCGAACTCGATGTTGACGGCTTCGGAATGGCCGATGAACACCGGCACGCGCACACAGGTCGCCGTCAGCTTGATCTTGGGGTCGAGCATCTTCTTGGTCTCGGCGACCATCTTCCACTCTTCCTTGGTCGAGCCGTCGTCGAGGAAGACGTCGATGTGCGGAATGACGTTGAAGGCGATGCGCTTGGTGAACTTCTTGACCTCGACGCCATCGGCGACGAACACCGCGCGGGTCTGTGTAAAGAGTTCGTCCATGCCTTCCTTGCCGGCGCCGGATACCGATTGATAGGTGGCGACGACGACGCGCTTGATGGTGGCGACATCGTGCAGCGGCTTCAGCGCCACGACCAGCTGCGCCGTCGAGCAGTTCGGATTGGCGATGATGTTCTTGCGGGTGAACAGCGAGATCGCATCCGGGTTCACTTCCGGCACGATCAGCGGCACGTCCTGGTCGTAGCGGAAGGCCGACGAGTTATCGATGACGACGCAGCCCTGCTTGCCGATCTTCGGCGACCACTCCTTGGAGACGTTGCCGCCGGCCGACATGATGCAGATGTCGGTGTCGGAAAAATCATACTGGTCGAGCGTCTTGACCTTCAGCGAACGGTCGCCGAACGACACTTCGGTGCCCTGGCTGCGCCGCGAGGCCAGCGCCACGACTTCGCTTACCGGAAAGCCGCGCTCTTCCAGTATGTTGAGCATTTCGCGCCCCACATTGCCCGTGGCGCCGACTACCGCAACCTTGAAACTCATCAGAAATCTCCTGTCCCTCTCCGCTTGGTTTTTGGAGAAAACCCGCCGGCCAATGCGGGTTTTGTCCCCCGGGCCGGACCCGGGAGAGGGTGGTTAGGCCAAGGGAATCACACCGTTATGGTGGTGGTTTTGGCCATAGTTTTGCTGGAACGGTAAGACGCGCCAACGCGCCCGGCCCCATGATTGTGGCCGGGGAAGTCGAATGCAAGAAGAGCCATCAGAAGGCCGCGCATCGAAAATGATCCCGTTCGATGCCGGCTTTTACGCGGTTTGCGTCAGGAGTCAATTGCGGCAAGGCACTCGCTTGCCCTGTACAATAGCGGCCGCAAGAAGTACGAACGCCCAAATAGTGTTTGGCTGGCGTGGCGCCAGCCCCGGCATGTGCTGCATGATGAGCCCATGCCCCGAATTCCGAAAGAGTGAGATGTCCAATTTCGAACGTATCGTTCCTGCGCTGGCAGAGGCGCTGGAAAAACGCGGCTATACCGAGCTGACGCCGGTGCAGAAGGCGGTGCTGGAACTCGGCGAGGCCGACGCTCTGGTGTCGGCGCAGACCGGCTCCGGCAAGACTGTCGCCTTCGGCCTGGCTTTGGCGCCGACCCTTCTTGGAAGCGCCGAGCGTTTTGACCAGGCTGGCGCACCGCTGGCGCTGGCCGTGGCGCCGACGCGCGAGCTCGCTCTGCAGGTGATGCGCGAATTGCAATGGCTCTACGCGCCGACCGGCGCCACCGTCGCGTCCTGCGTCGGCGGCATGGACATGCGCTCCGAACGGCGCGTGCTGGAGCGCGGCGCCCACATCGTCGTCGGCACGCCCGGCCGCCTGCGCGACCACATCACCCGCAACTCCCTCGACATGTCGGCGCTGAAAGCCGTGGTGCTGGACGAGGCCGACGAGATGCTCGACCTGGGCTTTCGCGAGGACCTCGAATTCATCCTCGATGCCGCACCGGCTCAGCGCCGCACGCTGATGTTTTCGGCCACCGTGCCGCGCTCGATCGCCACGCTGGCGCAAGGCTATCAGCGCGACGCCGTACGCATCTCGGCCGGCGGCGAGGAAAAGCAGCATCTCGATATCGAGTACCGGGCGCTGAATGTCGCCTATCCCGACCGCGAGAACGCCATCATCAACGTGCTGCGGTTTTACGAAGCGAAGAACGCGCTGGTGTTCTGCAACACCCGCGCCGCCGTCAATCATCTGACGGCGCGCTTCAACAACCGCAATTTTTCCGTCGTGGCGCTGTCGGGCGAGCTCAGCCAGAACGAACGCACCCACGCGCTGCAGGCGATGCGGGACGGCCGCGCCAAAGTCTGCATCGCCACGGATGTCGCCGCGCGCGGCATCGACCTGCCCAATCTCGAACTGGTCATCCATGCCGATCTGCCGACCAATCCCGAAACGCTGCTGCATCGCAGCGGCCGTACCGGCCGCGCCGGCCGCAAGGGTGTCAGCGCGCTGATCGTGCCCAACGGCGCTCGCAAGCGCACCGAGCGCCTGCTGCAGAATGCAGGGCTGAAGGCGACATGGGCGAGCCCGCCCTCGGCCGACGACGTCATCAAGCGCGACGACGAGCGCATCCTTGCCGATCCAGCCTTCGACGAGCCGGTGGCCGAGGACGAGCGCGGCTTCATCGACGCGCTTCTGGCCAGGCATGGCGCCGAACAGATTGCGGCCGCCTTCGTGCGCCAATGCCGCGCCAGCCGCTCGGCGCCCGAGGAGCTTACGGATGTCGCACCGTTCACGCCGTCGCGAGACAGACCGGCGGGCGAAAAATTCGAACGCCGCGACGAAGCGCCCAGCCGCCGCGACGATTTCGGCGACAGCGTCTGGTTCTCGCTGTCGATCGGGCGCAAGCAGAATGCCGAGCCGCGCTGGCTGATCCCGATGCTGTGCCGCACCGGCAACATCTCCAAGCGCGAGATCGGCTCCATCAAGATGCAACAGGATGAGACCTACGTGCAGATCGCGGCCGACTGGGCCGATCGCTTCCTCGCCGCCATCGGCCCCGACAAGAAGCTGCAGGGCAACATCGTGGTGAAGCGCCTGGACGGCACGCCCGACCTGTCGCGGGCCGGCTACCAGGCGCCGAAGCCGGACAAGAAGCCGCATCGCGGCAAGCGCCCGTTCGAGGCGCCGCAAAGCGCACACAAGCCGAAATTCGAGAAGCGGGAACGGCCCGCCGGCGATGCAAAGCCTTGGGCCGGGAAACCGAAATTCGACAAGGCGGGACCGCCTAAGAACAAGAAGCCGAAGAAGCGGCCGGTTTGAGGCTCTTATCGGCCAATTACAAATGCAGGCGCTGCCCCTCATTGCCCTGCCGGCACCTTCTCCCCGTATAGTGACGGGGAGAAGGGAGATGGCCGCAACATCGGCGCTCTTGGCAACGCTGGCAATTGGCGAAATCAGTAGGCGACAGCTGTCCAGCCGATAGATGGGTAACACTTTGAACCGGATACATAGGTGACACTTCTCTCCCCCTATGCGTCCGCCGCAGCGCCAAG
>NZ_JAMYUQ010000034.1:0-26639 GCF_040323095.1 Mesorhizobium sp. M0058
CCAGCTATGCCTTCGTCATCGCTTTCCCGTATTTCGACCAGTATCCGATAAATTACGCCACGACCGTCACGGTGCCCCTGGTTGCCAGCTAGGATACGGCCGGCTTGGTTGAGTTGGCGGCGCCGAACTCAGACCGTAACGGATCGACTGGGAACCATCGCTCGATCTGGAATTGTACTTGCAAGAGGTCGATTCTCTTCGCGGCTGTAGATGCTTAAAGCTCGCTCCTGAGACCTCAGGGATGGACTTTTCTATGGAACTAAAGTCAGGCTGCTTGCTTGGTCGCGTCCGTGAAAATCACCGAAAACCAGTCCATCAGTGCTGCAACATGCCGACAGGCTATCTCAGTCACCAAGCCTTTGATCTTGCTGGTGATCCCGACAGGAATCGAACCTGTGACCTACAGATTAGGAATCTGCCGCTCTATCCTACTGAGCTACGGGACCACGCGGCCCGACACATAGCCGCTTCGGATCGTTTCGCCAAGAGGCTCGCCGAAGGCAATGAAAAGGCCGGCCGAAGGCTAATCGGCCGGCCTTTCGGCGGCATATGTCAGGCTGCGAGCGCCGTTTCGGCCAGTTTCACCCAGTAGCTCATGCCGTGCGGGATGACTTCGTCGTTGAAGTCGTAGGCCGGATGGTGGAGGCCGGCGGTCTCGCCATTGCCGATGAAGATGAAGGCGCCAGGGCGGGCTTCCAGCATGTAGGAGAAGTCTTCGCCGCCCATCACCGGCTGGATGGCGCGGTGGACCTGGGTGTCGCCGGCGACATGTGCCGCGACATCGCCGGCAAAGACCGTTTCTTCCGGATGATTGAAGGTCACGGGATAGTTGGCGTCATAGTCGACAGTGATCGTCGCGCCGAAGGCGGTGGCTATTCCTTCGCAGATGGTGCGGATGCGCTCTTCCGACTTCTTGGCGATCTCTTTCTTCAGTGTGCGCACCGTGCCGGCAATCTCGGCGGTCTCGGGAATGACGTTGTAGGCGTCGCCGGCGTGGAACTTCGTCACCGAAACCACCACCGCCTCGACCGGATCGGTGCTGCGCGAAGCGACCGTCTGAAGGGCGCCGACCAACTGGCTGGTGATGACGATCGGGTCGATCGTGCCGTGCGGCATCGCCGCATGGCCGCCGCGGCCCTTCACGGTGATGGTGAACTCGGCGGTCGCCGCCATGATCGGGCCCGGCCGGATGGCGAACTGGCCCACCGGCAGGCCCGGCATGTTGTGCATGCCAAAGACTCGCGAAATATCGAAACGCTCCATCATGCCGTCCTTGACCATCTCGTTGCCGCCGCCGCCGCCCTCTTCCGCCGGCTGGAAGATAACCGCGACCGAGCCGGCGAAATTGCGCGTTTCGGTCAGATATTTGGCGGCGCCCAAAAGCATCGCCGTATGGCCGTCATGGCCGCAGGCATGCATTTTGCCGGGAATGGTCGAGGCATAGGGCTTGCCGGTGATCTCGTTGATAGGCAGCGCGTCCATGTCGGCGCGCAAGCCGATGGTCGCGCCTTGCCCCTTGCGGCCATGGATGATGCCGACCACGCCGGTCTTGCCGAGGCCCGTCACCACGTCGTCGCAGCCGAATTCCTTCAGCTTCTCGGTGACGAAGGCGGCGGTCTTGAAGACATCGAAATTCAGTTCTGGCGTCTGGTGCAGATGGCGTCGCCAGCCGGCAACTTCATCCTGCATCTCGGCGGCGCGGTTGAGAATCGGCATAATGGTTCCATCTCGCTGTTGGAGCAGACGATCTGGCCTGCTTGATTGCAATTGTGATTGCCATGCTTGTTGCCATCTTGGCACTTTGCCATCTTGGCGTCACATAGGGTAAATAGCACCCCAGACAATGTGATCCGGAAATTGAGGGCCGGATCAGGTCATGCTGGCCATCGCGTAACGAAATCTTACGGAGCCAGGGGCGACTACGGCAAGAGGCGATTTCGGATTCCATGATGCGGCACAGCCATATCCTCAAATTACTGCTAACGGGCGGCTTGGCGCTACCCATGCTGGCTGGGCCAGCTTTGGCCAATCCGGTGATCCTGTTCGACCTCAACAGCGGCAAGGTTCTGCAGCACCAGGACGCATTCAAGCGCTGGTATCCCGCTTCGCTGAGCAAGCTGATGACCGCCTATGTCACCTTCCGGGCGATTGCCGCCGGCGAGGTCCAGCTCGATTCACCGATCAAGGTGACCAAGCATTCGGCGGGCGAACCGCCCAGCAAGATGGGCTTCAAGCCGGGCTCGGTGATGCGGCTCGACAATGCGTTGAAGATGATGCTGGTCAAATCGGCCAACGATATCGCCATGGCCATCGGCGAAAACATAGGCGGCTCGCAGGCCGGATTCGCCGTTCGCATGAATGCGGAGGCGGCGCGGCTCGGCATGACCGGAACGCATTTCGTCAATCCGAACGGACTGTTTTCGCCGGAGCAGTATACGACGGCGCGCGATCTTGCCCTGCTGGTGATGGCGATCCGCAAGGAATTCCCGCAATACGCCCCCTGGTTCTCGATCGAAGGCCTTGCCGTCGGCAAGAAGGCGATCTCCAACTACAATCTCTTGATCGGGCGCTATCCCGGCGCCGACGGCATGAAAACCGGGTTCGTCTGTCCCTCGGGCTTCAACATGATCGGCTCGGCGACACGCAATGGCCGCACGCTGGTCGCGGTCGTGCTCGGCGAAAAATCGGCGATCAGCCGTGCCGAGACCGCCGCCAGGCTGCTCGACCAGGGCTTTGCCACGCCCGACCCGAACTGGCTCACGGTCGCGGCCATGCCTTCCTATGGCGATACAATGTCACCCAACGACATGCATGATGAGATCTGCAGGAAGAAGGCGCCGCACGAGCAGTCCGAGGCGGCTCCGCCGGTGGCCGCGAAGGGTGCCGACGTGCCGAAATCGCCCTATCAGGAAAAGCTCGACCACGTGCCGACGCTGGTTGCCGTGGGCCTCGGCGGCGCCACCGGGCCGGCGCCGAAGGCGATGCTCGACCAGGGCGGCCAGGAATACGCCGATGTGCCGCTGCCGAGCTGGCGGCCAGACATTCCGGCGCCAAAGGGCGCCGAACCGGCCGTGGTGGGCCAGGCAACCGCGGTGCAGGGCGACCAGCTGGTCAAAGCCGCGAACTAGGCGATGGCTGGCTTTCCGATACCCGTCACGGTGGTCACCGGCTTCCTCGGCGCCGGCAAGACGACATTGCTCAACCGGCTGCTCAAAGATCCGGCACTGGTCGACACGGCCGTCATCATCAACGAATTCGGTGAGGTGGCGATCGACCACCTGCTGGTCGAGCAGGCCTCGGACGGCATCATCCAGTTGTCCGACGGCTGTCTGTGCTGCACGGTGCGCGGCGAACTGGTCGATACGCTGGCTGACCTCGTCGACCGGCTGCAGACCGGCCGTATCGCCCGCCTTGCCCGCGTCGTTGTCGAAACCACCGGGCTCGCCGATCCGGCGCCGGTGCTGCAGTCGATCATGGCGCATCCCGCCCTTGTGCAGGCCTTCCGACTTGATGGCGTCATCACGCTGGTCGACGCGGTCAACGGCAATGCGACGCTCGACGGCCATGTCGAGGCGGTCAAGCAGGTGGCGGTCGCCGATCGCATCGTGCTGACCAAGGTCGATCTGGCCAGCGATCCCGGCGACGTCGATGCTTTGCGAACGCGACTCCATCAGCTCAATCCAGGCGCCGTGGTGCTGGACGCCGGCGACGGCCGAACCGGCGTCACGGCGCTGTTCGATTGCGGCCTCTACAATCCGGCGACCAAATCCGCCGATGTCCGGCGCTGGCTCGGCGAAGAAGCCGCCCATGAGCACCACCATCATCATGATCATGACCACGGCGAGCATGAGCACCACCACCGCCACGATTCCCGCGTGCGCTCCTACTCGCTGGTCCATGACGGCCCGGTGCCGTTTTCGGCGATCGAGATGTTCCTCGACCTGCTGCGTTCTGCGCATGGCGACAAGCTTTTGCGGATGAAGGGCATCATCGAGCTTGCGGAGGACCCGTCGCGGCCGCTTGTCGTCCACGGGGTGCAGAAGATCCTGCACCCGCCGGCGCGGCTGCTGGCCTGGCCGGACGGCCAGCGCGGCACCAGGCTGGTGCTGATCACGCTCGATATGCCGGAAGACTATGTGCGCCGGCTGTTTTCCGCCTTCACCAACCGGCCGTCAATCGACACGCCGGATCGCGCGGCGCTGGAGAGCAATCCGCTGGCGATAGCCGGGGGCTGATTCTCAGGCTCGCTCTGCGCCGCGTTTGACCAGGAAGCGGTGGCCGCCGCTGACGGCTGACGTTTCAACCAGTTGGTGACCAGCGTCGGCGCAAAAGGCGGGGATGTCGATGACCGCCAGCGGGTCGGTGGTCTCCAGCCAAAGCCGGCTGCCCGGCTGCATTGCCGCCAGGCGTTTTTTCGCCTTGAGAACGGGCAGAGGGCAGTTCAGGCCCTTGAGGTCATAGATCGCGGTGTGATTTGTTTGTTTGTCTTCATGCATGTCTTTGTCCCAAAACCGCGGCGCACTTTTGGGCGGCATGCATCGGCAAGGCGAAAACCTCAGCCGCCGAACATGCCTAGCAGCTTGTTCTTGATCTTCGACATCCGGCTTTCGTCCGCCGGCGGTTCTGCAGGCGCCGCCTCGACGCTCGCAGTGGCGACCGGCTGCTGGGCGGCCTGCTTGGCTGCTTCCTTTTCGGCCAGCGCTTGGGCCTTTGCCGCTTGCTTTTCAGCCAGTGCCTGGGCCTTGGCGGCTTTCGCAGCCTCGATGGCCGCAACCCGCTGTTCCTCGGCCTTGCGCTTGGCTTCCTTCTCTGCGTCCAGCGCCGCCATCTTGCGGCCGGCGGGCGAATCGATGCGCCCCATGCGCGCCGTCTCGGTCAGCGTGCCGTCGGAATTCAGCGACGGCGGTTCGATCGGCACGCGCTCGCCCCGGGCGCGGCGCTTCGACCAGTCGGAAACGATGGCGGCTTCCTTGATGCCGGCAATGGTCGGCTTGGGCGCCGGCACGCTGGCTTTGACCGCGCCGGTGAAGGCCGCGTCATAGCTGCTTTGATAGGCGTTGAGTGCGCTCTTCAGCGAATCCGGCTGCGTGGTCGCCGGGCAGGCGCCGGTCGGATCGAATGTCGTGCCCTCAGGCGCCACCTGGTTGAAGACATAGCGCTTGTCGCAGACATCGACCTTCGGTGGCACCTTGGTGATCTCGAAATTGTCGTAACCGACCTTCAGCATCTTCCAGAACTCATAGTTCGGGTCGTTGCGGTAGCGCGCCATGTTGGCGGCGGTCATGCGGAACGGGAAGGCCTGGATCTGGAACTCGGTCTGGCCGCCCTGGAAGGCATCGCGACCAAAAGCGTAGATCTGCTCGATCTGCGGATCGGTCATCGAATAACAGCCCGACGACGAGCAGGCGCCGTGCACCATCAGATTGGCGCCGGTGCGGCCATTGGCACGGTCATAGGCGTTGGGATAGCCGATGTTGAAGGACAGATGATAGTTCGAGCGCGGATTCATCTGCGACGGGCGGACCGTATAGAAACCTTCCGGCGCCTGGCGGTCGCCCTCGGTGTATTTTGGGCCGAGCTTGCCCGACCATTTGCAGATGTCGTAGCTGGCGACCATCTCGTAGCGGCCGGTGGTCTTGGCCTTCCAGATTTCGAGCTTGCCTTCTTCCTTGAAGATGCGGGCCATCACCGACGAGGTGCGGATCATGCCCTTGGCCTTCATGTCGGCCAGGATCTTGTCCGGCAGCGGCTTGCTGGCTTCCGGCGCAAAATTCTTCATCGAGGAATCGTTGCAGCCGGCAACGCCAAGCGCGGCGATCAGAAGTCCAGTGCGGGCAAGCTTGGTAAACATGGATACGGCTATGTCTTTTTCTCGCGTCACGGCCGGATAGCGCCCGGGCCTGCATGCTGAACACCGACGGACCCTAAGCCCGTTAACCTTGAAAATTCCTTACCGCAAGCATCGGAAGGCGCCCCCCACGGCAATTCGCTCGGTGTCACGGATTTTTTATTGAGCCGAATGCGGCGGCATTTTTGTGGCGAAATTGCTCCTTGACGCCACATTGCGGTGCGCTGCCGGCAAAAATCAGAGGCTGCGGCCCATCGCCAGATATTTTTCGCGGCGCTGTTCGCGAAAATCGGTGTTGGCGCCGGCAAAATCCTTCATCGTCTTGGCGATGAGGTCGCCGGTGGCGGCGATCACCGTTTCGGGCGCGCGCTGGGCGCCGCCGAGCGGCTCGGCAATGATGGCGTCGATGATCTTCATTTCCAGAAGGTCCTGGGCGGTGATCTTCATGTTGGTCGCCGCATCTTTCGAGCGCGTGGTGTCGCGCCACAGGATCGAGGCAGCGCCTTCCGGCGAGATCACCGAATAGATGGCGTGTTCCAGCATGTAGACGCGGTTGGCGGTGGCGATCGCAATGGCGCCGCCCGAACCGCCTTCGCCGATGACAACCGAAATCGATGGCACTTTGAGGCCGAGGCAGGCCGAGGTTGAGCGGGCGATGGCTTCAGCCTGGCCGCGTTCCTCGGCGCCAACGCCGGGGTAGGCGCCGGCGGTGTCAACCAGCGTCAGAAGTGGGATCTGGAAACGGTCGGCAAGTTCCATCAGCCGCACGGCCTTGCGGTAGCCTTCAGGGCGCACCGAGCCGAAATTGTGCTTGAGCCGGCTCGCCGTGTCGGAGCCCTTTTCCTGACCGATGACGGCCACCGGTTCGCCGCGGAAGCGGGCGAAGCCGCCGATGATCGCCTGGTCCTCGCCGAAATTGCGGTCGCCGGCGAGCGGCGTGAAATCGCTGAACAGACCCTTGATGTAGTCGAGGCAATGCGGCCTGTCGGTGTGGCGCGCGACCTGCACCTTCTGCCACGGCGTCAGCGCCTTGTAGATGTCGCGCAGCGCGTCGCGCACGCGCTTCTCGAGCCGGCTGATTTCGTCGCCGACGTCGACCGCCTCGCCATTCTCGGCAAGCTTCTTCAGCTCGAGGATCTTGAGTTCAAGGTCCTGCACCGGCTTTTCGAAATCGAGGTAATTGTACATTCTTGAGCGGACCGATGCGTCGGAAGGCAAACATCGCGCAGATGTAGGCTCCGCGCGGGCACGTTGCCCTCACATAGCGATATGAGGCCTAGTCGGCAAGCGGATGATGATCGTTGACCAGCCGCACCAACCGCTCTTCCAGCACATGCGTGTAAATCTGCGTGGTCGAGATATCGGCGTGGCCGAGCAGCTGCTGCACTGCCCTGAGATCGGCGCCGTTCTGCAGGAGATGGCTGGCAAAAGCATGGCGCAGCACATGCGGCGAAATTTTGGCCGCCGATATGCCGGCCCGCGCGGCAAGGCCTTTGAGGTCGCGGGCAAAGACCTGCCGGGAGAGAAAGCCGCTGTCGCCGGCGGCCGGGAACAGAAACGGGCTGTCGGCGAAAGCCGGCACCGACGCCCGGGCCGTGAGCCATGCCCGCATCGCCATGCGGGCCTTGGCCGACAGCGGCACCATGCGCTCCTTGTCGCCCTTGCCGCGCACCATGAAGAAGCGGTCGTCGCGCTGGGCGACGGTCACCGGCAGGCCGACAAGTTCGGAGACGCGCAGGCCGGTGGCATAGAGCACCTCGACCAAAGCGTGCAGGCGCAGTGCCGCCACCCGGTCGCCATTGACACCATCGCCTGTCTCAAGCGCCGCACGGTCGAGCAGCCGACCGGTATCGGCCTCGCTCATCGTCTTGGGCAGCGGCCGGCCCTTTTTCGGACTGTCCAGCGTGCCGGTCGGGTCGTTGCCGCGCAAGCCCTCGGCGTAGAGAAACTTGAAGAACTGGCGGATCGCCGACAGTTTGCGCGCCTGCGACGTCGACGCAAAGCCGCGCGCCGCGATATCGTCGAGATAGGCGCGGATGTCGGCTGCGGCGGCAGCGGCAAGCCCGCCGGCAATCTGCTGCGAAGCGTCTTCGAGATCACGGCGGTAGGAAGACAGCGTGTTTGCAGCGGCACCGCGTTCGGCGCTCATCATCTCGAGAAAGGCTTCGATGCGAGCCGCGCTGTTCATGTTCCAGGGGTCAGTTTGGGTCAGTTTTTCTTGGGGTTCAGCTTTTCCGGTGGGATGCGCACGGTGATTTCGGCTTTTTTCGGCTCGACGAACATCGCCAGCGCCACCATCGTACCATAGGCAATGCCGGCAAGAATCATCATCGTCACGACAAAGCGGAACAGTGTCGGCATCAATCTTCGCCCGTCTTCTTGCTCTGCGATTCCAAGCCCGTGTCCTTATGGGACGCTAATTCCGTCAATTCAAGGACGAAGGGCTCTGCGTGCGAAAGGCGCTATGCTTGACGCAAACGGGCTTTTGATGTCGATACGCCGGCAAAGACGGCTTAGAAACAGCATGGTCTCATGAACGCGTTACCAGCAAATCCTCCCGGCGATAGCCATGCCGCGCTGCTCGACAGGCTGGGCAGCCGCTCGATCGTCTTTGTCGGCCTGATGGGCGCCGGCAAGACGGCGATCGGCCGCAAGGTGGCGACGATGCTGTCGCTGCCCTTCGTCGACAGCGACCAGGAGATCGAAACCGTGTCGCGCATGACGGTGCCGGAACTGTTCGAACGCTATGGCGAGACCGAATTCCGGGCATTGGAGCAGCGCGTCATCCTGCGCGTGCTGGAGAGTGGGCCGCAGGTGCTGTCGACCGGCGGCGGCGCGTTCATGAATGCGCAGACGCGGGAAGCGATCGCCGGGCATGGCGTGTCGGTGTGGCTGAAGGCCGAGATCGACCTGTTGATGGAGCGCGTGTCCAAGAAGCAGAACCGGCCGTTGCTCAAAAGCGCCGATCCGCGCGCCGTGCTCGAGCGACTGATGGGCGAGCGCTACCCGGTCTATGCCACGTCCAACATCACCGTGCCGACACGCGACGACCGCAAGGAGGTCATTGCGACGGAGGTTGTCGACGCGCTGTGCGGGCATTTCGGCATTCCGGCTCCGACTGCGCCGGGCGAGGTGCGGCTGTGAGCGAACCGGTCACTGTCGAGGTCGGCCTTGGCGAGCGCGCCTATGACATCCTGATCGGCCCCGGCCTTTTGGCGCGCGCCGGCGCCGAGATTTCGCGCCGCCTGCCCGGCACGAGGGCGGCGGTGGTCACCGACGACAATGTCGCGGCGGCACATCTCGACGCGCTGAAGGCCGGTCTGGAAACAGGCGGCATCCAGCCTGCCGTCATCACTTTGCCGGCCGGCGAAAAGACCAAGAGCTTTGCCCACCTCGAAGAGGTGGTCGACGGCGTGCTCGCCGCCAAGCTGGAGCGCGGCGATGTCGTCATTGCGCTCGGCGGTGGCGTCATCGGCGACCTCACCGGCTTTGCCGCCGGCATCGTGCGCCGCGGCATGAATTTCGTCCAGATTCCAACCTCGCTGCTGGCGCAGGTCGATTCCTCGGTCGGTGGGAAGACCGGCATCAACAGCCCGCGCGGCAAGAATCTGGTCGGCGTTTTCCATCAGCCGAAGCTGGTGCTGGCCGACACCGAAGTGCTCGACACGCTGCCGATCCGCGAATTTCGCGCCGGCTATGCCGAGCTTGCCAAATACGGGTTGATCGACCGACCGGCGTTTTTCGCCTGGCTGGAAGCGAACTGGGAAAAGGTGTTCGCCGGTGGTGCGGAACGGGCGGAGGCGATTGCCGAGGCCTGCCGCGCCAAAGCCGATGTCGTCGCCCGCGACGAGTTCGAAACCGGCGACCGCGCACTGCTCAATCTTGGCCACACGTTCGGCCATGCGCTGGAAGGCGCCACACAGTATGACGGCGCCCGCCTCGTCCATGGCGAAGGCGTCGCCATCGGCATGGCGCTGGCGCACCGCTTTTCCGCAAGGCTCAATCTGGCCAGCCCCGACGACGCGGCGCGGGTCGAGGCGCATCTTCGCGCCGTCGGTCTACCCTGGCGGATGGCCGACATCCCTGGTGAGTTGCCCGATGCCGAGGCGCTGCTTGGCTTCATCACCCAGGACAAGAAAGTGTCGCGCGGCGCGCTGACCTTCATCCTGACGCGCGGCGTTGGCCAGGCTTTTATTGCCAAGGATGTACCGGCGTCGGAAGTACTTTCGTTCCTCAGGGAGAACCACCCGGGCCAGGAAAGCCGGCAGCGATGATCAACGAGCCCGGCTGGACCGTCGTCGCCGTCCTTGCCATCCTCATCCTGCTGGTCCTGGCCGTGCGCACGCGCCTGCTTGCCATGTTCGGCTATGAGCTGTCGCGCATCGAGCCGCAGCGCTCGACACAGGACGAGTTGCGCGGCGCGGTCGACGATTTCCGCCGCGACGGCCAGATGGTGCGTGAGGACCGCGACCGCGTCGGCGGGCTGTTCGATCTCGCCGAGCTCGAAGTCTCCGACATCATGGTCCACCGCACCAATATGCGCTCGGTCAATGCCGACAATGGGCCGGAAGCGGTGGTGCGCGAGATCCTGCAAAGCCCGCACACCCGCATGCCGTTGTGGAAAGGCTCTCTCGACAACATTGTCGGCGTGCTGCACGCCAAGGACCTGCTGCGAGCGCTGAACGAGGTCGGCAACGACTTTTCCCGGATCGACGTGATGAAGATCGCTTCGAAGCCTTGGTTCGTGCCCGACACCACGACGCTGCAGGAACAGCTCAACGCCTTCCTGCGCGCCAAGGCGCATTTCGCTATCGTCGTCGACGAATATGGCGAGGTCGAAGGGCTGGTGACGCTGGAGGACATTATCGAGGAGATCGTTGGCGAGATCGCCGACGAGCACGATGTAGACATTCAGGGCGTGAAGCAGGAGGCGGACGGTTCCGTGGTCGTCGACGGCACCGTGCCGATCCGCGATCTCAACCGGGCGCTCGACTGGAACCTGCCTGACGAGGAAGCGACCACCATTGCCGGGCTGGTCATCCACGAGACGCAGTCGATCCCCGAGGAAAAGCAGGCTTTCACCTTCCACGGCAAGCGCTTCGTGGTGATGAAGCGCGACAAAAACCGGATCGCCAGAATCAGGATCAGGCCGGCGGGCGAATCTTAAAGGTACCGAGCAGGCCCGCCATATGACGCTCTTTGCCGAGCTTATGCAGCGATCTGGCTCGTAGACCGTTCGTGGATGGTCGCACCGGTTTGAGCGTCAACTGCGACCAGGCTGACCTCGTAGCCCCAGAGGCTGCGGACATGGCGCAGCGTCGCGTCACGGCTGGCCCCTTCGAGCACAACACCATCCTTTACCCTGTGTTGCAGCCGCAACTGCCGGTCGCCGAGCAGGTCGACATCAATCACCTGGATGTCCGGCCGATTCGCTCCAAGGTCGTAACTGTGGGCTAGCTGGGCGCGTATCTTGTGATAGCCACGTTCGTTGTGGATAGACGCGACTTCGAAATGCGGTTTGTCGGCTCCATCGCCAAGCACGAAGAACCGCCATTTTCGGATCAAGCTCGGGCTGAGATACTGGCGGATAAAGGATTCGTCGCGGTGGTTGGCCCAGGCCTCAAGCAGGACCTCGCGCCAGTTGCCATGTCCTGCAATGTCCGGGAACCAGTCGCGGTCCTCCGCCGTCGGCTCGGTCGAAATGCGCTGTATGTCCTGCATCATGTCGAGGCCGAGGGCATAGGGATTGATGCCTGAAAACCGGGGATCGTCAAAGGCCGGCTGGAAGATCACGTTCGAATGGTTGCGCAGGATTTCGAGCATGGCACCTTCGCCGATCCGGCCACGATCGAATAGCATGTTCATGAGCGTATAATGCACGAAGGTGGCGCAGCCTTCATTCATCACTTGAGTCTGTCGCTGCGGGTAGAAATATTGCGCGATGACGCGGACGATCCTGATGATCTCGCGCTGCCAGGGTTCCAGGATCAGGCTGTTCTTCTCGAGGAAATACAGGAGGTTTTCCTCGGGCAGGTTGAGCGATCTCTTGCGCTCCGCCATCCCTTGATCCTCATTGCCGGACTTGTTTTTGTTCTGCGACGGCGGCAGCGTGCGCCACAGATCGTTGTAGGAGCGCTCTTCGTATTCGAGGCGCTCGCGAAGCCCTTCGCGCTGTCGCTCCGACGAGAGCTTTGGCGGCCGGTGGTAGCGGAACACCCCTTGTTCCATCAGCGCATGGGCGGAATCGAGAATGGCCTCCACTGCTGCAAGGCCGTGCCGCTCCTCGCACCGGGCGATGTAGCCCTTGGCGAAGTCCAGATAACCCAGGATTGCCCCGGCGTCGGTCCATTGCTGAAACAGATGATTGTTCTTGAAGAAATGATTGTGGCCAAGCGCCGCGTGGGCCGTCACAAGTGCCTGCAACGCCATGGTGTTTTCCTCCATGAGGTAGACGATGCAGGGATTGGAGTTGATGACCAGTTCATAGGCCAGCCCCCGACCACCCTTACGGTAAAGAAGCTCCTGGTGAAGGAAATGTTTGCCGAACGACCAATGCCGATACATCAGTGGCATGCCGATAGATGAGTAGGCGTCGAGCATCTGCTGGGAGGAGATTATCTCCATCTGGACCGGGTAAGTATCGAGATGCAACTCGTCGACCGCGATCGCCTCGATCTCTTGAAAAGCCCGCGATAATTTCTCGAAATTCCAGTCGGAACCGGAAAACAACAAATTCGTTTCATTGGCTCGCCTGACCATCTCTCTCTCTCAAGCGCTCTTGATGGCCGCCGGCTGCCTGGCGAAGAGCCGGTGGAAGACCGGGTAAATATCCGCGGGAGCAGCGATGCGGCTCATCTGGAAGTTGGGCCATTTCAGCTCGATCGTACTGTAGGCGCGCCAAAGCGAGGTCCCGTTTTCGGTAGCACCGAATATGTGGCTCTCGCGTTCGTCGATGATCTCGACATAGGCGAAATACTGGCACAGGCGCATGAGCTTGCCGTTCATGAGCTCTATGCATCGCTCGGAATCGGTGGTGAAATTGTCCCCGTCAGAGGCCTGCGCGGCGTAAATGTTCCACTCGCTGGCAGGATAGCGCTGGCCGATAATGCGGTGCATTTCGTCGAGCGCGGTGGAGACGATCGTACCGCCGCTCTGCGTGTTGTAGAAGAACGTGTCCTCATCCACTTCGTGCGCCTCATGGGTATGGCGGATGAAGACGATCTCCGTGCGTTCGTAGCGCCGTTTCAAGAACAGGTGCAGCAGCACGAAGAAGCGTTTGGCCAAGTCCTTTTCGCGTTGGCCCATCGATCCGGACACGTCCATAAGGCAGAACATGACGGCATTGGCATTCGGCACCGGCCGGGCGTCGAAGCGGTTGAATCGGATATCGACCGGATCGACAAAGGCAATTCGCCTGCGCCGTCGCTCCAGCCGGTCAAGCTCGTCGCGTAATTCCGCGATGCGCTGGCGCACCGCCGCGCCGGCCGGGGCCGACTCAAGCGTGACGATTTCCCGGAGGATCGCCTCCAGTTCCTGCTGCGTGGGGCGCCTCAGCGCAATGCGCCGGCCTAGGCTGTTGCGCATGGTGCGGCCGGCATTGATGTTGGTCGGGGAACCGGTTGCCGCGAAGCCGGCCCGGCGCGGCTTGAAGGCAAGGATTTCCTTGAGATTGAGCTTAACCAGGTCGGGCAGTTCGAGATCCTCAAAAAAGAGTTCGAGCACCTCCTCGCGTGACAGCACGAAACGAAAATCGTCTTCCGACGCCGTGTTTCCTGGCGACGACGCCGCGCCGCCCCCATGCGGCTTCGGGAGCAGGTCTCCAGGGGAAAAATGCCTGTTGCCCGGAAGGATGTGTCGGCGCCGTCCGCTGGCCCTGTCATCGTTGAAGCTCGGCTCGGCCGTTTTCCTTTCAGGCATGGGCACGGCGTGCTCGGTATCCACGTCGGCGATCCTGCCAGTGCGGATTTGATCGCGAATGCTCCGCTTCAACTCCTCGCGAGCACGCCTGAGGAAGCGTTGTCGATTGCCAAGGCTCTTGTCCTTGGGGTTCAGGCGACGGTCGATGAAGATCGGCATGGAACCATCCGGCTCTGTCAACCCGCCTTGTTCACCCGCATGTACCAGTCCACCAGCCGGCGTACCTGCCGTTCTGTGTAGCCACGCTCGATCATGCGCTGCACGAATTCGTTGTGGCGCTTTTCCGTAACGCTGTCTTGCTTGGAGCCGAAGCTGATCACCGGCAAGAGGTCCTCGACCTGTCCGAACATCCGCTTCTCGATGACCTCGCGCAGTTTTTCATAGCTGGTCCATGACGGGTTGCGGCCGTGGTTTCTTGCGCGAGCGCGCAGAGTGAACTTCACCACCTCGTTACGGAAGTCCTTGGGATTGGCGATGCCTGCCGGTTTCTCGACCTGCGAAAGTTCGTTGTCCAGGATCTCCCGGTTGAGGATCTGGCCGGTGTCGGGGTCCTTGTAGTCCTGGTCCTCAATCCAGGCATCCGCATAGGCGATGTAGCGGTCGAAGAGGTTCTGGCCGTATTCGCTATAGGACTCCAGGTAGGCCTTCTGGATTTCGTGGCCGATGAACTCGGCGTAGCGCGCCGCAAGCTCCGACTTGATGAATTCAAGATAGGCCGCTTCCGTTTCCTTCGGGAACTGCTCCCGCTTGATCGCCTCCTCCAGAATGTACATCAGATGCACAGGATCCGCGGCCACCTCCTCATTATCGAAGTTGAATGTCTGCGAAAGGATCTTAAAGGCAAAGCGCGTGCTGACGCCCGTCATGCCTTCATCGACGCCGGCGGCGTCGCGATATTCTTGGACCGACTTTGCCCTGGGATCGACTTCCTTCAGATTTTCGCCGTCATAGGCGCGCATCTTGGTGTAGAGCGGCGAGTTGTCGTGCTCGGCCAAGCGCGTCGAAACTGCAAAGCGGCTGAGGATGTCCAAAACTTCAGGGGCACAGGGGCTGGCGGCCAACTCGCTCTCACGCAGCAATTTCTCATAGATCTGCCTCTCTTCGGTGATCCGCAGGCAATAGGGTACCTTGACCACCAGGATGCGATCGAGAAACGCCTCGTTGTTCTTGTTGCTCTTGAACTGTTGCCATTCCGACTCGTTGGAATGGGCGACGATGATCCCCTGGTAGGGAAAGGCGCCGAAATTTTCAGTGCCGTTGTAGCTGCCTTCCTGTGTCGCGGTCAGCAGCGGATGCAGAACCTTGATGGGTGCCTTGAACATCTCGACGAATTCAAGCAGACCTTGCGTGGTCCGGTTCAGGCCACCGCTATAGGAATAGGCATCGGGGTCGGACTGGCTAAAATTTTCCAATTGCCTGATGTCGACCTTGCCGACCAGGGCCGAGACATCCTGATTGTTCTCATCGCCAGGTTCGGTCTTGGCAATGCCGATCTGGCGCAGCCGCGAAGGCATCAGCTTGACGACGCTGAATTTGGAAATGTCGCCAGACAATTCGTCGAGGCGCTTGGCCGCCCATGGCGAAATCAATCCGTTCAGCCGGCGCCGGGCTATGCCGTATTTATCCTCTAGCAGATCACCCATGTGATCGGGATGGAACAGCCCAAGCGGCGACTCGAAAACCGGGCTGATCTGGTTGCCGACCTTCAGCGTGTAGATCGGGCGCTGCTCCATCAGTTTCTTCAGACGCTCGGCCAGAGAGGATTTGCCGCCGCCGACCGGGCCGAGGAGATAGAGGATCTGCTTGCGTTCTTCGAGCCCCTGCGAGGCATAGCGGAAATATCCGGCTATGCGCTCGATCGTATCCTCCATTCCATAGAAGTCGGAAAAATGAGGGTAGACCTTGAGGGTCCGATTCGAGAAAATGCGGCCGAGCCGCTCGTCTTTGCTGGTGTCAACCAGTTTTGGTTCGCCGATTGCGTCGACCATCCTTTCGGGCGCCGAAGCGTACATCGATTTGTCTTCCCGACAGGCAAGAAGATACTGTTGGATGCTGACCTCTTCGTCCGCCGCATTGGCATAAATTTCCGAAAAAAGATCGAAGACGTCGGATTGGGTTGCACGCATGATGTTCTGCCCTCGGAGCCGATCTGGATTCCAATCGCCTCATCACCTTCAACTGTCGGAAAGCATTGTTGGTTCCCTTCACATGAAGGAGAGTGGCTGCAATCCGGGTAGAAGGCTTGGGAGGAAACATTCGGAGTGGCTGGAATGGTGGGTTGCCCGGTGCTGCGGAGTTGATGGGCGGCGTTGTCGCCGGCCAGCTATCTCGATGGACACAAGCATCCGCCGACCTTCATCGCCTATTCGCGCGCCGAAGGCCGCGACGACCAATCGAAGGCTTTGCCAAACGCCTGCGCGCCACCGGCACTGAAGTGACGCTGTTCGACGGCAACGCCTACACGCATATGTCGATCAATCACGACTTCGGCGAGGACGGCGACGCGTTGACCGCCGCGATGCTGGCCATTCCTGAATGGACCGTCGGTTGATCCCGGATCCCCGCGAGGCGTCCTGGATCAGACCAAAAGCCCCGGCGGGACATTGCCGACCCGGCGCCTACAGGTGCAATTGTTCCTGAATTGTCGATTGGGAAAGAAAATCATGAATGGCGCCGATCTGCTGTGCGACGTGCTCCTGGCCAATGACGTCACGGTCTGCTTCGCCAATCCTGGCACATCCGAAATGCATTTCGTTGCCGCACTGGACCGCAAACCTCAGATGCGCTGCGTGCTCGGCCTGTTCGAGGGCGTGGTGACCGGCGCCGCCGACGGCTATGCGCGCATGACCGACCGCCCGGCAGCAACGTTGCTGCATACCGGACCGGGTCTCGCCAACGGTTTGGCCAACATGCACAACGCAAGGCGTGCGCGCAGCCCGATGATCAACATTGTCGGCGACCATGCTTCTTACCATCTGCCGCTCGATGCCCCGCTGACCAGCGACATAGAAGGCCTGGCGTCGCCGATGTCGAACTGGGTTGGCCGCGTCAAGGGGCCGGCCGATATTGTGCCGGCCGCAGAGGCGGCTTTCCGCGCCTCACTCACGCCGCCTGGCGTCACGACGCTGATCCTGCCTGCGGATGCCGCCTGGGGCGAAGTTGCTGCGATTTCACCTGGCAAGGTGGAGCTGGAGCCGCCGCCCGCCGTCGACATGGCTGTTGTGCGCACGATCGCCGAAGCAATCCGCGCCGCGCCGGGCCGTGTCGGCATGGTGGTGCGTGGGCAGGCGGCGCGCGCCGATGGACTTGAAATCGCAGGGAGAATCTCATCGGGAAGCGATGTCAGGCTGTTCAGTGAGGTTCTGATCGCCCGCATGCAGCGCGGCCGCGGGCGGTTCGCCCCGACCCGCATTCCCTATCCGGTCGATGCGGCGACGGCCACGCTCCGGGATATCGATTTGCTGGTGCTGGTCGGCGCCAAGGAGCCGGTTGCCTTCTTCGCTTATCCCGGCAAGCCCGGGCGGCTGGTTCGGGACGATTGCAAGGTGCTTTCGCTGGCGGCGCATGGCCAGGATCTGAAAGCGGCGCTGGAGGCGCTGGCCGACGAGCTCGGCATCAAGCCGACGCAGCAATTCGCCGCCGCAACCGCCTTTCCAGACGAACCGACGCTGAGCGGCAGACTGACGGACGATGCCATCGCGCTGTCGGTGGCGCGCAAACTTCCGGCCAATGCCATCGTCTGCGACGAAGCAGTCACCTCGGCGAGACGGTTCTTCACGCTATCCGCCTTTGCGGCGCCGCACGACTACATGATGGGTACGGGCGGATCGATCGGCGGCGGCATTCCCATGGCTACCGGCGCGGCGATCGCCTGCCCGGACCGCAAGGTGATCAATCTCGAAGCCGACGGCAGTGGCATGTACACGGTGCAGGGACTGTGGACCCAGGCCAGGGAAAAGCTTGACGTCGTGACCATCATCTTTTCCAACCGGACCTACGCCATCCTGCATGGCGAAATGAAGAATGTCGGGGTCAATGAGATCGGCGAGAACGCCAGGCGCATGCTCGATCTCGACCATCCGGCGCTGGACTGGGTTGCGCTGGCCAAAGGCATGGGCGTCGAGGCGGCCCGCGCCGACACGTGCGAGCGGTTCGACGCGCTGCTCGACAGTGCCCTGTCGCGTCCGGGACCGTTTCTCATCGAAGCGGTGATCTGAGGCGGAGAGACTTACCAACGGGTCTTTTCGCCGGGTGCAGCCGGTTCGATTGCCAGCGCATGGACGCCGGCTTGCAGCTCCGCTGCCAGCAATTCGTTGACGGCGCGGTGGCGGTCGATGCGGCTCATGCCGGCAAAGACGGATGAGACGATGCGGACGCGAAAATGCGTCTCGCCGGTGCCGTCATAGGCACCGTGATCGTCGGAGCCGTGGTGGTGATGACCGGCATGAAGGTGGCTTTCATTGACGATCGCCAGCCGCTCCGGCGAAAACGCCTTGTTCAGCTTGTCTTCCATCGTCGCCTGTATGGACATCGCCATCTCCCTTCACCATATCTGCAAGGCGTGATCGGGAAATCGGGATCGATCCCGCCGGGCCGCCTTAAAAATCGCCATTCGCCCTGCTTTATGCCGCGATTCAGCGGTTAGGGCGATGATCGCGAAAATGTCAATTCTTGTTTCGCACGTGCGAACAGCCCATAAATGGGTGAGATGAAACCGTACCCCAAATACTTCGAGAAAATTCGGGTCCGTCCCGACAAGGATGCGGAGCTGAAGTCGCACTCGCCGATCTGCCAGTGGGACGGCTGCAAGGAGGCCGGTACCCACCGGGCGCCGGTCGGACGCATGAAGGAAGGCGAGTATTTTCAGTTCTGCTTCGATCATGTGCGCGAATACAACAAGGGTTTCAACTACTTCTCCGGCGTGCCGGACACCGAGATAGCCCGCTTCCAGAAGGAAGCGATGACCGGCCACCGGCCGACATGGAAGATGGGCGTCGCCGGCGCCTCGACGCGCTCCTCGCCCGATTTCGCCCAGCAGCGTTCCGGTCGCGCCGGCTATTACAACCGCATGCGCGATCCTTTCGACCTGTTCAAAGGACCGAAGGACCCGCGCGAGGCGCGCGAACGCAAGGCCAAGCCGCTTGAGGCCAAGGCGCTGGAAACGCTTGGCCTTGATACAAAGGCGACTGGCAAGGACATCAAGGCGCGCTATAAGGAACTTGTGAAGCGCCACCATCCGGATGCGAATGGCGGCGATAGAGGTTCGGAAGACCGGTTCCGCGATGTGCTGCAGGCCTATCGCGTGCTCAAGCAGGCGGGTTTGTGCTGAGCAACCTAACGGTTCGTGTCGTTTTCCAACTTTCATAAGGGTGGAAAAGGCTCTAAGACCGCCCCCGGACAAAATCGATTGCCGGCGAAATCAGGCATTTCGCCCGTGGAGACTTGGATAGAGATGAACAAGGTCGATCGCGACATCGCCAATTTGCCCGACACGACGGTGTCGGTGAAAGACAAATTCGGCTTCGAGTCCAAGATGGTGGTGCCGGCCTATTCGGTAACCTCGGAACATGTGCCGGACATCGATCCGGACTATCTGTTCGACAAGGCAACGACGCTGGCGATCCTTGCCGGCTTTGCCTACAATCGCCGCGTCATGGTGTCGGGGTATCACGGCACCGGCAAATCGACGCACATCGAACAGGTCGCAGCCCGCCTGAACTGGCCCTGCGTGCGCGTCAACCTCGACAGCCATGTCAGCCGTATCGACCTCGTCGGCAAGGACGCCATCGTCGTCAAGGATGGCCTGCAGATCACCGAATTCCGCGACGGCATCCTGCCCTGGGCCTACCAGCACAATGTCGCGCTCTGCTTCGACGAGTACGATGCAGGCCGTCCGGACGTGATGTTCGTCATCCAGCGCGTGCTGGAATCATCGGGCCGCCTGACGCTGCTCGACCAGAGCCGGGTCATCCGCCCGCATCCGGCGTTCCGCTTGTTTTCGACCGCCAACACCGTTGGCCTCGGCGACACCACCGGCCTCTATCACGGCACGCAGCAGATCAACCAGGCGCAGATGGATCGCTGGTCGATCGTCACCACGCTGAACTACCTGCCGCACGACAATGAGGTGAACATCGTGCTGGCCAAGGCCAAGCACTATCGCGACGGCAAGGGCAAGGACATCGTCAACAAGATGGTGCGCGTCGCCGACATGACGCGCTCGGCCTTCATCAATGGCGATCTGTCGACCGTGATGAGCCCGCGTACCGTCATCACCTGGGCCGAAAATGCCGAGATCTTCGGCAATATCGGCATGGCGTTCCGGCTGACCTTCCTCAACAAGTGCGACGAGCTGGAGCGTTCGGTGGTGGCCGAGTTCTACCAGCGCGCCTTCGGCGAGGATTTGCCCGAGAGCGCCGCCAACGTGGTGCTGGGGTAAGCTGAGCCTCGATGGCGGGTCCGGGCGACAACACGCGCAACAAGTCGAAGACGGGGTCTGAAGCCGACAGCTTCAAGCGTGCCGTCACCGTCTGCATGCGCGCCATCGCCGGCGACAAGGAGCTCGAAGTCGGTTTCGCCAAGGACCGCCCGGCGCTCGCCGGCAGCCGCGCCCGTCTGCCCGAACTGCCGAAGAAAGCGTCCAAGACAGACATCGCGATTACTCGTGGCCTGGGCGATTCCATGGCGCTGAAGCGCGCCTGCCACGATCAGCGTATCCACACCAAACTGGCGCCGGAAGGCAAGCTGGCGCGCTCGATCTATGACGCCGTGGAACAGGCCCGCGTCGAGGCGATCGGCAGCCGCGCCATGCAGGGCGTCGCCGACAATATCGGCTCCATGCTGGAGGACAAATACGCCAAGGCCAACCTTGTCGACGTCAAGGACAAGGCCGACGCGCCGATCGAGGAAGCGCTGGCGCTGATGGTGCGCGAGAAGCTGACCGGGCGGCCGATCCCGAAGAGCGGCGAGCGGCTGGTCGAACTCTGGCGGCCCTGGGTCGAGGAGAAGGCCAAGGCCGATCTCGACGGACTGTCGGCCAAGCTCGGCGACCAGCAGGCCTTCGCCCGCGTCGTGCGTGAGATGCTGGCGTCCATGGAGATGGCCGAGGAACTCGGCGACGATCAGGAGACCGAAGACTCCGAGGACAATGACGAGAACCAGCCGCAAGGCGAGGAGCAGAGCGAGGAGGGCGGCGAAGAGGATTCCGGCTCCGAGCAGTCGCAATCCGAGGATGCCGAGGCCTCGGCCGACGACGAACAGTCGTCCGAGACTGAGGCCTCCGACGCCACTGCCGACGATCTTTCCGACGATGACGATGCGGACGCCGAAACGCCGGGCGAGGCGCGCCGTAACGACAACCCGTTCGCCAACCTGCCGAAAGAGATCGACTACAAGGTTTTCACCACCGCCTTCGACGAGACCGTCGGTGCGGAAGAGCTGTGCGAGGAAGAAGAACTCGACCGGCTGCGCGCCTTCCTCGACAAGCAACTGGCCAATCTCTCCGGCGTCGTCGGACGGCTCGCCAACCGGCTGCAGCGCCGCCTGATGGCGCAGCAGAACCGTTCCTGGGATTTCGACCTCGAAGAGGGATATCTCGATCCGGCACGCCTGGTTCGTGTCGTCATCGACCCGATGCAGCCGTTGTCGTTCAAGCAGGAGCGCGACACCAAATTCCGCGACACGGTGGTGACGCTGGTGCTCGACAATTCGGGCTCGATGCGCGGTCGGCCGATCACGGTTGCCGCCACCTGTGCCGACATTCTGGCGCGCACGCTGGAGCGCTGCGGCGTCTCGGTCGAGATCCTCGGCTTCACCACGCGCGCGTGGAAGGGCGGACAGGCTCGCGAGAAGTGGCTGAAGGACGGCAAGCCGCCGAACCCCGGCCGGCTCAACGATCTGCGCCACATCATCTACAAATCCGCCGATCATCCATGGCGTCGCGCCCGGCGCAATCTCGGCCTGATGATGCGCGAGGGCCTGCTCAAGGAAAACATCGACGGCGAGGCGTTGTTATGGGCGCACAACCGGCTGATCGCCCGGCCCGAACAGCGCAAGATCCTGATGATGATCTCGGACGGCGCGCCGGTGGACGATTCGACGCTGTCGGTCAATCCTGGCAACTATCTCGAGCGGCATCTGCGCGCCGTCATCGAGCTGATCGAGACGCGCTCGCCGGTCGAGCTGCTGGCCATCGGCATCGGCCACGACGTTACCCGCTATTACAGGCGCGCCGTCACCATCGTCGATGCCGAGGAACTGGCCGGCGCCATGACCGAGCAGCTGGCCTCGCTGTTTGCCGAGGAAAACGTGCGCGATACACGCCGCGGCGGCTACCGGCGCGCTGGATGATATTTTTGCGCGGCGGGTTTCGGCAGATGCTCTTCGCGGTCACTGCCTTGTTCGACATGGCGTTTGCGCCGGCCATCGCCGCCGGCCCAAGCGCGGTCGAGCCGGTCGAAGTCTCGGCGCGGCCGATCACCACCTTCAATATCGGCAGCGCCGACAAGCAGTTTGGGCTGCTGGAATTCGTCGGCGGTCTTGAGATGAACTCGACGACGCGCGATTTCGGCGCGCTGTCGGCATTTCGGTTCGTCAAACCCGGCAGCGATTTCATCGGCGTCGCCGATACGGGCTTCTGGTTCTTCGGCTCGATCACCCATGATGCCGACAAGCGGCCGTCCGGCATCCAGAATTTCCGCATGCAGCAGATGGTCGATGAGAAGGGCCGGCCGATCGACAAGAAATGGGAAGTCGATGCCGAGGGCCTTGCAGTCAACGACGGCATTGCCACCGTCGGCTTCGAGCGCGATCACCGCGTCGCCCAGTTCAAGATCGACCCCAGCAACATGACTGCGCCGTTCAAGCAACTGAACTTCCTGGTTCCAGCCCGGGAACTGCGGCAGAACCGCGGTTTCGAGACCGTCACCCACGCCAATCCTAACGGCCAGCACGAGGGCGGCCTCGTCGTGGTCTCGGAAAAGAGCTTGGACAAGGTTGGCAACATCTATGCCGCCATCATCGAAGGGCCGCACAAGGGCGTCTTCACGGTCAAGCGCAACGGCGATTTCGACATCACTGACGGCGCCTTCCTGCCGGATGGCGACCTGCTGCTTTTGGAGCGCAGTTTCTCGATGGCCGGCGGTGTCAGGATGCGGCTAAGGCGCATCTATGGCGAAAGCGTCGAGAAGGGCGCGGTTGCCGACGGGCCGGTGCTGATGGAAGCCGACATGGGCTACCAGATCGACAATATGGAAGGACTCGACGTCTGGACCCGCGATGACGGGGCGCTGATGGTGTCGCTGATCTCGGACGACAACCACTCGATCCTGCAGCGCAACCTCTATCTGGAATTCATCCTGCACCAGGATTGAGAGCCCTAAGGCTTGGTGGCGATCCAGATGACGTGGCGCGCGCCGCGCTTGCCATTGGCGCGCGTCTTCACCTCGTCCACGACAAAGCCCGCCTGCTTGAGCCTAAGTGTGAAGCCGGCATCGGGGCCTTGCGACCAAACAGCCAGCACGCCCCCGGGCCTGAGCGCTGCACGCGCCGCGCCGAGCCCGGCAGCGCCATAGAGGGCGTCGTTGCCCTTGTAGACGATGCCTTCGGGGCCATTGTCGACATCGAGCAGGATGGCGTCCCAGGCTGCCTTGTCGGATCTTATGATGTGCCCGACGTCGGCTTCGCGAACCGTCACACGGGGATCGTCGAGACAGCCGGCGAAGACCGCCTCCATGGGGCCGCGCGCCCAGGCGATGACGGCGGGGACAAGCTCGGCAACGGTGATGCCTGCGTCGGCGCCCAATTGGGCAAGCGCAGCGCGCAGTGTAAAACCCATGCCGAGGCCGCCGATCAGGATTTTCGGTTGGGCGCGGCCGCCGATCTTTTCACAGGAGAGCTTGGCCAGCGCTTCTTCGGAGCCGCTGAGGCGGCTGTTCATCAGCTCATTGGCGCCGAGCATGATCGAGAATTCGCTGCCGCGCTGCTTGAGGCGCAGTTCCTGTCCGCCGTCAGGCGTTTTGGCCGAGCCGAGCTGGACCCAAGGGATCACGGCCTAGACAGGCACGGCCGGCTGGCTCCAGTGGGCGGCGAGCAGCCGGTAGGGGATCAGGGCCACAACAGCGATGATCAGCTTCACCGAAAGGTCGCCCAGCGCCCAGGAGACCCAGCGCATGGTCTCGACCGGCAGCACGCCCATCAGCGGCGCCGTCTCCAGCGCAAAACTGTCGTTCGGGCCGGCAAAAGCGAAGGCGGCCGAAAAGGCGATGCTGAAGAACACCAGGGTGTCGAACACCGAGCCGACCAGCGTGCCGACGATCGGCGCGCGCCACCAGCTCTGCCGGCGCAACCGGTTGAACACGGTGACGTCGAGCAATTGCGCGCAAAGGAAGGCCGCGCCGGAAGCTGCGGCGATGCGCACCAGCCGGTCGGCTGATGTCTCGAACTCGATCAGGCCGTGGCGAAACAGGAAGGGCGGGACGAGAATCGAGCAGACCACCGCGGTCATGACGCCGACAAAGACGATGCGGCGCGCCACCGTCGGGCCGTAGCGGCGGTTGGCAAGGTCGGTGACCAGGAAGGAGAAGGGATAGGTGAAGGCGCCCCAGGTCAGGATGTCGGCCAGCGACAGACCGCCGGCCTGACCCTGCATCGGGAACTGCACGAGGATGTTCGATACCACGACGACAAGCGCCATGGCGGCCACAAAGGGCAGATATCGCGAGAAGGAAGTCATTTTTTTATCCTGGGTAATGGAACCAGCCAGGCGCTAGCCGAAGTTCGGGTCGCGCTGCCTTGCAAGTTTTGAGCATCGGATTGCTCCGATGCTGCTGCCTTAGAAGTTTTGAGCATCGGATTGCTCCGATGCTCAGGGCGGTCGTCCCCCGCCTTGATATCGTTAAGCGGCGGGCTGGTCGGCCAGCTTCTTGGCGATCTGCTTCTTCAACAGGCGCGCGCGCTGCGACAGTTCCTTGGCGTCGGCCTTGGCCAGGAAGGCGTCGAGGCCGCCGCGATGCTCGACCGAACGCAGCGCGTTGGCCGAAATGCGCAGGCGCACATTCTGGTTCAGCGCTTCCGAAATCAGCGTCACATTGACGAGGTTCGGCAGGAAGCGGCGCTTGGTCTTGTTGTTGGCGTGGCTCACATTGTTGCCGGTCTGGACTGCCTTGGCAGTGAGTTCGCAAGTGCGGGACATGGTTCTAACCTTCAGTTCTGTCTAAGCCTGCCAAACCTTGTTCGCCCGCGCCGGGTGGCGCGCGGTTTCAGTCAGGCGGCCTTATGGAAAAGTTGGCGTTCCTTAGTTGCATTTCGCCAATGCGTCAAGCTCCGGCTTGCCCACGACTGTGACGGGCGTTTCACATAAAGGCCGAAATTCAGCCTATAAGCGGTCGGACAGGGACATTTCAAGCCGGAGTCGCCCGCCTCCGGTTAAAAAATCAAGGACCGAGCCCGCCATGCTTCGCCCGTCACATGCCGTTGTCGCCATACTTGTCGCCGCCTTGCCGACATCAATCCTTGCCGCCGCGCCCGCAGCCACCGCACAGTCCTTCAAGGGCGAATACACGGTGTCGTTCCTCGGCCTTTCCGTGGCCAAGGCGACATTTTCCAGCCACTACGAAGGCGATAGCTATTCCATAGAGGGCACCGTCTCCAGCGCTGGTCTCGCCACCTTGTTCGACGACACGAGCGGCACGATCTCGTCAAAGGGCAAGATCCTGGGCAAGCAGATGCAGCCGCAGGTATTTCGCGCCGATTATAAGTCCGGCAAGAAGGCTTCCATGGTCGATATCCGCTTTGCCAATGGCGCGGTGACCGCCACCCAGGTCATTCCCGAACCGAAAAAGCGCAATCCCAAAAACTGGATACCGCTGGGCAGCAACGATCTGGCATCTGTGCTCGATCCGATGGCGGCTACCGTTATCCATGCCGACAGCCTCGACCAGGTCTGCGGGCGCAAGGTGAAATTCTATGACGGCGAGATGCGCGCCGACCTGACGCTGACCTACGCCTCGAAAGGATCGATCTCGGTCAAGGGTTACAAGGGCGATACCGTCACCTGCAAGATGAGCTTCGAGCCGGTGGCAGGCTACCGCAAGGGCCGCAAGGCGCTGAATTACCTGAAGAAGAAGAGCCAGATGATGGTGACGTTTGCACCGCTCGGCCAAACCGGCATATATGCGCCGATCCACGCCACGGTCGGGACGCAGATCGGCACCTTGACTGTCAGCGCGGGGCGGTTCGAAGCAACTGAATAGACGCTCCCACCCGAATAGAAATGGGGCGCGTCGCCGGAGACGGGCATGGGGCGCGCAACACTGATCGGTTTCTCGGCGGTCGCCATGTGGGCGCTGCTGGCGTTGCTCACCGATGCGTCGGGCGCCGTGCCGCCATTCTTGCTCTCGGCCATCACCTTCACCATCGGCACCGCGGTCGGGCTGGTTGCCCGGCTGTTCATGCCGGCCACCGATAAAAGCCTGAAGATCCCACGCCAGGTCTGGGTGATCGGCATTGCCGGACTGTTCGGCTACCATTTCTTCTATTTCACCGCGCTGCGCAACGCGCCGGCGGTGGAGGCAAGCCTGATCGCCTATCTGTGGCCGCTGCTGATCGTGCTGGGATCAGCGCTGATGCCGGGCGAGAAGCTGGCCTGGAACCATGTCGTCGGCGCGCTGCTCGGGCTCGCCGGGACCGTGCTGATCGTCACCAAGGGTGGCGGCCTCGCCTTCGATGCTCGCTACACCTTCGGCTATGCGATGGCGGCCGTCTGTGCGCTGCTGTGGTCGTCCTATTCGCTGCTGTCGCGGCGCTTTCCGGCGGTGCCGACCTCGATTGTCACCTGGTTCTGCGCCGCCACGGCAGCCCTGTCTCTCGTCTGCCA
>NZ_JAMYUQ010000035.1:0-24542 GCF_040323095.1 Mesorhizobium sp. M0058
TCAGCGACGTCTTGCCATGATCGACGTGGCCAATCGTGCCAATGTTCACATGAGGCTTGTTACGCTCGAATTTACCTTTTGCCATGTGATGTCTCCAATCTGCTCGCCCGTACGGGCCTTGAATTAAGTTACCGATGCAACCCGTTCAGGTTACGCGTATTTCTTCTGGACTTCCTGGGCGACCGCGGTCGGCACAGGCTCATAGTGATCGAACTGCATCGTGTAGGCCGCGCGGCCCTGGCTCATCGAGCGCAGGTTGTCGACGTACTTGAACATGTTGGCCAGCGGCACCATCGCGTTGATGACGACAGCCACGCCACGCGCTTCCTGGCCCTGGATCTGGCCGCGACGGCCGTTCAGGTCGCCGATGACGCTGCCGACATAGTCTTCCGGCGTCACGACTTCGACCTTCATGATCGGCTCGAGCAGCTGCACGCCAAGCTTGGGTGCGGCTTCACGGAAACAGGCGCGGCCGGCGATTTCGAAGGCCAGGACGCTGGAGTCAACATCATGGTAAGCGCCGTCGATAAGCGTCGCCTTGACGCCGATCATCGGGAAGCCCGCGAACGGACCCGACGACATGACGCTGTTGATGCCCTTTTCGACACCCGGGATGTATTCCTTGGGAACCGCACCGCCGACGATCTTGGTCTCGAACTCGAACTCCGAGCTTTCCGGGTTCGGTTCGAACACGATCTTGACGCGGGCGAACTGACCGGTACCGCCGGTCTGCTTCTTGTGGGTGTAGTCCTGCTCGTGCCTGCGGGTGATGGTCTCGCGGTAAGCCACCTGCGGCGCGCCGACATTGGCCTCGACCTTGAACTCGCGGCGCATGCGGTCGACGATGATGTCGAGGTGAAGTTCGCCCATGCCCGAAATGATGGTCTGGCCGCTTTCCTCGTCGGTCTTGACGCGGAAGGACGGATCCTCGGCGGCCAGGCGGTGAAGGGCGAGGCCCATCTTTTCCTGGTCGTTCTTGGTCTTCGGCTCGATGGCGATCTGGATGACCGGATCGGGGAATTCCATGCGCTCGAGGATGACCGGGTGCAGCGGATCGCTGAGCGTATCGCCGGTGGTCGTGTCCTTGAGGCCGGCCAGAGCAACGATGTCGCCGGCAAAGGCTTCTTCGACGTCGGCGCGCGAATTCGCATGCATCTGCAGCATGCGGCCGATGCGCTCTTTCTTGCCCTTGACGGTGTTGTCGACCGAGATGCCCTTGGTCAGCTTGCCCGAATAGATGCGGGCAAAGGTCAGTGAGCCGACGAACGGGTCGTTCATGATCTTGAAGGCCAGCATCGACAGCGGCTCGTTGTCGTCGGCATGACGCTCGATCTCGGCGTCGGTCTTGGCGTCGACGCCCTTGATGGCGGGAACATCGGCCGGCGACGGCAGGTATTCGACGACGGCGTCGAGCAGCGGCTGCACGCCCTTGTTCTTGAAGGCCGAGCCACAGAACATCGGGTAGAACTTGACCGCGATGGTGCCCTTGCGGATCAGCGCGCGGATCTCGTCATTCGACGGCATCTTGCCTTCGAGGTAATTCTCGAGGGCCGTCTCGTCCATTTCGACGGCGGCTTCGATCATCTTCTCGCGGTATTCTTCGGCCCGGGCCTGAAGGTCGGCAGGGATCTCAACGACGTCCCAGGCAGCGCCCAGCGTCTCGTCGCGCCAGACCAGCGCGTTCATCTCGACGAGATCGACGACACCCTTGAACTCGGTCTCAGCGCCGATCGGCAGTTGCATGACGACGGCATGCGCACCAAGACGCGAGCCGATCATCTCGACCGAGCGGTAGAAGTCGGCGCCGATCTTGTCCATCTTGTTGCAGAAGATCATGCGCGGAACTTTATACTTGTCGGCTTGGCGCCAGACAGTCTCGGTCTGCGGCTCGACACCGGCATTGGCATCGAGCAGCGCAATGGCGCCGTCGAGCACGCGCAGCGAACGCTCGACCTCGATGGTGAAGTCGACGTGTCCGGGAGTGTCGATGATGTTGAAGCGGTACATCTTGCCGCTGCGACCCTTCCAGAAGGTCGTGGTGGCGGCGGACGTGATGGTGATGCCGCGTTCCTGCTCCTGCTCCATCCAATCCATGGTGGCAGCGCCGTCGTGGACTTCGCCGATCTTGTGCGACTTGCCCGTGTAATAGAGGACGCGCTCGGTGGTCGTCGTCTTGCCGGCGTCAATATGCGCCATGATACCGAAATTGCGGTAGTCTTCGATTTTGTATTCGCGGGCCATCGTGGATGCCTTCTCAGTCTCGTTCGCGCTTTACCAGCGGTAGTGCGCGAAAGCGCGGTTGGCTTCTGCCATCTTGTGGGTGTCTTCACGCTTCTTCACGGCGGTGCCGCGGTTGTTAGCCGCGTCCATCAGCTCGCCGGAGAGGCGGTCGACCATGGTGGTCTCGTTGCGGTTGCGCGCAGCTGCAATCAGCCAGCGGATCGCCAGGGCCTGGCGGCGCTCGGGGCGCACATCGACCGGAACCTGGTAGGTTGCGCCGCCGACGCGGCGCGACCGGACTTCCACATGCGGCGCGACATTGTCGAGCGCCTGATGGAAGACGGTGACCGGCTCCTGCTTAGTCTTCGACTGAACCTGGTCGAGCGCACCGTAGACGATGGTCTCGGCAACCGACTTCTTGCCGTCATACATGACGGCGTTCATGAACTTGGTAACGATCAGATCGCCGAACTTCGGGTCCGGATTGATCTCACGCTTTTCTGCACTGTGACGACGGGACATGGCTTTTGTCTCTCAATCTCGTAGCCCGACGCATTCAAGCAGCGCCAGGGCCGGAAAATCTTACTTCGGACGCCCCTTACTTCGGACGTTTGGCGCCGTACTTCGAACGGCGCTGCTTGCGGTTCTTCACGCCCTGCGTGTCGAGCACGCCGCGGATGATGTGGTAGCGCACGCCCGGAAGATCCTTGACGCGGCCGCCGCGGATCATGACCACGGAGTGTTCCTGAAGGTTGTGGCCTTCGCCGGGGATGTAGCCGATCACTTCAAAGCCGTTGGTCAGGCGGATCTTGGCCACCTTGCGCAGTGCCGAGTTCGGCTTCTTCGGCGTCGTTGTATAGACGCGCGTGCAGACGCCCCGCTTCTGCGGGTTCTGCTGCATGGCCGGGACCTTGTTGCGCTTCACCGGCGCAATGCGCGGCTTGCGGATCAGCTGGTTGACGGTAGGCATTAAACCCTCTTGTCTCTCAATTCCGTGTCTCGCCCGGTCAGGGCCGCTCAAAGCGCCAATTCCATACGCAAATTCGGGCCATAAACCGCGCCTCGCGGTCCTGCCCGAACAAAATGCAGAGGAAGCGGGAACCGCTTCATGCGCGCCGGAAATGTCTTTTCGCTCGTAAAACGAACCCTGTTTGAGGCAAACTCCAAAGCGTGTCGCTTCGGAAGGGAGAGCCTCACATCGGTTCTGACTGGGCGGCTTCTACTCGCAAGACCGTGAACCGTCAACCCCGGCACGCCAAATATTGCGCGCTGACGACGGCTTGGCAGCCATGCGAAAAACGCATGTAATTTTCTTTCTTCATTTTGCAAGGCAGAGGAAGAAAGTGACCGGGGCAGACAAGAAAGTGACCGGCTTTTGGCTGTCATGCGCGGGTTCTTCATGGCAAAAGGCGCCATGGACAGCCCAAAACCCCTCGCCCGCCCCCGTCTCAAGAGGAATCAGCCCGTGAACGACAATGAGGAACGCCCGGTCACCATCATCACCGGCCGCGTCTGGAAAAAGAAGGGCGGCAAGCCGGAAGGCGTCCATGTGATGCTGGTTGCGCCCGACGACGATTCGGCCGTGCGCCGGGTGCTCGAATCGCTTGCGGCCGAAGGCTATGCCGAAGTCGAGCTCGACCAGATCGGCGATATGGACGGCGAACCCGACGAGGAGCCGCATCTGTCAGCCTTTCAGGGTGCCCTCGAAGGTGAGGTGTCGATCGTCACGTTTGACGTGCCGCTCTGAGCGTCACAGGCTGCTTGCGCCTGTACCGCGCCGGCTTGCCCGGCACCGGTTCTCTGCTAAGAACCAAGCGACTTAACAAGCCAAATTCGAATCCGCGGAGTTCCCATGCCCTCGAACAATGGTCCCATCAAGCTCGGCATCGTCGGCGTCGGCAAGATCGTGCGCGACCAGCATCTGCCGGCAGTGGCCAAGGATGCGGACTACCGCCTCATCGCCGCTGCCAGCCGGCACGGCAAGGTGGACGGCATCCCGAATTTTCCGACCATTGAGGCGATGCTCGACGCGGTGCCCGACCTCGAGGCCGTCTCGCTGTGCATGCCGCCGCAGTTCCGCTACGACGCGGCACGCACGGCGCTGATTGCGAAGAAGCATGTTTTCCTGGAGAAGCCGCCGGGCGCCACCGTCAGTGAGGTCGAGGACCTGAAGCAGCTGGCGGCAGCCAATGGCGTTTCACTGTTCGCCAGCTGGCATTCGCGCTACGCGCCGGCAGTGGAGGCCGCGCGCGCCTTCCTGGCGTCGGCCAAGGTCAACTCGGCTGCCATCGCCTGGAAGGAAGATGTCCGCCGCTGGCATCCGAACCAGGATTGGATCTGGGCGCCGGGCGGTTTCGGCGTCTTCGATCCCGGCATAAACGCACTGTCGATCGCAACCCACATCCTGCCGGCGATGTTCATCATCTCGGCCGTCCTCGACTTCCCGGAAAACCGCGCCTCGCCTGTGGCGGCCCACGTGACCTTCCGTACCTCGGATGGGTTGCCGGTGACCATGGAGCTCGACTGGCTGCAGACGGGACCACAGAGCTGGGACATCTTGGCCGACACCGACAAGGGCAAGATGGTGCTGTCCGGCGGCGGCACCAAGCTCGCCATCGACGGCAAGGTGGTTCACGACGAGCCGGAAGCCGAATATCCCCAGCTTTACCGGCGCTTCGCTGAAATCGTACCCGCCGGCGTCTCCGATGTCGATTTGGCACCCCTGCAGCACGTGGCCGACGCCTTCATGCTCGGCAAGCGCAATGTGGTGGAAGCGTTCTTCGATTGAGCGATGAGTTCTGCCGGACCGCAGTCCGGACACTCATCATGCAGCCTTACTCGACGATCGCAATCGCAAACCCGTCATAGCCTTTGGCGCCGACGGTCTGGATGGCGGTGCCGTCCAGGCGCTTGTCGCCGCCGATGAAGGAAAACGCACCGCGTGCGCCTTCGACATACGCGTCACGGCCATCGTCGTTGAGCACGGTGCCGTCGCGGATGACGTTGTCGCAGATGATGACCGTCCCCGGCCGCGACAGGCGCATGGCCCATGACAGATAATTCGGATTGTTCGGCTTGTCGGCGTCGATGAAGATCAGATCGAACGGAGCGGCATTTTCGGCAACCAGCGTCTCAAGCGACTGAAGCGCGGGGCCGATCCTGAGCTCGACCTTGTCCGACACCCCTGCCCGCTCGAGATTCGAGTGCGCGACTTTTGCATGATGCGGCTCGAGTTCGAGCGTCACGATCTTGCCGCCGACGGGCAATCCCCTTGCCATCCAGATGGTCGAGTAGCCGCCAAGCGTGCCGATCTCCAGCACCTTCCTGGCGCCGCTGATGCGGACCAGCAGCGACAGCAGCTTGCCCTGCGCCGGCGATACGTCGATGGCCGGCAGGCCCTGGTCGCGGTTGGCCGCAAGCACCGCTTCGAGGATGGGATCTGCCTCGAAGAGAGAGGAAACGATGTAGTCGTCGACGTCAGTCCAAACCTTCTTGCTCATGTTTTCCTCGATTCGATTGGGGGTCAAAACGCGAAAAGGGGCCACTGGGCCCCCTTCCTTCTTCTCGTCCTACCGCGCTTACTGCGCGGCGTTGACCATGTCGGTCAGCATCGGCTCAGCGACCTCGACACCGGAGGCCTTGCGGCGCTCGTCGATGATCAGTTCGTCGCGCGAGGTGGCGATGCGCCGGATCTGGCTCATCGTGCCGCCGGTACCGGCCGGGATCAGCCGGCCGACGATGACGTTTTCCTTCAGGCCCTGCAGCATGTCGGTCTTGCCGGCAACCGCAGCTTCGGTCAGCACCCTGGTCGTCTCCTGGAAGGAGGCGGCCGAGATGAAGGACGGCGTCTGCAGCGAGGCCTTGGTGATGCCCAGCAGCACCGGCTGGCCTTCGGCCGGCTTCTTGCCGTCCTCGACCAGGCGCTCGTTGACCTCTTCCAGTTCGATCACGTCGACGTGGTCGCCCGGAATGTAGGTCGAGTCGCCCTGCACCGTGATCTCGACCTTCTGCAGCATCTGGCGAACGATCACCTCGATGTGCTTGTCATTGATCGACACGCCCTGCAGACGGTAGACTTCCTGGATTTCGTTCACGAGGTAGGAAGCAAGTGCTTCCACGCCCTTGATCGCCAGGATGTCGTGCGGCGCCGGATTGCCGTCGAGGATGTAGTCGCCCTTCTCGATGACGTCGCCGTCCTGGAGATGGAACGGCTTGCCCTTCGGGATCAGGTATTCGACCGGCTCAAGCGTCGAGTCATGCGGCTCGATGATGATGCGGCGCTTGTTCTTGTAGTCGCGGCCGAAGCGGATCGTGCCATCGATCTCGGCGATGATGGCGTGATCCTTCGGACGACGTGCCTCGAACAGTTCGGCAACACGCGGCAGACCGCCGGTGATGTCCTTGGTCTTGGCGCTTTCCATCGGGATACGCGCCAAAACGTCGCCGGGACGAACCTGCGAACCCGGCTCGACCGAAAGAATGGCCTCGACCGAGAGCAGGAAGCGGGCGTCGCCGCCCTTCGACAGCTTGCCGACCTTGCCCTTCGGGTCAAGGATGGCGATCGCCGGCTTGAGGTCGTTGCCGCGTGGCGTCGAGCGCCAGTCGATAACCTCGCGCTTGGTGATGCCGGTCGATTCGTCGGCCGTTTCCTGAACGGAAATGCCGTCGACCAGATCCTCGTACGACACCTTGCCCTCGATTTCGGTGAGGACGGGGCGGGTATAGGGATCCCATTCGGCGATACGCTGGCCGCGCTTCACCTTGTCGCCATCGTCCACGAAGATGCGCGAACCATAGGTAAGGCGATGCGAGGCACGCTCCTTGCCGGCTTCGTCGAGGATCAGCACCGCCATGTTGCGGCCCATGACCATCTGCTGGCCGTCCGAGTTGCGCACCACGTTGCGGTTGCGGATCTCGACCTTGCCCTCATACGAGGCTTCAAGGAACGAGCTGTCCACCACCTGCGCCGTACCGCCCATGTGGAAGGTACGCATGGTGAGCTGGGTCCCCGGCTCGCCGATCGACTGCGCCGCGATAACGCCGACGGCTTCGCCCTGGTTGACCGGGGTGCCGCGGGCAAGATCGCGTCCGTAGCAGACCGCACAGACGCCGATCCTGACCTCGCAGGTCAGTGCCGAGCGAATGCGGACCGACTGCACGCCGGCCTTTTCGATCTTTTCCACGTCACGTTCGTCCATCAGCGTTCCGGCCTTGACCAGAACCTCACCCGAAACCGGATGCGTGATGTCGTCGAGCGAGGTGCGGCCCAGCACGCGCTGGCCGACCGAAGCGACGACCTGACCGGCATCGACGATCGGCTGCATGGTGAGGCCCTTGTCGGTGCCGCAATCCACGGAGTTGACGATGCAGTCCTGCGCCACGTCGACCAGACGACGGGTGAGGTAGCCCGAGTTCGCCGTCTTCAAGGCGGTGTCGGCCAGACCCTTGCGGGCGCCGTGGGTCGAGTTGAAGTACTCGAGCACGGTCAGGCCTTCCTTGAAGTTCGAGATGATCGGCGTCTCGATGATTTCACCCGAGGGCTTTGCCATCAGGCCGCGCATGCCGGCGAGCTGACGCATCTGGGTGGGCGAACCACGCGCACCCGAATGCGACATCATGTAGATCGAGTTCATCGGCTTTTGACGGCCACTGTCCTCGAACTCGACGGCCTTGATGCGGGCCATCATCTCGTCGGCGACCTTTTCCGAGCACTTGGCCCAGGCGTCGACGACCTTGTTGTACTTCTCGCCCTGCGTGATCAGGCCGTCATTGTACTGCTGCTCGTATTCCTTGGCCAAAGCCTCGGTGTCGGAAACCAGCTTGATCTTGGCGTCCGGGATCAGCATGTCGTCCTTGCCGAACGAAATGCCGGCGCGGCAGGCGTGGCTGAAGCCGAGGGCCATGATGCGGTCGCAGAAAATGACCGTCTCCTTCTGACCGCAGTGGCGGTAGACGGTGTCGATCATCTTGGAGATGTTCTTCTTGGTCATCTCCTGGTTGGCCGTCTCGTAAGGCACATTGACGTTCTTCGGCAGCAGCTCGCCGATGATCATGCGGCCAGGCGTGGTGTCGTAGATTTTCGACACGACCTTGCCTTCGGCGTCGACCGTGCGGAAACGACCCTTGATCTTGGAGTGCAGCGTCACCGCCTTGGTCTCGAGCGCGTGCTGGAGTTCGCCCATGTCGGCAAACACCATGCCTTCGCCCGGCTCGTTCTGATTGACGATCGAGAGATAGTAGAGACCCAGGACCATGTCCTGCGAAGGCACGATGATCGGCGCGCCGGAAGCCGGGTGCAGGATGTTGTTGGTCGACATCATCAGCACGCGGGCTTCAAGCTGCGCTTCCAACGAGAGCGGCACGTGAACGGCCATCTGGTCGCCGTCGAAGTCGGCGTTGAAGGCCGTGCAGACCAGCGGATGCAGCTGGATCGCCTTGCCTTCGATCAGGATCGGCTCGAACGCCTGGATGCCGAGGCGGTGCAGCGTCGGTGCACGGTTCAACAGCACCGGATGCTCGCGGATGACCTCGTCGAGGATATCCCAGACTTCCGGACGCTCCTTCTCGACCAGCTTCTTGGCCTGCTTGACGGTCGAGGAGAACCCCTTGGCGTCGAGGCGGGCGTAGATGAACGGCTTGAACAGTTCGAGCGCCATCTTCTTCGGCAGGCCGCATTGGTGCAGCTTGAGCTCCGGACCGGTGACGATGACCGAACGGCCCGAATAGTCGACGCGCTTGCCGAGCAGGTTCTGGCGGAACCGGCCCTGCTTGCCCTTCAACATGTCGGACAGCGACTTCAGCGGACGCTTGTTGGCGCCGGTGATGACGCGGCCGCGACGGCCGTTGTCGAACAGCGCATCGACGGCTTCCTGCAGCATGCGCTTTTCATTGCGCACGATGATGCCGGGGGCGCGCAGCTCGATCAGCCGCTTCAGACGGTTGTTGCGGTTGATGACGCGGCGATAGAGATCGTTCAGGTCGGACGTCGCGAAACGTCCACCATCCAGAGGAACCAGCGGGCGCAGGTCCGGCGGGATCACCGGAACCACCTTCATGATCATCCATTCCGGACGGTTGCCGGACTCCATGAAGTTCTCGACGACCTTGAGTCGCTTCAGATACTTCTTCTGCTTCAGCTCGGACGTGGTCGAAGCCAGTTCCGAACGCAGGTCGCCGGCGATCTTCTCCAGGTCCATGCCGGCCAGAAGGTCATGAATGGCCTCGGCGCCGATCATGGCGGTGAACGAATCCTCGCCATACTCGTCGACGGCGATCATGTACTCTTCCTCGCTGAGCAGCTGGTGCTCCTTCAGCGCGGTTAGGCCAGGCTCGGTGACGATGTAGTTCTCGAAGTAGAGGACGCGCTCGATGTCCTTCAGGGTCATGTCGAGCAGCGTGCCGATGCGCGACGGCAGCGACTTCAGGAACCAGATGTGAGCGACAGGTGCCGCCAGCTCGATGTGGCCCATGCGCTCGCGGCGAACGCGCGACAGCGTGACTTCGACGCCGCACTTTTCGCAGATGACGCCCTTGTACTTCATGCGCTTGTACTTGCCGCACAGGCATTCATAGTCCTTGATCGGGCCAAAAATGCGCGCGCAGAACAGACCGTCACGCTCCGGCTTGAAGGTGCGGTAGTTGATGGTCTCCGGCTTCTTGATCTCGCCGAACGACCAGGACAGAATCTTCTCAGGGCTGGCGAGCGATATCCGGATGGAATCGAACACCTGCGCCGGCGCCTGCGGATTGAAGAGATTCATGACCTCTTGGTTCATGCCGTTCTCCTTTTCGGGGTCCTCGAAAACCCCTTGCATCTAACGCGGGCCAAATGCCCGCTGAGTGGTCGGCCCACTGGCCGTAGAATTTGTCGCATCCGGTCGCGGCGTTCCGCGACCGGATGTCTTGCTTACTCGGCCGCGCCCCTATTCGGCAGCATCTGGCAGCCGGACAGGGTTGTCGTCGAGCTTGGTGTTCTCCAGCTCGACATTGAGGCCGAGAGACCGCATTTCCTTGACGAGCACGTTGAAGCTCTCGGGAATGCCGGCCTCGAACGTGTCGTCGCCGCGCACGATCGCCTCGTAGACCTTGGTGCGGCCGGCGACATCGTCCGACTTCACCGTCAGCATTTCCTGCAGCGTGTAGGCGGCGCCATAGGCTTCCAGCGCCCAGACCTCCATTTCGCCGAAGCGCTGGCCACCGAACTGCGCCTTGCCGCCCAGCGGCTGCTGGGTAACGAGCGAGTACGGACCGATCGAACGCGCGTGGATCTTGTCGTCCACCAGGTGGTGAAGCTTGAGCATATAGATATAGCCCATCGTCACCTTGCGATCGAACGGCTCGCCGGTGCGTCCGTCATAGAGCTGCGACTGACCGCTGGTGTGCAGGCCTGCCTGCTCCAGCATGATGTTGATGTCGACTTCATGCGCGCCGTCGAACACCGGTGTCGCGATAGAGACGCCGCGGCGCATCTGCTCGCTCAGGCGAACGATGCTCTCGTCGTCATATTCGCGGACCGGCTCGTTGCGGTCGTTGGCTGGGATGAAGCTCTCAAGCGTCTTGCGCAACGGCTTGATGTCTCCAGCCGTCTTGTACGCGTCGATCAGCTCGCCGATCTTCTTGCCCATGCCCGCGCATGCCCAGCCCAGATGCGTTTCCAGGATCTGGCCGACATTCATGCGGCTCGGCACACCCAGCGGGTTGAGCACGATATCGGCATGCGTGCCGTCCTCGAGGAAAGGCATGTCCTCGACCGGAACGATCCGCGACACGACACCCTTGTTGCCGTGACGTCCCGCCATCTTGTCGCCCGGCTGCATCTTGCGCTTCACGGCCACGAAGACCTTGACCATCTTCATGACGCCCGGAGGCATTTCGTCGCCGCGCTGGACCTTCTCGACCTTGTCCATGAAGCGCTGCTCGAGCGCCTTCTTGGAATCGTCGTACTGGCCACGCAGGGCTTCCAGTTCGCTCTGGAGCTTTTCGTTCTCCACCGCAAACTGCCACCACTGCGAACGCGGATACTCGTCAAGCGTGTCCTTCGACAGCTTCGAGCCCTTCTTGAAGCCCTTCGGCCCGGCAATCGCTTCCTTGCCGACGAGAACGTCGGAAAGGCGCGAATAGACGTTGCGGTCGAGGATCGCCTGCTCGTCGTCGCGGTCCTTGGCGAGGCGTTCGATCTCCTCGCGTTCGATCGCCATGGCGCGCTCGTCCTTCTCAACGCCGTGGCGGTTGAACACGCGCACTTCGACGACGGTGCCGAAGGTGCCCGGAGGCATGCGCATCGAGGTGTCGCGAACGTCCGACGCCTTTTCACCGAAGATGGCGCGCAGGAGCTTTTCTTCCGGCGTCATCGGGCTTTCGCCCTTCGGCGTGATCTTGCCGACCAGGATGTCGCCCGGCTGCACTTCCGCGCCGATATAGACGATGCCGGCTTCGTCGAGGTTCTTCAGCGCTTCTTCCGAAACGTTCGGAATGTCGCGCGTGATTTCCTCCGGTCCGAGCTTGGTGTCGCGGGCCATGACCTCGAATTCCTCGATGTGGATCGAGGTGAACACGTCGTCGGCCACGATGCGCTCGGAGAGCAGGATCGAGTCCTCGTAGTTGTAGCCGTTCCACGGCATGAACGCGACCAGCACGTTGCGGCCGAGCGCCAGATCGCCGAGCTCGGTCGACGGACCGTCGGCGATGATGTCGCCCTTGTTGACGCGGTCGCCCATGCGCACCAGCGGACGCTGGTTGATGCAGGTGTTCTGGTTCGAACGCTGGAACTTCATCAGCCGGTAGATGTCGACGCCAGACTTGCCGGGATCGAGATCTTCCGTGGCGCGGATGACGATACGCGTCGCGTCCACCTGGTCGACGATGCCGCCGCGGCGGGCGCCGATGGCGGCACCCGAGTCACGGGCAACGATCGGCTCCATGCCGGTGCCTACGAACGGCGCTTCGGCGCGCACCAGCGGCACGGCCTGACGCTGCATGTTGGAGCCCATCAGCGCGCGGTTGGCGTCGTCGTTCTCGAGGAACGGGATCAGCGCCGCGGCCACGGACACCATCTGCTTGGGCGACACGTCCATGAGATCGACGTTTTCGCGCGGCGCCATCATCACTTCGCCGGCGCTGCGGCAAATGACGAATTCGTCGACGAAACCACCATTCTTGTCGAGCTCGGCATTGGCCTGCGCAACGTGGTGCTTGGACTCTTCCATAGCGGAGAGATAGACGACCTCATTGGTCAGCTTGCCATTGACGATCTTGCGGTACGGGCTTTCGATGAAGCCGTACTTGTTGACGCGCGCGAAGGTCGCCAGCGAGTTGATCAGACCGATGTTCGGGCCTTCCGGCGTCTCGATCGGGCAGATGCGGCCGTAATGCGTCGGGTGCACGTCGCGCACTTCGAAGCCGGCGCGCTCGCGGGTCAGACCGCCCGGGCCAAGTGCCGACAGGCGGCGCTTGTGGGTGATCTCCGACAGCGGGTTGGTCTGATCCATGAACTGCGACAGCTGCGAGGAACCGAAGAACTCGCGCACGGCGGCAGCCGCCGGCTTGGCGTTGATCAGGTCCTGCGGCATCACCGTATCGATCTCGATCGAGGACATACGTTCCTTGATCGCGCGCTCCATGCGCAGCAGGCCGACGCGGTATTGGTTCTCCATCAGCTCGCCGACAGAACGCACGCGGCGGTTGCCGAGATTGTCGATGTCGTCGATCTCGCCCTTGCCGTCGCGCAGCTCGACCAGCGTCTTGACCACGGCCAGGATGTCGTCCTTGCGCAGCACGCGCACGGTATCCTCAGCCTTGAGCTCGAGGCGCATGTTCATCTTGACGCGGCCGACGGCCGACAGGTCGTAGCGCTCCGAGTCGAAGAACAGCGAGTTGAACATGGCTTCGGCGGTTTCAAGCGTCGGCGGCTCGCCCGGGCGCATGACACGGTAGATGTCGAACAGTGCGTCCTGGCGGCTCTCGTTCTTGTCGACGTTGAGCGTATTGCGGATGTAGGCGCCGACATTGACGTGGTCGATGTCGAGAACCTTGATCTCGCTTTCGCCCGTGCCGAGCAGCACCTTCAGCGTCTTTTCATCGATCTCGTCGCCGGCTTCGAGGAAAATCTCGCCGGTGCCGTAGTTGACGATGTCCTCGGCCAGGTAATTGCCGAGCAGATCCTCGTCGGTCGCCTTGATCGCCTTCAAACCCTTTTCGCCAAGCGCCCTTGCCTGGCGGGCGGTGATCTTCTTGCCGGCCTCGACGACAACTTCGCCTGTGTCGGCATCGACGAGGTCGCCAACGGCCTTGAGGCCGCGGAAACGCTCGACGTTGAACGGGATGCGCCAGTGGTCGCCGGCGCGCTTGTAGGTGATCTTGTTGTAGAAGGTCGACAGGATCTCTTCGCCGTCCATGCCGAGCGCCATCAAGAGCGACGTCACCGGAATCTTGCGGCGGCGGTCGATGCGGGCATGCACGACGTCCTTGGAATCGAACTCGATGTCGAGCCACGAACCGCGATAGGGAATGACGCGCGCCGCAAACAAAAGCTTGCCCGAGGAGTGCGACTTGCCCTTGTCATGGTCGAAGAAGACGCCCGGCGAACGGTGCATCTGCGAGACGATGACGCGCTCCGTGCCATTGACGATGAAGGTGCCGTTGAGCGTCATGAGCGGCATGTCGCCCATATAGACGTCCTGCTCCTTGATGTCCTTGATCGACCTTGCGCCGGTATCCTCGTCGATATCGAACACGATGAGGCGCAGCGTCACCTTGAGTGGCGCGGCATAGGTCAGGTCGCGCTGACGGCATTCGTCAACGTCGAATTTCGGTCCTTCGAACTCGTACTTCACGAACTCCAGCATCGAGGAGCCGGAGAAATCGGAGATCGGGAAAACCGACTTGAAAACGGCCTGCAGTCCCTCGTCCGGACGCCCACCCTTGGGCTCCGCCACCATCAGGAACTGGTCATAGGATGCTTTTTGAACCTCGATCAGGTTCGGCATCTCCGCAACTTCCGGAATCTTTCCGAAGAACTTGCGTACGCGTCTGCGGCCATTGAAAGTCTGGGTCTGGGCCATCGTCGCTCCTTAGCTATAAACTCGGGGCGAGCCTCGCCGCGGCTCACCTTGCATGCGCGGCCACCTCGGCGGCGGCCCCTGATCTGTTTCCCGCCGCCTGGCGGCGACGGCTAAAACGGGAGAAAACCCGTTTCCTGAAGGCCGGTTTCGGCCCTCAGGAAAGAGGTTCTCGTACATCTCGCGCTACGCATCCTCCCCTCTGATGAAGGGAGTGGCGGACGGCGCGAGGCCGCCCGCCGCTTTTACGCTTACTTCAGGTCGACCTTGGCGCCGGCTGCTTCCAGCTGGGCCTTGAACTTCTCAGCGTCAGCCTTGGAAACGGCTTCCTTGACCGGCTTCGGAGCTGCTTCGACCAGATCCTTGGCTTCCTTGAGGCCCAGGCCGGTGATGGCGCGGACTTCCTTGATGACGTTGATCTTCTGAGCGCCTGCCTCGGTGAGGACGACGTCGAATTCCGTCTTTTCCTCAGCCGGAGCAGCAGCAGCGGCAGCGCCGCCGGCAGCGGCAACCGCCACCGGAGCAGCAGCCGAAACGCCCCACTTTTCTTCCAGAAGCTTCGACAGCTCGGCCGCCTCGAGGACGGTCAGCTTCGAAAGGTCGTCTACGATCTTTGCCAGATCAGCCATTGTTGTATTCCTTCATCAGGTTCGAACGTGTGTTTGTGATAGCGAGGAACGGCCTCATGCCGCCTCGTCCTTCCGGGCGTAAGCGCCGATGACGCGCGCGACCGAAGCCGCTGGCGCATTGACGATCTGGGCGATCCGGGTTGCCGGCGTGGCGATCATGCCAACCAGCCTGGCGCGCAGCTCATCGAGCGACGGAAGTGTGGCGAGTGCCTTCACACCGTCGGCGTTGAGCGAGGTGGTGCCCATTGCGCCGCCGAGAATGACCAACTTGTCATTTCCCTTGGCGAAATCGGACGCGACCTTCGGCGCCGCAATCGGATCCTCCGAATAAGCGATCAGCGTCTGTCCCTTGAACAGGTCGATGATCGATGCGGAGTCCGTGCCCTGAAGAGCGATTTTGGCGAGACGGTTCTTCGCGACTTTGACGGTGCCACCGGCAGCGCGCATTTTCGACCGAAGGTCGTTCATTTGCGCGACGGTGATACCGGCGTAGTGGGCCACGACGACTGAACCAGCGCCTGCAAAAGCACCATTCAGGCCCGTGACGAGTTCGCGTTTTTCCGCTCTGTCCACTGCCTATCTCCAGTTGACCCCTGCCCCGCTAGTGGGACAGGCGTCGGGTTGCCTTTTTGCCGGCCGGGCCATCCATTACAGATCTCCCGAACGACGCTCGAGGATCCTGCCCCCTTTCGCCACATCGACGGCAAGCCGGAGATGCGCAGACAAAAGGCAAACACGGTTCGAACCTTTCATTGGAGCTTGTCGCTCCGTTGTCCGGTTTTCACCCGTCTCATGCAGGCCCAATTCAATTAAGGCTTCTGGGCCGCCTGCAATCTCGGACAGGATGTCCGGAAGCCTCTCGACTTCCGGTACCGGGCCGCCGACAAGTCGGAGGCCCGGAATTCACTTGCGGATCAGCGCCTTGGCAGCCGATCCAGATGTTCGTATCAAGACGCTGCGAGCGTCGAGACGTCGAGCTTGAGGCCCGGGCCCATCGTCGAGGTGACCGACACCTTCTTGACGTAGTTGCCCTTGGCGCCAGCCGGCTTTGCCTTTGTCACGGCATCGGCGAAGGCGCGGACGTTTTCTTCCAGCGCCTTGACGTCGAACGAGACCTTGCCGACGCCGGCATGAACGATGCCGGCCTTCTCGACGCGGAACTCGACAGCGCCGCCCTTCGATGCCTTGACGGCGGCGGCGACGTCGGTGGTGACGGTGCCGACCTTCGGGTTCGGCATCATGCCGCGCGGGCCGAGCACCTTGCCCAGACGGCCAACCAGCGGCATCATGTCCGGCGTGGCGATGCAGCGATCGAAGTCGATCGTGCCCTTCTGGACGATGTCGACCAGATCCTCGGCACCGACGATGTCGGCGCCGGCGGCGCGAGCCTCATCGGCCTTGCCGCCACGTGCGAACACGGCGACGCGGACAGAGCGGCCGGTGCCGTTCGGCAGGTTGACCACGCCGCGGACCATCTGGTCGGCATGGCGCGGGTCGACGCCGAGGTTCATCGCAACTTCGATGGTCTCGTCGAACTTCACCGTCGAACGGTCCTTGAGCAGCTTCAGCGCCTCACCAAGGGCATAGGCCTTGTTGGGGTCGATGCCGTCGCGGGACTTCGATACACGCTTTGCAATCTTCGCCATGATCTCAGCCCACCACTTCCAGACCCATCGAGCGGGCGGAGCCCTCGACCATGCGCATGGCCGCCTCGACGTCGTTTGCGTTCAGATCCTTCATCTTCTGTTCGGCGATGGCGCGCACCTTGTCGCGGCCGATCGTGCCGGCCTTGATCTTGCCCGGCTCTTTCGAACCTGACGTCAAGTTCGCCGCCTTTTTCAGGAAGTAGCTCACCGGCGGCGTCTTCATGACGAAGGTGAAGGACTTGTCCTGGTAATAGGTGATGACGACCGGGATCGGCGATCCCTTTTCCATTTCCTGGGTCTGCGCGTTGAACGCCTTGCAGAATTCCATGATGTTGATGCCGCGCTGACCAAGTGCCGGGCCGATCGGCGGAGACGGCGTAGCCGATCCCGCTTTGACCTGGAGCTTGAGCTGGCCTGCAATTTTCTTAGCCATCTCTTTCCTGCCTTTATCTCATGCCGGCCCCAGTATCGGGAACACCGGCGGTTGCAGTCTGGTGGTGCGGTCCGCGCGGCCGGCTAAAGCCGCATTCGCCTCCCACCCGTTCATGGCCGCGCGCTTTCCGCGCCGCCTCCCCTTGCCGGCGAACCGGCGCAGGGTTTTCGGATCAGCCCTTTTCGACCTGTCCGAATTCCAGATCGACCGGCACGGCGCGCCCGAAGATCGAAACTTCCACCTTGAGCCGCGCCCGCTCCTCGTCCACTTCCTGGACGAAACCGTTGAACGAGGCGAACGGACCATCCGAAACGCGGATCGCCTCGCCGATCTCGAAAGTGACCGAGGGCTTCGGCCGCTCGACGCCTTCCTGAACCTGGTTCAGGATGCGCTGCGCCTCGGCTTCGGTGATCGGCACCGGCTTGGAGTCACCGAGGAAGCCGGTGACCTTCGGCGTGTTCTTGACCAGCGAGAACACCGCATCGGTCAGATTGGCCTTGAGCAGCACATAGCCCGGAAAGAACTTGCGCTCGGCATCGACCTTGCGGCCGCGGCGGATTTCGACGACCTTCTCGGTCGGCACCACGATCTGCTCGATATCGGCGGACAGGCCCTTCTGCTTGGCCTTGTTCTCAATGTCCTCGGCGACCTTCTTTTCGAAGTTCGAATAGGCGTGGACGATGTACCAGCGCGCGGTCATTTCAAGACTTCTCCGTAATCGCCGGACTTAATGGCCGAGGCTCAGTAACCGCTCGATCGCGTAGCCCATGGCCACGTCGGCGGTGAAGAAAAAGATCATCGCGATGACCGCGAATACGAGCACCATCACCGTCGAGATCATCGTCTCCCGGCGCGACGGCCAACTCACCTTGGCAGTTTCCGCGCGGACCTGCTGGAGAAAGACGAAAGGATTTGTGGTTTTCGAAGCCATATGCCGCTCTGTCTTCAAGACCCGTTGGCCGGGTCTCCTGGATGATCCCGCTGGCCGGGACGTGCCGCCTGGGTTCAAGTCGGCGCCGAATCAGCGCCATTTCGCCCATGCAAATCGGACGCGTAAAGCCGGCTTCCCAGCTCCACGCGTCGCGTGTCTGTTGTGTCTACATAAAACCGATTCTTGATCCACGCAAGTGGCAAGTGTCCGCTTTATGACCAAACGCCGCCTCGGAACCATCCAGTCGTCCCGTCCCGGCTATCGAGGCCTTATGCCTCAGTTCGCCCAATATGGCAAGCCACCTGCCCTTTTTCAATGCCTGACCCCAATTCCAGGAGGTGGATCCGGAAATCAGGCACGCGATTACAAGTTCGAGGAAATGGCGTTGCGGACGAACCTGCGACCTGCTGTTTTGGAAACCAAATGAAGCGCACGCAAGATTGGAATCCAGCTGCCCATGCCGAGGCAGCTGGATCAACCCAGGGTTAGTTAGGCACAGGCGAGTTCGACCCCGGCCACTGCGCCGATTCCGCATGGTGGGCGTGGGCGCGGCGCGATCACTGCCGGGCACGGGGGCGGGTCGTCGTCATCGTCGGGGCCGAAAGAACGGCCACGACGCCGCCAAGCTTTGAGACCGCTGCGGCGCGAGGAGGGTCGCCAAGGCAGCACCCGGCCTGAAGTCTCTTTCCCCAGCGTGGGTTTCTCATCCAGAGCCTTCAACGCCCTCAGAATCTGGTCGACAGGGATTACCGTGCCGTTGTCCAGGCGGCGCAAGGCAGGCTGGTTTTCCACCGCGCAGGCATCGGACGCCCACGAGGAAAGCAGTGCCCGCTTTTCTCCACGGCTGAGGCGTGGATGGTTGATGACGTCGTCTGGATTGTCGAGCAGGCACAAAGAAGTTTCAATTTTGCCCGAGCGTGCCGCAGAAAGTGTCGGTGTCTCGTAGAAGTTGTCCATCTCCATTCTCCGCAATCTGGGCCTCCCGGCCGAAGCCGGGAGGCGGACCGCAGGGATAACTGAATCGATACGATCAGGCCGCTTTGCGGGTGCGTTCCGTATCCTGGGCGATCTGCTTGCCGCCCACCTGGGCGTCGCCCACGCCGATGCTGATGCGGCGCGGCTTCAGCTCTTCGGGAATCTCACGGACGATGTCGATGGTCAGGAGACCCTTCTCAAGGTTTGCTGCCTTGATCTTCATGTGGTCGGCAAGCTTGAACGTCTGCCTGAAACTGCGGTAGGCGATGCCCTGGTGCAGCAGCTGGCGTCCGCTCTGGTCATCAACCTTCTGGCCTACCACGACCAGTTCGGGTCCATGCTGGGTCAGCTCAACCTCATCCTGGCTGAAGCCTGCGATGGCCATCGAGATACGGTAATCGTTCTCGTCGACCTTCTCGATGTTATAGGGCGGCCAGTCCGGACGCGTGCCGCTGTCGAGCATGTCAAAAAGCCGGTCGAAACCGACGGTGGTCCGATAGAGAGTATCAAAGGTTCTCATAGCCACATCCTCCTTGAAGCAACATGGGTACAAGGGCGCCGCCCAGCAGCGCCGCCTTTGCCAAGCCAATCGGCCTCGGCGGGAAACGAATTAGGAAGGGCTGAAAACCGGTTCAAGAGCCCTATTCAAAAAAATTCCAGAAGCCAGGCCAGCATCCCGCTTCCAATAATTCGCAGCCGCTGAAAAGCAGCCGGCGGCAGCAAAATAGGCCTATTCTGAATTGTGAACGCAAACGGCAATTGGCTCGCCAATGGCAGTTGAATCAAGGAAATCGGTTCGTGGAAATACGCCGACTTCGGCATTGCGCATCAGCGCTCTCGCTCTGCGCATGCCTTCGGAACATCGGATGGGCTCGTCGAGTACGCGGCTTCAGCCCAACCAAACGAGGAGCCAAAACAAGGCGTTTCTAAAATGCCGGATTCCAACGAGGAAAATGGCACGGGCAGCAGGGCTCGAACCTACGACCTGCGGTTTTGGAGACCGCCGCTCTACCAACTGAGCTATGCCCGTACGCGCGTTTCAGCGCAGGCGCTTCCTAAAAGCTTCCGGGCGCGCTGTAAAGAGTTGTCTGACGCGCTTTCAGATCCTTTGCCGGAAATCCGGATAGGTGATGACCAGCCCGTCCCTGCCTATCTCGATTTTTCGCCTGCCTGAAGCCGCATGCCGGCGCTCAGCCCCCGGCCGGCGGCTTGTACGGCCCGCCCGGCACGCCCCAGCCCCAGGCCGGCATCGGTTCGGTCTGCGGGTCGCAAGTCTCGCCGAGGGCAGAGTTCATCTTGGCCAGCCGCGATCCCCATTCGACATAGCCGATGAAGGCGGAGCGGAATTCGGGATCGTCCGGCAACCCGACCGCATCGGCGGCATCGGCAAGCAGGCTGATCCAGCGGCGGCGCTGTTCCTCCGTCAAATGCTTGCCGAGATGATGCATGACCATCTCGCGGTGACCGCCAAATTTCTCGCTGTAGGTCTTCGGCCCGCCAAAAACCTCGCCGATAAAGGCCGCGACATGCGCGGGATGATCCGGCGACATGTGTTTGAACACCGGGCCGACCACCGGGTCGCGGGACACCTTGTCGTAAAAGGTTTCCGTCAGCCGATTGAGGGCTTCGATGCCGCCGGCCCATTCGTAGAGTGTCGGGATATCCTGGCTCATTCTCGATCCTCCCCCGGGCGACGCCTGCCACGACGATAGCGGAGAAATCGGGCATGGCTCAACCTGCCTCGATGGCCAGTTTCTGCGATGCCTACAGTTTGGCGGGCGACTCGGCCTTGGCTGTCGGCGGAAGCAAACAGTTGTCGGGCTTGGGTGAGGTTTTGCAAATAGCGGGGCCAGTTAGCGCCTCCACCGACTCCGGCCCGGTTGTCAGCCCGACTTTGAGCATCATGTCGGGCTCGAGCTGACGCTCGACCGAGCCTATCGCGGCGAACAGAGCTGGGTCCATCTCCATCTCCTCCAGGTAGGCTTTAACCAACTGCGTCTGTCCCCTCGAGGACATGCTGAGCCTCGCCTTGGGATCGACCAGCCTTTTGGCGCCGGCGGCAAGCATGAGCGCGCAGGCCGAATCGCACTCCACTCCAAAATCGCTAATCAGCCCGACATAGGCACCGTTATCGGCCAAGCAGCCTGCCTCGGGCGGGTCGCAGCCGACGATAGTGGTGCGAGCGACGGCGACGTCGAGCTTCCGTTCATGGATAAGCCTTCCCGCGGCCAGAGCGCTGAACAGGCTGCCCCCCTGTGAGCTGATCACCACCGGCAGCCGCCGGTTGCCAAGGGTGTCGAGCAACTGGCGCAACTTTTGCGGGGTCTGAGGCGTCATCGCGCCTTCCGCCGAGATCCATTCCGGGCAATCGGGATTGCAGAGCGAGTCTCTGCCGCGAACGACAACGAAGCGCATATCTGGCGTCGAATTCCCTGGCGCTGCCTGCAACGGCTTGGGAGCTGGAGCCTTGGCCGCCTGAGAAAGTGGGGGGCCGGTCTTTGCCTTGATCGCAGCCACCACGGCCGGCTTGGCCACGGGCGTTTGTCCGCCGGCTGGCTTGTTTCCCGGTATTTCCCGGCAGTTCGGAGCCGGCGGGTCGAACATGCACAAACTTGCTCTGGTAAACAGGTCCAGAGTGTCCGTGCTGGTCGCCAGTTTCATCGTCAGCATATCGTGGAGGCCGATCTGCCTGATGTCGCTCGCCGGCGTCGCCTTCATCAAGTCCAGCACGCCCTGCCCGATACCCATCTCTCGGAGATAGGCCGAGATCTTTCTCGCGTACCCCTTGCTCATCTCATAGGTCTTGTAGCTTTCACCTTGAGTGACCGTTTGCGTGGTGACCCGATATTTTTTGCCCCGTTTGACGCGATATGTGGTCCGGTAGTGCGTGGTGGAGGGGAACCAGGTGGTCGTGATCTGGTGAACACCCAGATAGTTCCAGCCGCCGGCCACGCGGCGGACGCCACCGGCAAACATCAGCGGACAGGCGGAGTTGCAGCTGGCGCCATCAGACGCCCGGCCGAGATAGGCGGAACCTTTGCCGTAACTAAAACCACAACCATCCGTCCCGGGCCAACAGTCGGAAAACTCGGTCTTGCCTACGGCGATATCGAGCTTGTTCTTGCGGATTATCCGGCCAAGTTCGAGCGCTGCATTGACGTTGCCGCCAAAGGAATTGACGATAATCGGCAGTTTGCGACTGCCTAGCTTCTTCAAGGTGCGCTTGAGCAGGGCTGGCGTGCCGGCTGCGATGTCGCCTTCGGCGGAGATCCACTCCGGACAATTGGGCTCGCAGCCCGGTGCGTTGCTGCGCGCGACGACAAACTTCATCTCCGAGCGATCCTCGGACCATATCGTCGGATCATTCGTCGGATAGGGCACTCCCTGCAGAGGGGGTACTGTCTGCCATGTCCCGGGGGAGGCATCCTCGGCCTTCGCGGCGAAGGCAGCCATCGCCATCGCGGCCACCGTCGACAGCCGGACCAGCCCACGCCGCCACCGTCCCGCAGTGTCTGAACGTTGTCCCAAAACCACGCCCGGCAAACCCCTCAATGCAATCCATAATAGTTGCGGCGACGGTGCTTGCAATAGCTTTGACCAACCGTGCAATACTTGTGCCGCGCAACGCCGGAAACAAAAAGGCAGCCCAAAAGACCGCCCTCTCCTGGTCGATCCGGCTGACACCGGCTCGACTATTTCTCGATGGTGATGACGACGCCGGCACGACGGTGCGGCCGCCTTCACGGAAGGCGAAGCAAGGCTTCTCTTCCATGACGATAGGCGCGATCAGCCATTGGACGACGGCACCACGCGGCAATTCTCAGGTTTCGGCGCCGACTTGCAGATGCTGGAACCCGTCAGCGCATCCACCGACTGGCGCCCGGTCGTCAGGCCAACCTTCAGCATCATGTCGGGTTCGAGCTGGCGCTCGACCGAACTGCCCTGGAGCGCCCTGAACAAAGCGGGGCTGATCGCCATCTCGTCGAGGTAGGACTTGACCGCCTGCTTCTGCCCCATCAGATAGAGGCTGAGCCGCGCCTGGGTACCGACAAGCCGCCTGGCGCCACCGGCCAGCATGAGCGCGCAGGCCGAATCGCAGTCGCCGTCGCCATCGACGCTCAGCCCGGCATAGGCGCCTTCCCTGGCCAGGCAATTCCACTCTGCCGGGTCGCAGCCGACGAAATCGGTGCGGGCAACGGCAACGTCGAGCTTCTTTTCATGGATGATCCGGCCCGCCGCCAGGGCGCCGGAGAGGTCGCCGCCTCGCGAGCTGATCACCACCGGCAGCCGCCGGTTGCCAAGCGTGGCGAGCAATTGGCTGAGTTTCTGCGGCGTCTGGGGCGTAATCGCGCCTTGCGCTGCAATCCATTCCGGGCAGTCGGGATTGCAGAGCGGGTTGCTGCCGCGAACCACGACAAAGCGCATGCCGTCATCGTGCGGCGCGCTCTCCGGCTTCACCGGCAGCGGCGCAGCCTTTGCCACATCCGGCAGGCCGCCGGCTGGCTTGTTCGCCGGTATTTCCCGGCAATTCGGAGCCGGAAGGTCCAGCCTGCACAGGCTTGCGCTGGTCAGCAGATCTGCAGCGTCTTCGCTGGTGACCAGCTTCATTGTCAGCATGTCGCTGAGGTCGATCTGCTGGATGTCGCTGGCCGGCGTGCTCTTCATCGTCTCGATGATGCTGAGGTCGACACCCATCTCCTTGAAATAGGCGGACAGCTTGCGCTCCACCCCCTTGCTCATCTCGTAGGTCTTGTAGCTGCCGGTGTTCTTGCGGCTGACGACCTTCTTGCTGATGACCCGCTTCTTGCCTTTCACGATCCGGTAGCGGACCTGATATTGCACGTTCATCTGCACGATCGTGGTGGTGATCTGGTGGACGCCGAGATAGGCCAGCGGCCCGACCAGGCGCCTGGTGCCGCCGGCCAGCATCATTGGACAAGCGGATGCGCAATAGCTGCCGAGCACATAGGGGCTGCCGATATAGTGCGCGCCTCTGGCGTCGTTCTCCTTGCAGTTTTTCACCCCTGGCTCGCAGCCGACGAACCAGGTCCTGCCGACCGCGATGTCGAGCTTGTTCTTGCGTATCATCCGGCCCATGGCGATGGCTGCATCGACATCGCCGCCGGGAGAGTTGATGACGATCGGCAATTTGCGGCCGCCGAGCGTTTTCAGGGCAGCCTTGAGCAGCGCCGGCGACTTGGCCGATATCGCACCCTCGGCCGATATCCATTCCGGACAGCTCGGCTCACAGCCCGCCGCGTCGCTGCGCACGACGACGAACCGCATCGGCGGATCCGGATCCGGCTCTGAATTTTTTGTCTCGGCCGCCAAGGCGGCAGTGCCCATGGCAAACATCGACACCAGGCAGATCAGCCCCAGTGCCCACCATGACCGACTATGCAAACGGTGCTGTGGAACCATCCGACCAAGCCCTCAATGCAATCTATACTGTAGAGGCTCACAGACTTGCAACAGAGATTGGGACCCCAAAACAGGCACATCTGGCCAACGAAAAAGGGCGGCCCGAGGGCCGCCCCTATCCGTTTCGATCGGCGATGCCGGGCTCGATTACTCTTTGATGGTGACGACGATGCCGGCACCGACGGTGCGGCCGCCTTCACGGATGGCGAAGCGCAGCTTCTCTTCCATGGC
>NZ_JAMYUQ010000036.1:0-19989 GCF_040323095.1 Mesorhizobium sp. M0058
CTCGTGGGCATTTGTCACCAGGTCCATCTCGTCGATCAGTTCGAGATTGGCGACGCCGGCGGCAACGCAGATCGGGTGCGCCGCATAGGTCCAGCCATGGCCGAGCGAGCCAAGCTTGTCGGAGCCCTGCACCAGCACCTGCCACATCTTGTCGGCAACGATGACGCCCGACAGCGGTGCATAGGCCGAGGTCAGGCCCTTGGCGATGGTGATCAGGTCCGGCTTGATGCCGTAATGGTCGGAGCCGAACATGGTGCCCAGACGGCCGAAGCCCGTCACCACCTCGTCGGCGACCAGCAGCACGTCATACTTCTTCAGCACCGCCTGGATCTTCTCCCAGTAGCCGGCCGGCGGCGGCACGATGCCGCCAGTACCGAGGATCGGCTCGCCGATGAAGGCGGCGACGGTTTCGGGACCTTCGGCCAGGATCGTCTCTTCAAGCTTGTCGGCGCAATGCTGCGAGAACTGCTCCTCGCTCATCGAGCGGTCGGCGCGGCGGAAATAGTAGGGCGCTTCGGTGTGCAGGACCGGCGCGCGCGGCAGGTCGAAGGCGTTGTGGAACAGGTCGAGCCCGGTCAGTGATCCCGTCATCACGCCCGAGCCGTGATAGCCGCGCCAGCGCGAGATGATCTTCTTCTTCTCCGGCCGTCCCAGCACATTGTTGTAGTACCAGATCAGCTTGATGTTGGTCTCGTTGGCATCCGAACCCGAGAGGCCGAAATAGACCCGCGACATGCCCTTCGGCGCGCGGTCGATGATCATCTTGGCCAGTGTGATCGAAGCCTCGGTGCCGTGGCCGACATAGGCGTGGTAATAGGCGAGGTTTTTCGCCTGGGTGGCGATCGCGTCCGCGATCTTCTGGCGGCCATAGCCGACATTAACGCAATAGAGGCCGGCAAAGGCATCGATGCTCTTCCTGCCATTGTTGTCCCATACCGTGACGCCCTCGCCGCCGGCCATGATGCGGGTCGGCGATTCACCCCGCGCATGAGTGCCCATATGGGTCGAGGGATGGAAGAAGTGGTCGCGATCCCAGGCGTTGAGTTCGTTGGACTGGTCGAGCATTTTTTTACTCCTTGAGAGATGGCCGGACGGACTATGCGACGTCCAGACAGAGGTACTTCAGATCGGCGAAAGCTTCGAGCCCGTGGCGCGAGCCTTCGCGGCCGATGCCGGATTGCTTGACGCCGCCGAAGGGGATCGGCGCTCCGGTGATCTTGACGCGGTTGATGGCGACCATGCCGTAGTCGAGCGCGCGGCCCATACGTTGCTGGCGGGCGCCATTCTCGGTAACGACATAGGCGACGAGGCCATATTCTGTGGCGTTGGCACGGGCGATCACCTCGTCCTCACTGTCGAACGGCGTGACTGCGGCGACCGGCCCAAAGGTTTCCTCGCGCATGATCAGCGCTTCGTCGCTGACATCGGCCAGCAACGTCGGCTGGTAGAACAGCGGCCCGGCCTGATGCCGCTTGCCGCCGGTGAGGCAGCGCGCGCCACGAGCGATGGCATCGGCGACCTGCTCTTCGACCTTTGCGACGGCACGCTCATGCATCAGCGGCCCGATGTCGATCTTGTCGGTAAGGCCGTTGCCGGTGCGCAGCGCCTCGATACGCCTGGCAAAAGCGGCGCAGAAGCGATCGTAGATCGGGCGCTGGACGTAGATGCGGTTGGCGGCGAGGCAGTCCTGGCCGGAGGTGGCGAATTTGGCATCGATGGCGATGCTCACCGCCTTGTCCAGATCGGTATCGGCAAAGACGATCAGCGGCGCGTGGCCCCCAAGCTCCATCACCAGCCGCTTCATCGTCGGCGCGCTTTGCGCCGCGATCAGCCGGCCGATCTCGGTCGAGCCGGTGAAGCTTATGGCGCGAACGCGCGGGTCCTCGCACATGCGACCGACAATGGCAGCAGCCTTGCCGGTGATGACATTGAAGACGCCGGCGGGCAGGCCGGCGCGCTCGCCGAGTTCAGCCAGCGCCAGCGCCGACAGCGGCGTCTCCGAGGATGGGTGTGCGACGATGGTGCAGCCGGCGGCGAGTGCGGCGGCCGCCTTGCGGGTCAGCATCGCCGCCGGAAAATTCCAGGGCGTGACGACGCCGACAACGCCGAGCGGCTCGCGCCGCACCATCATTTCGGCATCAGGCAGATGACTGGTGACGCTCTCGGCGTTGAGGCGCTTTGCCTCTTCGGCATACCATTCGACGAAGGAGGCGGCGTAGTCGATTTCGCCAAACGATTCCTGCAGCGGCTTGCCCTGTTCCAGTGTCATCAGCAGGGCCAGATCATCCTTGGCTGCAATGATCAGCTCGAACCATTTTCGCAGAATTTTGGACCGCTCCTGCGGCAGCAACGAACGCCAAGCCGGAAAGGCACGTGCGGCGGCGTCGATTGCTTTGGTCGTCTGCCCGGCATCGAGCGCCGCGACAAATGCGACAGTGGTGCCGGTCGCCGGATCGGTAACCTCGAAACTCTTCGCCGCTCCGCTTGCCGTCCAGTGACCGTCGACATAGGCGAGCTCGCGCAGCAGCCGGCGGTCGGAGAGGCGGTCGAGCGCCTCATGGCGATGCGAGCGGGCAAAATGCGCGGACATGGTCGAGGCCTCCCGGTTCGGACGATGCGGGAAGACTATCCGTCACATACAGACAGAGAGACTGTTTCGACGCCCTGAAGGAGAGAGACTCTCTCTATTGTGCCGTCCCGACAGACATTCTCTCCGGGCTTATGCCGACGCCGGCAACAGGTCGGATATCGGTAGCACGATTTCGTCCTTCACCGTCTTGGTGACGATGTAGGTGAAGTAGCGGTCGATGCCGATCTCGCGCTCCAGCAGGCCGTCGACCAGCCGCTGATAGGCGTCGATGTCGCGCGTCATCACCTTCACCACATAGTCGACGCCGCCGCCCACCGACCAGCAGGCGACGATTTCGGGGATATCGCGGATGACGCGTTCGAAGCGATCGAAATCGGCCTGGCGATGGCTGGCCAGCGTCACCTCCATCAGCACGGTGGCGACCGGCGCCACGACGCGCATGGCGATCCTGGCGTGGTAGCCCGAGACGATGCCGGCCTTCTCCAGCTTGCGCAGCCGCATCCAGCACGGCGTCGGCGACAGCCCGACCTGTTCGGCCAGCGCCAGCTTGGTGATGCGCCCGTCGCGCTGGATGGCGTCGAGTATCCTGAGGTCGACCGCGTCGAGTTTCGATGTCATCGGCGTCCGCTTTTTGTCGGCATCACCATGACGGCGCATTATTTCGATTGTCAATTGCACTGATTTCGATCTCTATTAAGTCATGACATTATGGCAACCCGACCCTGCGCTCCTCCGCCGGCCAGCCTATCAATCGCTGGCCGACCAGTTCGCCCGCGCCATTCATGACGGGCGGCTGGCCAATGGCGCGCGGCTGCCAACGCATCGAAGGCTGGCAGACGATTTAAAACTGTCGGTGCAGACGGTCAGCCGCGCCTACGAAGAACTGATCCGGCGCGGCCTGATTTCGGGCGAGATCGGCCGCGGCAGCTTTGTCCAGACGCAGCGCCGTGAACCGGAGCCGCCCTATCTGCCGGAGCGCCTCGGCGAGGTCATCGACCTATCGATCCTGAAGCCGGTCTGCGAGCCGATGCATCTGGAGCGGCTGAAGCAGGCGCTGGGCTGGCTGGCCGAAAACCTGCCATCGAGTTCGGCGCTGTCGTTTCGGCCCAACATGGTGTTTCCGCGCCACCGCGCGGTGGCGGTCGAATGGCTGAAACTGTGCGGGCTTGACGTCTCCGCGCAAAATATCAGCCTGACCAACGGCGCCACTGCTGGGATGACCGTAGCGCTGATGAGCGTGGCGCCGCCGGGCTCGACCGTCGCCACCGAGGCTATCGGCCACCACACGCTGGTGCCGCTGGCGCGCTATCTCGGCTTCAACCTGGAAGGCCTGCCGATCGACGGCAATGGCCTGATCCCGGAGGCGTTGGACGAGGTCTGCCGGCTCACCGACATTCGCGCGGTATTCGTGCAACCGTCGGTGATCAACCCGACGGCGACGCTGATGGACGCTCGGCGGCGCGAAGAGATCGCCGCGGTCGCGCGCAAGCACGACATCGCCATCATCGAGAACGATGTGCTGGGTCCGCTGGTCGAGGACCGGCCGCCGCCGGTCGCCGCCTTTGCGCCGGAGCGCACGCTCTACGTCACTTCCTTCACCAAGATCACCGTACCTGGCCTGCGCATCGGCTATCTCGCGGCGCCCGACCGCTATGTCGCCGCCGTTGCCAACCGGCATCTGGTGTCGAACTGGATGGCGACGCCGCTGGTGGCCGAGATCGCCACCAAATGGGTGACCGACGGCACGGCGATGGAACTCGTTCGCTGGCAGCGCGCGGCATTGCGCCGCCGCCAGGACATCGCAGCCGAGGTGCTGGGCGGGGTTGGTTATCGCGCCAGGCGCGACGGGCTGCATGTCTGGTTGCAACTGCCCGCGGACCGTGCCGAGGAAAGCTTCGTCGCCCAGGCCCGCCTGCAAGGCGTGGCGATCGCGCCCGGCACCTCCTTCCGCATCTCGGATGCGCCCTGGCATCCGGCGGTGCGCATCTCGCTCGGCTCGACCACCGAGGGGGAACTGCGCGCCGGCCTCGGCGTTGTCACCAAGTTGCTGCTTGGCGATCCGGAGCATCTGCTGCTCGCAATCTAAGCGGGAATTGCTCTGGAATCATGCAGTGCCGGAAATATTGTCATGATTTTATTTTCCCAATTGACATGATTTGGCGCGTTCCGCATCGTTAAGGGCACAGGCTTCTCCAGCAGGGGAAATTCATTTGTCCTCACCCATCATCAAGGTCGACGCCATTTCGAAGAGCTTCGGCTCGTTCAAGGTACTGGACGGCCTGTCGATGCAGGTCATGCCCGGCGAGAAGCTGGCGCTGATCGGCCCGTCCGGCTCGGGCAAGACGACGATCCTGCGAATCCTGATGACGCTGGAGAAGATCGACGGCGGCCATATCCAGATCGATGGCGAGCAGCTCTATCACATGGAGCGCAACGGCCAGCTGCTGCCCGCCGACGAGCGGCACCTGACCAAGATGCGGCAGAAGATCGGCATGGTCTTCCAGCTGTTCAATCTGTTTCCGCACAAATGCGTCATGGATAACGTCACGCTGGCGCCGATGCTGACCAAGGGCACGCCTCGCGCCGCCGCTGAAAAGCGGGCCATGGAACTGCTCGACATGGTCGGCATGGCCGACAAGGCGAAGTCGATGCCGGCGCAGCTGTCCGGCGGCCAGAAGCAGCGCGTGGCGATTGCCCGTGCGCTGGCATTGTCGCCGAAGATCATGCTGTTCGACGAGGTGACGTCGGCCCTCGATCCGGAGCTGGTCGAGGAGGTGATGAATGTCATGCGCAAGCTCGCCGCAGAGACCGACATGACCATGCTGCTGGTCACCCACGAGATGGGCTTTGCCCACGACTTCGCCGACCGCGTGCTGTTCTTCGACCGCGGCAAGATCGTCGAAGAGGGCAAACCAGACGAGATTTTCCGCCATCCAAAGCAGGAGCGCACGCAAGGCTTCCTGAAGAAGATCATCGCGGCCGGACATCGTGTCTGACCGCTTTGCGGGGCGGAAGACCGCCCCAGACAAAACCAAGAAGACAACAAGGAGTTGGGAACAATGAAGAAACTTGGCATTCTGGCCGGCGTCGCCGGTCTCGCACTGACGGCGGTGCTCGCCGCGTCGAGCACCGGTTCGGCCGATGACGGCAAGCTCGAGCAATTGAAGGCACAGGGCTTTGCCCGCGTCGCCATCGCCAACGAGCCGCCCTATACTGCGGTCGCTGCCGACGGCAAGGTTTCGGGTGCGGCGCCCGACGTGGCGCGCGAGGTCTTCAAGCGCCTCGGTGTTGCCGACATCGTCGCTTCCATTTCGGAGTATGGCGCGATGATTCCCGGCCTGCAGGCCGGCCGCTTCGACGTCGTCACCGCCGGCCTGTTCATGAAGCCGGAGCGTTGCGCGGCGGTCGTCTATTCCGAGCCGGTGCTGTGCGACGCCGAGGCGATGCTGGTGAAGAAGGGCAATCCGAAGGGCTTCAAGAGCTACGAGGACGTCGCCAAGGACACGTCGGCCACCATCGGCGCGCCGGGCGGCGGCACCGAGGAGAAGCTGGCGCTCAACGCCGGCGTGCCGCGCGAGCGCGTCATCGTCGTGCCGGACGGCCAGAGCGGCCTGAAGATGCTGCAGGACGGTCGCATCGATGCCTATTCGCTTCCCGTCCTGTCGATCAACGACCTCGTCAAGAAAGCCAACGATCCGAACCTCGAAGTCATCGCCCCGGTGGTCGGCGCGCCGGTCTATTGCGACGGCGCCGCCTTCAAGAAAGGCGATGAGGCCCTGCGCGATGCCTTCGATGTCGAGCTCGCCAAGCTGAAGAAATCCGGCGAGTTCGCCAAGATCATCGAGCCCTACGGCTTCTCGGCCGCAGCCGCGATGTCGACCACGCGGGACAAGCTCTGCGCGGCGAAATAGCGCCGTTTTTGCCTTCTCCCTGTTCACGGGGAGAAGGTGGCCCGAAGGGCCGGATGAGGGGCGGCGCCAAGTTCTGAGAATTTAGCGCTGCCCCTCATCTGCCTGCCCGTCCTCCGCAGCAGCTGCGCTGCAGCTTCGGAGGGTGGACTGGCATCTTCTCTCCGTGAACGGGGAGAAGGAAGCTAACCGCCAACGTTGGAACCCGAATGACCCAGTGGTCCGGCTACCTCGGCCTCATATTGCAGGGAGCGCTTGTCACCATCGAGCTGACGCTGATGGGGTCGGTGCTCGCCCTGATCATGGCCTTCCTCGCCGGCATGGGCCGCGTGTCGCGCTTCTTTGCGCTGCGCTGGCTGGCCACCGCCTATATAGAATTCTTCCGCGGCACCTCGATCTTCGTGCAGCTGTTCTTTGCCTATTTCGTGTTGCCGTTGATCGGCCTCGAACTGACCCCGCTGCAGGCGGGTGTGCTGGCGCTGGGCCTCAATGTCGGCGCCTATGCGGCCGAGGTGGTACGCGGCGCCATCCAGTCGGTCGGCCGCGAACAATATGAAGCCTGCATCGCGCTCAACCTCGCCCGCTGGCAAGGTATGCGCCATGTCATCCTGCCGCAGGCGCTGCTGGTCATGCTGCCGACCTTCGGCAACAACGCCATCGAGCTGCTCAAGGCGACCTCCGTGGTGTCGCTGATCTCGCTCGCCGATCTCACCTTTCAGGCGCAGGTCGTGCGCTCGCAGACCGGCAACACGCTGGCGCCGTTCACCACCATCCTGATCATCTATTTCGCCCTGGCGCTGATCATCTCCTGGGGCGTGCGTTCATTGGAACGCCGCATGGCGCGCGGCCTCGACGGAGTGCGCGTCTGATGGATTGGGACTGGAACTTCGTCTGGGAGATCCTGCCGACGCTGATCCAGGGCGTGAAGATCACCATCCTGGCAACGCTGCTCGGCTCCGTGCTGGCCGCTATCGTGGGTCTGGGCATCGCGCTGGCGCGACGCTCGCCCAACAAGGTCCTGTCGCGCACCGTCGGCTGGGCGGCCGAATTCATCCGCGGCACGCCACTTCTGGTGCAACTTTATTTCATCTTCTATGTCCTGCCGGATTTCGGCATCCTGTTGCCGCCGCTGGTCGCCGGCGTCATCGGGCTCGGCCTGCACTACGGCACCTACACGGCGGAAGTCTATCGCGCCGGCATCGACAACGTGCCGCGCGGCCAGTGGGAGGCGGCCAAGGCCTGCAATCTGAGCGCCACGCAGACCTGGACCAACATCATCATTCCGCAAGCGATCCCACCGATGATCCCGGCGCTGGCCAATTATTTCATCGCCATGTTCAAGGAGACACCGCTGCTATCGGCAATCACCGTGCTGGAGCTGATGAACCAGGCAAAGAGCGTCGCCAACACCTACTATCGCTACATTGAGCCGATCACGCTGGTCGGCGCTTTCTTCCTCGTCATCAGCCTCTTCTCGGTCGTGCTGCTGCGCTGGCTGGAACATCGCTACGGCAAGATCGAAAGGTAATTCTGAGATGAAACCGCTGCCCGAGATCAGGCTGATGCCGACAAGGCCGGCGCTCGATGCGCGCCCGCTGGAAAAGCGCGTCGGCCTGATCATCCTTGCCACCGACCACACCAGCGAACCGGATTTCCGCCGCATGGTGGCGAGCGAGCGGGTCGGCGTCTATGTCGCGCGCATTCCCTACAAGAATCCGACCACACCCGAGAATCTCCGCAAGATGCAGCCCGAGCTGGCAGCGGGTGCTGCCCTCATCCTGCCCGATGAGCCGCTCGACGCGATCTGCTACTCCTGCACCTCGGCCTCGGTGGTGATTGGCGACGCCGAGATCGAGGCGGCGATCCAGTCTGCCAAGCCGGGTGTTCCTATGGTCACGCCGCCCATGGCAGGCGTGCGCGGGTTGAAGGCGCTAGGCGCGAAAAAGATCAGCATCCTCACCCCTTACACGGTCGAAACCTCCAGGCCGATGGCGACGTATTTCGCCGAGCGCGGCTTCGAGATCGTCAGCTTCACCTGCCTCGGCTTCGAGGACGATCGCGAGATGGCGCGCATTGCGCCGGCAGCGATCGTCGACCTGGCTCGTGAGGCGACGCATGCGCAGGCCGATGCACTGTTCGTGTCCTGCACCGCATTGCGCGGAGCGCTCGCGGTTCCCGGCATGGAACAGGCGATCGACCGCCCGGTCGTCACCAGCAACCAGGCGAGCGCCTGGAACTGTTTGCGGTTGTGTGGCGACGGGACGTCGCATCCCGAATTTGGCCGTCTGATGACGCTGCCTTTGCCGCGCGATTGACGATCATGACGACAGTCACCCTTAACGATATTCGTGTCGCCCGGGAGCGAATTGCCGGCAAAATCGAACGCACGCCGACAGGGTTATCTCACAGCCTTTCCGAACGACTGGGGGTCCCTGTCCACCTCAAGCTTGAACACCGCCAGACCACCGGCAGCTTCAAGCTGCGCGGCGCCTCGAATGCCGTTGCTTCGCTGAGCGCCGAGGAGAAGGCGCGCGGCGTGGTCGCGGCGTCGACCGGAAATCATGGCCGTGCGCTGGCCCATGCCGCGAAGCTGGAAGGCATGCGTGCGGTGATCTGCATGTCGCGACTGGTGCCGGGCAACAAGCTCGACGAAATCCGTCGGCTTGGCGCGGATGTCCGCATCATCGGCAACAGTCAGGACGAGGCGCAGCAGGAGGTCGAGCGGCTGGTGGCGCAAGAGGGGCTGGTGATGTTGCCGCCCTTCGACCACCCGGCCATCATCGCCGGGCAAGGCACGCTCGGACTGGAGATGATCGAGCAGGTCCCGGATGCCGCTCTCGTCCTGGTGCAACTCTCCGGTGGTGGACTCGCCTCGGGCATCGCCGCCGCCGTCAAGGCCGTCAGCCCCGGGACAAAAATCATCGGCGTTTCGATGGCGCGTGGTGCTGCGATGAAGGCGAGCCTGGATGCCGGTCGCCCGGTCGAGGTGGAAGAACTGCCGACGCTGGCGGATTCGCTCGGCGGCGGCATCGGTCTCGGCAACCGGCTGACCTTCGCCATGTGCCGCGATCTGCTCGACGACGTCATCCTGCTCAGCGAGGACGAGATCGCCGCCGGCATCCGCCATGCCTATGAACAGGAGCGCGAGATCGTCGAAGGCGCCGGAGCGGTAGGCATCGCTGCGCTACTCGTCGGCAAGGTCAGGGCGACCGGGCCGGTGGTCGTTCTTCTCTCGGGCCGCAATATCGACATGAACACGCATCGCAAGATCGTCTGCGGTGACGCACTCGCGGAGCGCGCGGCATGAAAACTCTCCCACGCCGAATTCCCGCCCACCCCCCTCTGTCCTGCCGGACATCTCCCCCGCAAGGGGGGAGATCGGCAGCTTCGATGCGGTCGCTGTTCTTGCTGCGCTGGAGATTGGCGAAGGCAGGAGTGCAGTCCAATCTCCCCCCTTGCGGGGGAGATGGCCGGCAGGCCAGAGGGGGGGGTGACGGAACACTATCCTTCGCAGTGCGCGCCTTCGCGGAGCGCGTCGCATGAGCCGGATGACGATCCTCACCGAGAAGGAACTGCGCACAATCGTGACGCTCGATCTCGACGCGGTCGCCTGCGTCGAAAACGCTTTCCGCGCGCTCGCCACATTGCCGGTGGCGATGCCGCCGATTCTGCGGTTGGACATTCACGAGCAGCGCGGCGAGGTGGATGTGAAGTCCGCCTATGTGCCTGGAATAGACGGTTTCGCCGTCAAGATAAGCTCCGGCTTCTTCGATAATCCGAAGCTCGGTCTGCCCAGCGGGGGCGGCATGATGGTGTTGCTCTCGGCAAGAACCGGTGTGGTCGAGGCGCTGCTGCTGGACAATGGCTATCTCACAGATGTCCGCACCGCTGCTGCCGGCGCCGTCGCGGCGAAGCATCTGTCGCGGCCGGATTCGTCCGTCGCCGCAATCTTCGGCGCCGGCGTGCAAGCCGGGCTGCAACTCGAAGCACTCATGTTGGTGCGGCCGATCGCCGAGGCACGTATCTGGGCGCGCGATGCGGTCAAGGCGCAGACGGCCGCAGGCGCGCTGCGCGAAAAGCTCGGCATTCTCGTGCGCGCCGAGCCGGATGCAGCCAAAGCAACCATCGGCGCCGACATCATCGTCACCACCACGCCGTCGACCGAGCCGCTGATCAAGGCCGGCTTTGTCGTTGCCGGGCAGCACATCACCGCCATGGGCTCGGATGCCGAACACAAGAACGAGATCGCGCCGGCGATCCTGCGCATGGCCGATCTCTATGTCGCCGACAGCGCCAAGCAGACACGGCGTCTGGGAGAACTGCATCACGCCATCGCATCGGGCGTGATGGGAGCCGATGCCGCGGTCACCGAACTCGGCCAGATCATCGCCGGCGAACGGCACGGAAGGCGCTCACCCAGCGATATCACCATTGCCGACCTCACCGGCACCGGCGTGCAGGATACGGCGATCGCCACGCTCGCTCGCGACCGGGCGCGGGCGGCCAATGCCGGAACCATTTTTGAAAGCTGATGCTGGCCGCAAGGCCCAACAAACGAGGACCAAGAACAATGCAACCGAACCTGAAATTCTCGCGCGCCGAATTTGCGGATCGCCTCGCCAAGACGCGGAAAGCCATGGAGGTGAAGGGCGTCGATCTCCTGGTTGTCAGCGACCCCTCCAACATGGCCTGGCTGACCGGCTACGATGGCTGGTCGTTCTATGTGCACCAAGCAGTGATTGTGCCCCCATCGGGCGAGCCGGTCTGGTACGGCCGCGGCCAGGATGCCAATGGCGCCAAGCGCACCGCCTATCTCGCGCATGACAACATCGTCGGCTATGCCGACCACTACGTGCAGTCGACCGAGCGCCACCCGATGGATTTTTTGGCCAGCGTGCTTAGTGATCGCGGCTGGGGCAAGCTGACCATCGGCGTCGAGATGGACAATTACTGGTTCTCGGCTGCCGCCTTCGCCGCGTTGCAGAAGCACCTGCCCAACGCCCGCTTCGTCGACGCGACAGCGCTGGTCAACTGGCAGCGCGCGGTGAAGAGCCCGACTGAAATCGACTATATGCGCAAGGCGGCCCGCATCGTCGAAGCCATGCACCAGCGCATCGTCGACAAGATCCAGGTCGGCATGCGCAAATGCGATCTGGTCGCCGAGATCTACGATGCCGGCACGCGCGGCGTCGACGGCATCGGCGGCGACTATCCGGCGATCGTGCCGCTGCTGCCGTCGGGCGCCGACGCCTCGGCGCCACATCTCACCTGGGACGACCAGCCGATGAAGTCGGGCGAGGGCACCTTCTTCGAGATCGCCGGCTGCTACAGCCGCTACCATTGCCCGCTGTCGCGCACCGTCTTTCTCGGCAAGCCGACGCAGGAATTCCTAGATGCCGAGAAGGCGACGCTGGAAGGCATGGAGGCGGGGCTTGCGGCGGCAAAGCCCGGCAATGCCTGTGAGGACATCGCCAACGCCTTTTTCGCCGTGTTGAAGAAATACGGCATCGTCAAGGACAACCGCACAGGCTACTCGATCGGCCTGTCCTATCCGCCGGATTGGGGCGAGCGCACCATGAGCCTGCGCCCCGGCGACCGCACCGAACTCAAGCCCGGCATGACCTTCCATTTCATGACCGGCCTGTGGCTGGAGACGATGGGACTGGAAATCACCGAATCCATCCTGATCACCGAAACCGGTGTAGAGTGCCTCGCCAATGTACCGCGCAAACTGGTGGTGAAGAATTGAGCCCGATGCCTAGCCTCCGCCCATCTCCGATCGCGCCGACCGTCGATTTCGACAAGGACGGCGTGCAACATGGTTTCCTGCGCCTGCCCTACAGCCGCGACGACTCGGCCTGGGGTTCGGTGATGATCCCGATCTGCGTCATCCGCAACGGCAAGGGACAGGCCGCGCTGCTCACCGGCGGCAATCATGGCGACGAGTATGAGGGGCCGCTGGCGCTCTTCGATCTCGCCCGCACGCTCGATCCCAAACAGGTCAGCGGCACGGTGATCATCGTGCCGGCGATGAACTATCCGGCCTTCCGCGCCGGCACGCGGACGTCGCCGATCGACAAGGGCAATATGAACCGCAGCTTTCCCGGCCGTCCCGACGGCACGGTGACCGAGAAGATCGCCGACTACTTTCAACGCGAACTGCTGCCGCGCGCCGACCTCGTCTTCGATTTCCACTCCGGCGGCAGGACGCTGGATTTCGTGCCCTTCTGTGCCGCCCACACGGTGCCCGACAAGGCGCTGGAGCAGAAAGCCTTCGACGCGGTCGCCGCGTTCTCGGCCCCGTTCTCGATGCGCATGATCGAGATTGACTCCGTCGGCATGTATGACACGGCGGCCGAGGAAATGGGCAAGGTCTTCGTCAGCACCGAGCTTGGCGGCGGCGGCACCTCGCGTGCCCAGACCGTGCGGATCGCGCGGCGCGGCATCAGCAATGTGCTGCGCCATGCCGGTATTGTTGATGGTGCGGTCGAGAAGGGCAGAACTCAGTGGCTCGACATGCCGTCAGGCGATTGTTTCTCCTTCGCCGAGGACGACGGCATGATCGAGACCATGGTCGATCTCGGCGAGCCTGTGAAAGAAGGCTCGGTGCTGGCGCGCATCCATTCCACCGGCCGCACCGGCATCGCTCCGCAGGAGATCAAGGCAAAAATGTCCGGCATTCTGGCGGCGCGGCATTTCCCCGGCCTGGTCAAAGCCGGTGACTGCGCCGCCGTCCTGGCCCTTGTGGTTTCATCGTGATTTCGCAGAGTACGCCGCGCGAATATCAGTCGGTCTGGATCCAGACCGACTTGGTCTCCAGATACTCGTGCAGATGCTCGATGCCGCCCTCGCGGCCATAACCCGACATCTTCATGCCGCCGAACGGCACCGCCGGGTCGATGGCATGGTACATGTTGACCCAGACCGAGCCGGCCTTGACCCGGCGCGCAAGCTTGTGCGCGGTGCCCAGATGCGTGGTGAAGATGCCGGCGGCCAGGCCATAGGGCGTCGCATTGGCACGCGCCACCGCTTCGTCGAGCGTGTCGAAGGGCATCGCCGAAATGACCGGGCCGAAAATCTCCTCGCGCGCGATGGTCATCTGGTCCGACACGGCGCCGAAGACCGTCGGCGCAATGAAGTTGCCGCCATCGTAGAGCTCGCCGGTCAGCCGCGAGCCACCGGCGACCAGTTCGGCGCCTTCGTCGCTGCCGGCCCTGATATAGCCCTCCACCTTGCCTGCCTGCCTGGCATTGATGAGCGGTCCGATTTCCGTCTCTGCCTCGATGCCATGGCCGATCCGCAGTCTGCCCGTGAAATCGGCGAGCCGGCGGACGAACTCGTCATGGATTTCGCGCGCCACGAACAGCCGCGAGCCGGCAATGCAGATCTGGCCCGAATGCACGAACACCGCCATCGCCGCGATCGGAACAGCCTTGTCGATGTCGGCGTCGCGGCAGACGATGATCGGCGACTTGCCGCCGAGCTCCAGTGAAACGCGTTTGAGGTTGGCCACGGTTGCCCGCGCGATGGCCTGGCCGGTCAGCGTTGATCCGGTGAAAACGATCTTGTTGACGTCTGGATGTTCGGCGAGCCGCGCACCGGCTTCGGCCCCGGTGCCGGTGACGACGTTGACGACGCCGTCGGGCACGCCGGCTTCCTGCATCAGTTGCGCGATCAGCAGCGGCGTCAGCGACGCATCCTCGGACGGTTTCAGCACGATGGTGCAGCCCGTCGCCAGCGCCGGCGCGATCTTCCAGATCGAGGCGGCGGTCGGCGCGTTCCAGGGAATGATCGCACCAACGACGCCCACCGGCTCGCGCCGGGTGAAGGTGACGATCTCGCCGGGAATCGAATTGTCGATCGTCTCGCCATGCAGCGCCGTCGCCATGCCGGCATAGAAGCGCAGCATGCCGATGACGCGGCGCCGGTTAGCGAGCGTGCGCGTGATCGGCAGCCCCATATCCAGCGTGTCGGAAACGCTGAGCTCTTCCCAATGCGTCTCGAAGAGATCGGCGATCCTGAGCAGCACGCACTGCCGCTCGTAGGGCGAGAATTTGGACCATGGGCCTTCGAAGGCCGCGCGCGCGGCGGCCACCGCCGAGTCGATATCGGCAGCCCCGCCGCGCGGCACTGTCGCCAGCACCTCGCCTGTTGCCGGATTGAGTGCCTGCATGCCGTGGCCGGACTGCGCCGCGACCCACTTGCCGCCAATGAACATCGGTCGGAATTCGCCATGGTACAACGCCGTGGCCTTCGCCTTCGGGTCGAAGTTCAGCGTCATCTCTTCCTCCTCGCAATTCCGTGGCGACTATTACTCCCGCCGCCGACCTCAAACAAGGAAAGCTAAAGGGCGCTCGGACAATCAGATTGCGCGGACTTCCCGATCACGCCAGCCGCTAGAGCGTGATCCAGAAAAGTGGGAAACGGTTTTCGGAAAAGATCATGCTTCGACAAACGGCATCTAGAAAATCACCGGCATCTAGAAAAATCATCGCGAGTTGTCGGAGCGCGTCGCTGAAAGCTCAAGGAGGCAAGCCGATCATTGCCCACGGCGACCGCGATGCCGGCATTGCAGACGAGAGCGCAACAGGTAGTCGCCAGCCGCCACCCAGCGCTCACCCGTGGCCGGATCGAATCGTGGCCGTTCCAGCCGGCTTCACCGTGACAGAGGTTTCGCGCGCCGCTTCGCTGCAATCGCTGTTGGATGACTGCTCGCGGAAGCAAGATCGGTCAGCGGCCTCGCGACTTGCAAACATTGGCAGATTGAGCCGCAACCGACGGTGCCTGCATCGATCGAGCACGCCGGTCCGTCACTCCGGAAGTCCGGCCTTTCGGAAGCCATCGACGAAATGGTCGAGCGTGGCAGTGTCGCGGAACGGCTCAGTCTCGACCCAGTGGCGGGTGGTGAAATGTGGGTTAGCGACAAGGAACAGGTCGACCTCGGCGCGCGCCTCATCGATCCGGCCGAGTTGCGCAAGGCTTGCCGCAAGGAAACGGCGCGAGCTTGTCCGATACGTCTCGTCCCGGCGCGTCGTCTCGACGGCGGCTTCATAGTCGCGCGCCGCATATTGCGCCTGGCCGAGCGTCAGGTAGTACCAGCTTGCCGGAAACGGGTTCAGCCGGAACGCCTTGCCGATATAGTCGAGGCCGTCCTCGACGCGCCCGGCCAGGACCGCGATGTCGGACAATGTCGCCCAGGCATCGGCCTCGTTCGGGTCGAGTTCGAACGCCTTGGCAAATCCCACATCCGCTTCGTCGAATCTGCGCTCATAGGCAAGCAGGTTAGCAAGCACCCAGTGGCAGCCGGCATCGTTGGGATCGATCGCCACAGCCTTGCGCGCCAGTTCCAGGGCAAGGCTGCGGGCAGGCTCAATGGGCTCTCCCCAATGCACCCATCCCATCCAGTGGTTCATGGCAAGCCAGCGATAGGCTTCGGCATAGTCCGGATCGAGCGCAAGCGCGCGCGTCAGCAACAGATGCGCTTCGCGCGCCGTCTCCGGCGAGACGTCGATCAGGTTGCGGGCTCGCACGCACAGATCGTAGGCCTCGAGATTTCGAGGCCGGTTGCGCGGCAGCGGCGCGCGCAGCCGGCCAAGCAGCGCCTCGACGATCTTGGCCGTCACCTCGTCCTGAACGGCAAAAATATCTTCCAGGCCGCGATCGAAGCGGTCTGCCCACAAATGCTCGCCGCTCAGCGCGTCGACCAGCTGGGCGTTGATGCGCACGCGCCCGGCGGCGCGTCTGGCGCTGCCCTCCAAGAGATAGCGCACGCCAAGTTCCCTGGCGACCTCGCGCACATCCACCGCCTTGCCCTTGTAGGCAAAGGTCGAGTTGCGCGCGATGACGAACAGGCCGCCGATCCTCGACAGGTCGGTGATCAGGTCTTCGGTCAACCCGTCGGCGAAGGCTTCCTGCTCGGGGTCGTTGCTGAAATTGGCAAAGGGCAGCACGGCTATCGACGGTTTGGCGGGCAGCGGCAAAGCCTGTCGCTTCTCGTCGCCGAGCTGTTCGATGGCGCCGGCGAAGCGATAGCCGACGCGCGGAACGGTCGATATCCATTCTCCGCCGTTCGTGGCCGGACCCAGCAGCTTGCGCAATTGCGCAATCTGGACGGTGAGGTTGCCTTCCTCAACGGCGGTGCCTGGCCAGGCCGCATCCATCAACTCGGCCTTGGCCACGATCTCGCCGGGCCGGGCGACGAGCGCCGCCAGCAGCTGCAGTCCGCGGTGGCCGGCGGCGACGGGAACTTGGTCCCGAAGGAGCGTTCCCGCACCCGGATCAAGCACGAACGGACCAAAGGCAAAGCGCGATCCCTGCATAACGCGCATCTATAGAGCAATTCCAGGAAAGGTGTGAAGGCGGTTTTCCCACGGGAAAGCGCAGAGCGCTTCACGGACGTATGGCGTCAAAACAAAGAGTTGAGCACCTCGTCGTTTCGATGAATCGGCGAGGTGCTCTAACTGCTTTGGAACTTTTGAGAACTATTTGGCCGCGCTTAATTACGGCGCCGTCCGCATGCGGCAGAATTCAACCTCTTTCAAGCCGAGGGCTGTCGCCCCTCAAACCGAATGGAGGTTGCCATGAACGATACCCTTGCTTCTGCTCGTGCAGCCTTGCCGGAAAAGGCGGTGTCATCGGGCCGGCGTCCGACGGGCCCGCGGGGCATGATCGCGGCCTGGCGCGAGCGGATACGCTTTCGCTGGGACCTCAAGCAGATGGCGGAGGCCAATCCGCACCTGATCGACGATATCGGTCTGACCAGACGCCAGGTCGAGGCCGAAATCGTCAAACGCTTCTGGCAAGTGTGAGCTGATGTCGCGGATAAGACCCGCCCGCCTGTTTGGGCGTACCGCGGCGTTTTGCCGGCATTTGCACTTGCCGGAACGTGCCGATCCTGCTTCGAAGTCGGCATGAGCGCCGAAGACGCGACGTCACCGCCGGAGAACCTCATCGCATGGGCCGCGATGGCCGGCATCATCGCGACAGTTACGGTGTTCGCCATAGCACAGGGGCTGACGTATCCGCTGCTCAGCTTCATCCTGGAACGGCAAGGGACGACACCGGGCCTTATCGGCCTCTCGGCCGCGATGACGCCTCTGGGTTTCATTATATCGTCGCTCTTCACGCCGGCGCTGGTCCGGCGGGTGGGCGCGGCGCGCTTTGCGGTTGTGTGTTCGATCCTGGCAGCAACCGTCCTGATCGCGATTGCCTGGACGCAGGATGTATGGGCCTGGATGCCGTTGCGCTTCCTGCTCGGCTTCTTTGCCAATCCGCTTTACGTGATCAGTGAAACCTGGCTGGTCTCGATCACACCCGCCGCACGCCGAGGCCGCATCATGGGCCTATACTCCTCCATCGTTTCCGCCGGCTTTGGCCTCGGCCCGCTGTCGCTAGGCTTGGTCGGCACGCAAGGATGGCCACCCTTCATCATCGGCAGCGCGGCCTTCCTTGTCTGCGGCCTGATCGTGCTTGCCGTCGCGCCACGCCTGCCCGACATGCCGCGTGAGGGCGAAGCGGTGTCGGTCGGCGGCTTCTTCGCGCTGGCGCCGCTGCTCTTGTTCGCAGTCTTCACGGCTGCCGCCTTCGAGCAAGTCCTGCTTTCGCTGTTCGCGGTCTATGGTGCCGCGCTCGGCAGCACTGAGCAGCGCATCGCTTCGCTCATCACCTGTTTCATCGCCGGCAATGCCGTGCTGCAGGTCGTGCTTGGGCGCGCCGCCGAACGGTTTGGCTCGAAGCCGATGATGCTGTTCTGTGTCCTGGCTTGCCTGGCCGGTTGTTTGCTGTTGCCGTTGCTCTTCGCTACATGGCTTGTCTGGCCGCTCTTCTTCGTCTGGGGCGGGGTCTCGTTCGGGATCTACACGCTGTCGCTGATCCAGCTCGGCGAGCGTTTCACCGGTCAAGCCTTGATCGCCGGCAATGCCGCCTTCGCGTTCGTATGGGGGGTAGGCGGCATCGTCGGCTCACCCGTGGCCGGGCTGGCGATGCAACTGACCGGACATCAGGGACTGCCATTGTCGCTTGGCCTGCTGTGCTGCGTGCTGGTGGTGTTTCTGCTGGCGGAGTTACGGCGGGTTGACCGCGTTCAGGCGTAAGGCGTGCCTGCCATTGCGGCCTTCAGGCCGATGCTGCCCTTGTCGACAATAGCGAGAAAGGCCGGACCCGCCTCGTCGCCGTCCTGGGTTTCTCGAAGCGTCCGATCCGCCTCGATGAACGCCACGGCCGCCAGGCGGGTGTCGGGGTCTGCAGCTTACGCCCGCCGCCTTCGGATAGTGCCACCATTAGGATATCCCAGCTCGTCGCGTTCGCTCTCGCTCGCGCCGACGCCGGCCCAGTCCGGACCAGCAATGTCTTCAGCTGCCATGTCTTCAAACCTCGATGTCAGGCGAAAACGCGGCCGCCGTAGAAACTCGGCGGCCGCCAATGGCGACGCTATATTCGCCCGAGAACAACCAGAATGATCACGATGATCAGCACCAGCCCGAGGCCACCGCCGCCATAGTAACCAGTGCCGTAGAACGGGCCGCCGCCGAGGCCGCTGAAGCCGCCGAGCAACGCGATGATCAGGATGATAATAAGAATGGTACCCAGGCCCATATGCCGTCTCCTTCGCTGCCGCGCCGTTCACGGCGCGGCTCGAAGAACTAAACTCCCAGCAAGCCTTCCTGTTCCCCGGCGATTTTCATCCGACGGCTAAGGAACGAAAGCCATCATCACGGCGTTTGCTGAGGTTCAGGCGCAAGCTCGGCGTGCCATCACGCGCGCTGGGCGGCGCGTAGAATTCAGAATTTGCGCGGGATCGCCCTTAAGGCGGCCGGCGGCTCGTCCACCCGAACGCGCCGGCAGGCGTGACGCCGAGCTTACGCTGGAAGGCGAGCTTAAACGTGTCGACATCTGAAGCCGAATTGGTCGACGACGAGTTTTGGCCCCGCACCATTTCCAGTCGAGCCGAACCGGCAGCAGCTCACGTCGCCTTGCCGGCCAGCGCGCCTATGTCTTCCTCGGCAATATCGTCGAACGATGCGTAGTTCATGTTGTAGAGCCTGGCATAGAGGCCCTTGGCCGCCATCAGCTGCTCGTGGTTGCCGCTTTCGACGATCTCGCCGTTCTGTAAAACGATGATGCGGTCGGCGCCGCGTATGGTCGCCAGCCGATGGGCGATGACCAGGCCGGTGCGCCCCTCCAGCAGCGTGACCAGCGCCTTCTGGATCAGCATCTCGGTGTAGGAATCGATGCTCGCCGTGGCCTCGTCGAGCACCAGGATCTTGGCGTCCGCCACCAGCGCGCGGGCAAAGCTGATCAGCTGGCGCTGGCCGAGCGAGAGATTGCCGCCGCGCTGCTCGAGCTCGGTGTCGTAGCCATCGGGCAAATGCTCGATGAAGTCGTGGGGGCGCGCCGCCCCCGCCGCGCGCCCCCCCCAGTGGCGGGGGGCGGACGGGGTGTTGTATAGGTATTTTTTAATAACACGGCCAGGAAAAAACAAACAACCAAAAA
>NZ_JAMYUQ010000037.1:0-18990 GCF_040323095.1 Mesorhizobium sp. M0058
GGCAATCGCCAATGGCGAGATCTTCCGCGCTCACGCCTTCGAATACGCCTGCGCCGGGAACGACATCGAGCACCGCACGACCAAGCCAAGGCATCCGTGGACCAACGGCCAGGTCGAGAGAATGAACCGGACCATCAAGGACGCCACCGTCAAGCGCTTCTATTACGAGAGCCATGACCCGCTACGCACCAATCTCGCCGACTTCGTTGCCGCCTACAACTTCGCTCGCAGACCCAAGACCCTCAAGGGTCTCACACCCTACGAGGTCATCTGCAGGGCGTGGGCGTCACAACCGGAACGCTTCAAACTCAATCCGCTCCAGCAAAGGCCGGGACCGAACATCTACTGTAAGGGCGCCAAACATGCCGCCATAACCTTGGAGTATATTTAGCGGACGGAAAGCCGCGACAAGATGAGGAACGAAACACAGGTTTGTGTCGCGTCACTTCACTCTCTCCAAAACCGCGCAAGCAACAGAACGTGCAGCCCAAAACAGCGCGAGGGCTTCTGGAAACGCTCGATGCGCCCCTGATTCTCAAAGCTTTAAAGGTCGTGCAAGTATCGCCACTTCTTCGTTGATTTCAACAAACCCTCCGGACCGAATACCATACACGATGGCTGCTGTAGGCGCGCAAATTTCAATGCAGTCAGCTGACAGCGACTCCATAGAACGCAGAAGGCCTATGAGATCGCCCTGCTTTACTTCATCTAGGATGGAACGCAGAGGTTCAAAGATGCCCCGTGCCGGCGACCGCAGTTCGTCAGATGTTAGCGTTTCAAGCGACCTGCTGGATTTCTGTTGACGGAAAGTTGGGTGTTCCGCTTTTCCCTCGATGATCCCAAGCCCGATAAGGGCATTTCGTAGCCCAGCTTCATAGACAGCCAGGGCACCGGAGCTAACAGTGCCTCCGCCGAATTCGGTGCAGACCAACACTTTACCTTGGTTGTGGGCCACGGTATCGAACATTCCAGCTGTCTCGTTGTGCTGCCAGACCAATGTCACAGGTAACTTAAAAGCTTCTGCCATTCGCACTGTCTTAGCCATCAGATTGGCGTCACCAATAGGATGCATGATGACCGACGGTGGGATATCCCATGTCGGTCCGAAACTGTGCAGATCAAATATAGTGTCAGCAGCAGGCAATAAGACGCGCGAAACCGCATCTGCAATACGTTCGCTCACTGACCCGTCGGACCGGCCTGGGAACAGCCGATTAAGATTCTTGCCGTCGACCGGCGTGTTGCGGGTCCAAGCTTGCACAGCCAGCGGGTTGAGCTCGGGTACGATGGTCACGCTCCCACAGGATTGCTCTCTAGGCAGCCAGTCAACAAGCCGTCGCGCGACAATCGGTCCTTCCATTTCGTCACCATGATTGCCCCCTGTGATAAGAAGGCGTGGCCCCTCCCCTTTATTGAAGCTGAAGACCGGAAGAGAAAGAGCTTCCCAGTCGTCGCCTTTAGGGACAACAAGATGACCCGCACTCGCGCCAAGCGCGTCAGGATCAGATGTGAGATGTGGTATTATCTTCATTGAAAATACCCTCGGGAAGTTTTATGGTACCCAAAAAAGTACCCCGACCGGCTCCATGCCGAAAGTTGACAGGGTCTCCGTCGCATCATCGCCATCCTTATGCTTCTTGTAGCTGACGATGCTGTATATGACTCGACATCTTTGTTTTTATGCGCGGTAGAGGCTGCTCGGTACGTGGCTCAGTATTTCTGCCCCACTCTCTGTCACCAAGACGTGTGCACCGGTGCCAAATAAATAGCCATTTTCGCTGCACAATATGTTTGGCATGTGCAAGGTCATGCTAGGCTTAAGGATGTCATGAGCGTTCGGCTCCAAGCTCAGATCTCCTCGTTCAGTCCAATTGATACCAGTTTGATAGCCGGTTCTTTGGCGAAAGACTCCGTGGCGTCCGGAACGCTTGAGAACCTCGCGGCCGGCAGCGTCTACCGCTCCTGCAGTGATACCCGGCCTGATGGAGGCAACCACTGCCTCGATGACCTCCTCAGCCAAGCTATGCAGAGATTCTGCCTCAGGGTGTCGGCCAAGTACGGCACACCTGACAAGTCCTGCGAAGTATCCATGCTTCGACGCGCCCACTTCCAAAAAAGCCGGCTCGTTCTTCTTGATTGGATGCTGCATGGGATAACCGTGCGGCAATTTTGTCCGCTCCCCGAATAGAATATTAGGTTGGGACATCCCAATTTCACCGTTGGCTTTTCCAGTCACTGCTTCAACCGCTGCCGCCATGGTGCCCACCATTTCCAGTTCGGTCACGCCTTCCCGCAGCGAACTCTGGAAAGCTCGCACTGCCGCGTCCGTCATACGCATCGCGTCGCGCATGACCTCGAGCTCTAGGTCGCTTTTCACAGCTGCCACCGAAGAGACCAGCCTACTGACGTCGGCCATTTTCAAATCGGGAACCTGTGCCTGAAGCGCGCTCACATCAGCCGGTGCAAGGTTAGAGCAGCCTAGCTCAAACCCGATCCGCTTGCTCTGTAGTCCTTGCCGGCGAATAACATCAGCGCAAGCCTTGGCGAAGTCGGACTGCTCGACATAAGTATCAATCTGATCAATGCAACCGTACGCGCGAACTGCCTGCTCGTCGAATTTTCGAACGACATATGTCGGCGCTCGTCCCGGAGCCAGGATCAACGGGAACGGCGCGAAATATCCACCGCTTCCATCATACCCGGTGAGATAGCGGAGGTGGCCGTGCGCGGTAACTACGATTGCGTCGAGCTTTGCGCTTTCCACTGCCTCAAGCACGTTCTGCTGCCGGCGTTCGTACTCTGATCTGGGGAACGGAAAACCGGCCAGAGGAACCGTAGAGAAAGTCGTGCGCATATCTCACCTCAATCATTGAAGGCTTCAGGTCGGATTCCGTGATGAGCCGACCGAACTTGTTCAGCCAGATTGATCAGCCGCGCGGCGCCATCGTCAAATGCAGTTTTCATATTGTCCCATCTAGAAGCGAGATGGAGTTGGTGAAGAGCAGGTTCGGCAGTGATCCTAGTCATGTAACCTCGGCCATAGGTCTGCTCCTGGTTCCGACAGAAATGCCTAGCGGACCAGGGAATTTCGTCCTGGGACTTTTTCCACCGCTAGGGCCTTGCGTTCTCATAGTCGCACTCGACGAAGGTGAGAATATCGGCCTCAAGCTGACTGGTCAGTCCAGCGAACTGGGGTTCGCTCTTTACCCGGGATGGTGATGTCGGCATGAAGTGGAAATCGTGGTGAGGCGAGCGCGCCAGCCATGATCTGACCAGCGCGGCCTTGTGAGTGGCAAAATCATGGATGAGGATTCGTGGCGTTCTCCGGTCAGGGGCGTCATCGTCGGAGTTGGTCGAGGGCCCAAGCCATGCGAAATGCTCTTTCCTCGGCGACGCCAGGTCCATGGGAAGCGCCGCTGTGGCCGCCGACCTTCCGCATTCGGAACACCAGCTTGGGGTCGCGATCGGCAACACAGGACCGACGCTGCGCCACATAGCGAGCGGGCTGATAGAAGAGCACCTGGCCGTCATCGAGCGCGGCGTCGACGTATGTCGGCGGAAGTGGGCGATCGGCGCTGAGGCTGTAGTAGGGGTCGTAGCTGCGCAGGTACCCATACTCATTAGCGATGTGGGGATCTCCATACTCCGCCCTTTCAACTAGAGCCCAAGGCATTGCGGCATCCATCTCGGTATCCAGGATGTCCGCGAGGGGAACCTCAGCAACCACGGCGCGGAACAAGTCCGGCCGCAAGGCGGCCGTAGCAAGCACAACACCGCCGCCAGCGCTGGCTCCCTCAATGACTATCCCGTCGCCGGTGGCGAAGCCTTGCTCAACGAGCCCCTCGGCAGCGGCGATCAGATCTGTATGAGTGGTCCGTTTTCGATCACCCATGGCCGCCTCATGCCAAGGGCGGCCGAGTTCGCCACCACCACGAACATGGACCCAACCGAAAGCAACCCCTCGGTCGAGAAGGCTTAACCGAGCAGTCATGAATGAAGGCCAAGCGTTGAACGAAGGCCATCTTGATGACCCGTAACATCCGTAGACGCGGAGTACGACCGGCCCGGGCCTCGTTCGGTCGCGCCGCGCAACGAGCGAGATCGGAATCTCAACTCCGTCTTCCGCCTCCACCATGACAACCTGCGCAACGTATAGAGCCGGGTCATAGCCTGGTATGTCGGCCCGGTGCAAGATCACCGAACGATCGTCGACGAGATCGTGCTCCATTAGAGCATCGGGCGTCACAAACGAACTAATTGAATAGACCAACTTCGAGCTTCGGAACACATGACGTGGAACCGAACGCGCCCCCCCTACAGATAAGCCGACCTTGAGAGTGCAACTCGGCTCGTCGGGAATGATCATTGTCCCAACGACGCCCCTACCGTCACGTGAGACCAGGCGAGGATGCAGGCCTTCTCGCTCCAGAACAACCAAGTGCTTTTCGAAGACGTGGATTTCCTCAAGCGTTACGCCTGCTCTATGCGGGATGACCTCCTCCCATGACGACGATGACGGGTCATCTATCGGGGCGCGCACGAGCCGGCAGTACGGCCCAGCGTCGTCCACTCGAAACAGGAAACTGTCGCCCCAATGCTCGGCATAGATCTCTTGTCCGTTTTCCCGCCTGACAATCCGGCGCCACTTGCCCCCCGCCATGTCAGCAGGAAGACACCACACCTCCGCAGCACCGACATGGACGGGAAAAGAGGAAGAGCCCGAGAAGGCGTGAACGTCAAGGAACAACCAGGCGCCACTATCAGAACGCCGAACCCGTACTTCCAATCCCTCATTAGCTTCCTCGAAGGCTACCTCAGAAATCCCAGTTGCGATATCTAGGCGAATAAGCTCATGACATTGTTGTCGCAGGCCAGGTCGCTCCCGCGTGAAAAACAGTGTGGTGCCATTCGCAGCCCAAGCTACCATCGCAGCCTTCTTCGAGCCTTGCCAGACGTCTCGGCCGGTCTCCATGTCCCGAACCCTAAGTTCGAAAATCTCGTTCCCGATCACATCAAAGCTGAAGGCCACGTAACGCCCGTCGTCATTCGGGGCGAAGACCCCGAGTTGATAGAAGAACTCGGCCCCGGGGATCACGTTCGGATCAAGAACTTGCTCGACAGAGCCTCCGGTTAGTGGGCGACGCCACCAAGCCGGATGAGACCGGCCCTGCTCGTGCCTTTGGAAGTACTCAAAGGCCCCAACTTGGAAAGCTGGTGGGGTGCCCCCGCGAGGTTGACGCCCCTCGATCTCGGCGATGATCTCCGCCTTAAGCGCTGAAAGGTGAGTTGTCGCTTGCTCTGCATAGCTGTTCTCAGCTTCGAGATACGCGAAGACGTCGGGATTATCCCGGTCGCGAAACCAACGATACGAGTCGATCGTGACATCGTCATGAAGCACGCGGATCCGTGGCTCAGCACGGGGATGAGGTGGCTGAAGGCGCTTGTCTTCCATCAGGCGGCTCTCACAAGAAAAAAAGAGGAAGAATTCCGGCGCCGGTTTGAAAGCAACTTAGTTTGTGCATCGATGTCCCTCCCAGTGTAGCGTGCAAATCGTCCTTAACACGGATTAAATCTGCAGCACCTTCAACATTAGCTTGGCGGCATAACTCTAGAGTATACTAAAGGAGTCCGCGCATGATGGACAGCAACTCCCTATGGTCCACTGCTCAGATTTGCAGGTTTATCTCGGCAATGACAAGCATAGATTGACGACCCCAGCTATCGAAAATCCAGATGGCAGTCCTCGACGGTGTCCGACACGGTGTACCCGTCGCAAGCTGCCAGTGGCGCGATGTCGATCGGGTTGGCAAAGGCGTTTGATGCTGACGAGAACCTCGTTGCGGGATTTCGTTACAAGAAGTCAGCCTTCACTTCGCCAGCACGCTGACATGTGCCCCGGCCCCACTTCGGTGGCCGGTGGTTCCTCCTCCTTGCAGCGGTCAAACGCCAGTGGACAACGTGGATGGAAGCGGCAACCAGTCGGTATGCGGGCAGCACTCGGCACCTCGCCCTGCAAGGCCAGCAGTTCGGCGCGACCTGCGTTGCCGCCAATGTGCGGGGTAGCGTTTCGCAAGGCAACTGTATACGGATGACGAGGGTTGAATGTAATGGCGTCGGCGCTACCGATCTCAACCAATTTTCCAAGATACAAGACCGCGATCCGGTCGGCGATCAACCAGGCAAGAGGCAGATCGTGAGTAATGAATAACAGTGCCATGTTGTGCTTGGCGCGGAGGTCGACAAGGACCTGAAGAATCTGTGCACGTATGGAGACGTCGAGCATCGAGACAGGTTCGTCAGCAACGATGAGCTCCGGCCTGACAGCAAGTGCTCCGGCAATCACGACACGCTGGCGCTGCCCCCCAGATAGCTCGTGCGGGAAGCGAGCGAAAAAGTCATGCGGAGGATTGAGCCCTGCGGCGACAAGGGCTTCACTTACCCTCTCGCTAAGTTGAGCGTCGCTTTCAACGAGCCGCAGTGACCGCAATGGCTCCGCCACAATATCGAACACGGTGTGCCGTGGGTTGAGCGCCTGATAAGCATCCTGGAAGATCATTTGGACGCGATGGCGGTAAGGACGCAAGGCCGAGGGGCCTTGAACCGACGTCATGTCGCGGCCTTCAAACAGCAACTTGCCGCCAGTTGGCTGGGCGAGCTTTGTGATGGCGCGGCCAACCGTGGTTTTGCCGCTTCCTGATTCCCCGACTAGGGCCAAGATCTCGCCGCGCCCGATGCTGAGGTTGATCCCATCCACTGCGCGCACGGTGCGGGTAGGTCGACCCAGGACACGGTCGAACAGCCCGCCCTCGATTGGAAAATGGACCTGCAGGCCCTCAAGACGCACCATGTCGGCGGTGTCAGGCATGAGCTGCGACCTTGGCTTCTTGCGAGGACCGGTAAAGATGGCAGGCGACGCGTCCCCGCCCGAACTGATCGAGGCAGGGGACTTCGGCCGCGCAAATGCCCATGGCCAACGGGCAACGTGGATGGAATGCGCATCCTGAGGGTCGATTCACCAAGTTGGGGGGGTCGCCAGGTATTGGCCGAATGATCCGTTTGCCGCTCGCCGGGTTCGGGATCGATTCGATCAGCAGACGGGTGTAGGGATGTTTAGGCTGGGCGAATATCTCGAGTACGGTGCCATCCTCGACGATCCGCCCCCCGTACATAATCATCACGCGATCACAACTCTCAGCCACCACAGAAAGGTCGTGGGTGATCAAAATGATGGCAAGGCTAAGCCTTGATCGCAACTCCCGCAGCAGCTTCAGGATCTGAGCCTGGGTAATAACGTCGAGCGCCGTGGTGGGCTCATCGCCAATGACGATCGAGGGGCGACATGCGAGCGCCATCGCAATCATCACCCGTTGACGCATGCCACCAGACAATTCGTGCGGATAGGCGGAACCGCGGTCACTCGGAATACCGACGAGCTCGAGCAGTTCTCTTGCCCGCGTCGTCGCATCGCCACGCGACATGCCTAGCTTCAGCATACACGGCTCGGCGATCTGCTTGATGATGCGGTGAACGGGATTAAGCGCATTCATCGCGCCCTGAAAGATTACGGACGTTTCGCTCCAGCGATGTGGCCGCATCGCGGCGTCATCGTCGATCGGGAGCCGGTGACCGCGATAACGGATCTCGCCCTCGCGAACGCGCGCGTTGGGTGATAGCAGACCCGCTATCGCCATTGCAGTTGTGGTCTTCCCGCTGCCCGATTCTCCGACGAGGCCAACGGCCTCTCCCGGCCGGAGCGCGAAGCTTACACTGTCGATAGCACGCGATGAAACGCCCTTGAGCCCGTAGTCGACAGAGAGCCCGTTCACTTCCAGAAGTGGTGCTTTGTCTTCAGAGGAGTTTATCATGGGATCACCCTCCGCCGTGGATTGAATGTGTCGTCGATGGCATTGCCAATCAGGACGAAGCTCAAGGAAACCGTGAGTACGCAAAGCCCAGGTGCGCCGAGGTACCACCAGGCTCCGGCACTGGCCGCACCGGCGCGCTGAGCGAGCGAAAGCAAAGTGCCCCATGAAGGCTGCAACGGGTCACCAAGCCCGAGGAACGAGAGCGATGTCTCGATATAAATTGCGCCGGCGACGACCAGGGCACCATTGGCTGCGATTTGCGGCACGAGATTGGGAAGGATGTGCCGCACCATGATGCTGAAATTGCTGCTGCCCGCAACGCGCGCACGATCAATGAATGTTCGTTCCTTGAGTGATAGTGTCTGGCTGCGGACGATACGGGCGACGAACGCCCAGCTCGTCGTGCCGATAACGACAATGGTCACAAAAAGAGAAGGACGAAAGCCGAGGATTTCTCCGCCGCGCCCGATCACCTCCAGAACTACGGGTGTGATGACCAGCGCCAGTACGAACGACGGCATGACAAAAAAGAAGTCCGTCAAGCGCATCAGCCAGACGTCAACCCTCCCCCCATAGTAGCCTGCAGTCATACCAATCGTAGTCCCGACGACCAGGCTGATCACCGTTGCTAAAAGCGCGATCGTCAGCGAGATCCGGGCACCATGAACGACCAGATTGAGCACGTCCCGCCCGACTTCGTCCGTGCCGAGCAGATGCTCGCCCGAGGGGGCGACGAGGAAATCGCCAGTTGCATTGATCGCGGTCTGGAGCGGCCCCACCAGCACATTGGGGGCCGCTCCCACAAAAAGAAAGAATACCAGACATACGACACCCACTTGAGCGCCGCCATAACTGAGAAATTCACGCAGAAATGCTTTGATCGCCCGCGCCCGGCCTGGCGGGGAATAACGAACTGTACTTTCACTCATTATCGGACTCGCGGATCAAGAAGCCCGTAGGCAAAATCGGCTGCTAGGTTCGCAACGACGATCGACGCACCAAGCAACAGGAATATGCCTTGAAGGACAGGGTAGTCCCGTGCGTTGAGGGCTTCCACCGTCAGGCCACCGATCCCCGGCCAAGCGAATACAGCTTCGACAGTAATGGCGCCCGCTACCACGTAGCCGATATTGAGGGCAATTAGAGTTACGACCGGCAGCATTGCATTACGGAACGCATGACGTATCAGCATCTGAACATTGGTGAGTCCTTTGGCCCGAGCGGTAACCATGTAATCCTCGGTGACTACGTCGCTCATTGCCGCACGTGCGACTACAACGTACTGGCCGATTAGCCCAAGCGCCACCGCGGTGACCGGAAGCGCGAGATGGCGCAAGTAGTCGAGCAACCACTCAAGGGAGCCGGGGATCATGCTGGGAGAGTATACACCGTAGCCCGGAAGCCAGCCTAACGACGTGCTGAAGATCACCACCAGGATCATTCCAAGCCAGAATGACGGCGTGGAGTAAAGCGCGAGGGAGACTCCCATAGAGATATGGTCGACGGCTCCTCCCCTGCGCCAACCGGCATATAGGCCAACCATAACACCGGTTAGGATGGCGATCAGTTGTGCTAGGCCAACTAGGGCGATAGTGGCCGGCAACCGCTCTAGGATCAGGTCGGCGACGCGCTGGCCCCTAAACTTGAAGCTATACCCCAAGTCACCTTGGAGGGTTGCCCACAAGTAATCGACCATCTGGTCAGGGAACAGGGGCCGGTCGAGGCCCCAGTTCTGGCGCTGTATGTCCATCTGCTCAGCAGTCACACTAATGCGCGCGCCGCCAAGCAGCAGTGATGCAGGGTCGCCTGGAATGACCCTAAATAGAACGAAGTTCAGCGCCGCCACCATTAGAAGCGTTATGGCCGCCCTAAAAAAAATGCTCCCAACCCGCCGGCTTGTTCGCCCCGCCAAGCCATTTTTAGTCATCGAATGGGCTCCAGGCGATCAAACGGGAAATAGCTCCAACCTGCCGATATCGCGTCATCCTTCCCCCAGCCTTGGAAGCGATCGGTACGGTGAGCCTCGAGAAGGTAAGGGTAAGTCAGTATGATGTATGGCGCGTCGGTATAAATGAGGCGCGCCGCTTGATCGACTAGCTCCTGACTCTTCTTGAGCTCAACGGTGACCGCAATTTGAGAAACAAGCGCCTCGAACTTCTCGTCCGTCCAGTATGATCTGTTGACGTGATCGCCACTCTTGCCCAAACTGAGCAGACCGTCAGGCGTGGGAGACGGCCAGTTGCTGGCGAGAAGCAGATCCCAGCCTCCGCCGCCGTCCGCCGGCGCTTTCGTGCGGGCGCTGAGTGCACCAGGGTCGAGCTGGGTCACCGAGACGGGGATGCCAGCTTGCCCCAACCAGCCTGTGATCAACTGCATCACCGCGGTCGGGATTTCGTCCGTACCCGACAATGTTCCTGTGATCATCTCGAGTTGCAAGGGGTTTCCCTCCTTGTCCTCCCGAATGCCATCGCCGTTTCTGTTGCGGTAACCGGCCGCGTCAAGCCGTCGACCCGCCTCATCGAGATCAAAATGGCGCCTGATTTCGGCCAAATCGGAGTAGTATTCTGCAGCTACCGGCATCACAAGACCTATGCCAGGATCGGCGTGCCCCCGGTAGGCGCGATCGACAATCGCCTTCTGGTCGATTGCATAGCCGATCGCGTCGCGAAAGGCGGGATCCAGCAGCGCCTTTGTGCTGCCCTTTCCTTGCCCAGACGCCGTGTTAAAGGCCAGGTAGGATCGTGACTCGGTGCCGTGTTGGCCGACGACGATGTTGGAATCTTCTGAAAGTGACGTCCATTGCGCGGCCGTCAGATTGCCATAGTCAAGCTCACCACTCTTCAATCCCTGCACCATTGGATCAAAGGAATTGAAGAAGAACATGACCATTCCAGCCGCCGGCTTGCCCCCGCGGAAATACGGATTCGGCGTGCAACGGACGAATTGACCTTGCTGAAACTCCGAAATGACCATAGGCCCTGTCCCCACCAATGGCGGGTCGTTGCGGAAAGTGCGGCGCGCATCCGAATAGCTGACGGCCTTCCAGATGTGCTCGGGGATGATCATGATGAGATTGTCGATTGGCCAACGGGTTGGCGCCTTAGTCACGATTTGCAAAGTCTCGTCATCAATCGCCTTGATCGACTCGACGTTTTCCATGCCGTCGGTGCTGTTCCACCCCGCGTTCAGTTCATCAGGCTTTCCAATCGAGTCGCGGAGATAGTTGTAGGTGAATGCAGCGTCTCTGGCTGTAGCAGGCTCACCGTCCGACCACTTCATGCTAGGCCAGATATTGAACGTCCATGTGAGGTTGTCGTCAGCTACGGACCACGATTTGGCAAATCCCTTGCGATCCTCGTGACGTTGAGCATCGACTCCAACCAGGAAATCAAAGGTATAGATTAAGGGAGCGACCGAGCTCCATGTGGCGAATGGATTCAGTGAATCGGGAGCAACCATATACCCGATGCGTACGATCTGGTCGTCGTGTGACGCGGCAAATGCCGAGGAGCGCAGCACAAAGGGGCCTGCTGTTGCAAGTAGAAGTGCCTTCGCAAAGGCGCGTCGATCGAGGTACGAGTTCATTCTTTTCTCCCCTTTAGCTTACGCCGCGTCGCGGTTCGCTGCTTGCAGTGCCGATTCCGGCACTGATGCCGCGGCATCTTTTTCTTAATCGAAGCTACGTTGCGGATTCTTAGCGGGCAAATATGGAATCGATATCATAGCCATCCAAGAATTAGATGGCACCTCGCACACGGCGCTAGAAACTCAATTCTGATCGCCACAGTTACGGGAAGGTTGTCCGCGCGGACCGGTCCGACGAGACTCGAGGTGGTGAGCGGCGTCTTTGCCGAGCCACGCGGCGGCGCGAAGATATGGTGCGTCGGCGAAGATCGTGCGCGCTGGGTCAAGGTAGGAGGGCGACGGGCGGGCCGTCATGGTCGCTCGTTCCTCGCGACTGCCGATATGCCACAGGTTACGGCCACGGCCACAGCGATCGCCGAGCACATTGTGGCACTGCGGCGGCAGCATTGGACCGCCAGTCACCTCCTGGGGAGGTCCGCGTCTCGCCCGCCACCGTCAGGCCGGTTTTCAATCGTGCCGGGCTGTCGCGGCTGAGCGAGACCGAGCCGGCCAAACCGATCCGACGGAGATGATCCATTGACATCAAGGAGCTTGGCCGCTTCAGCCACGTCGGCTGTTGCATCACCGGCGAGCGTAAAAGAGTATGTCCCGCGGCGCCGGCTGGAGTTTGTCCACGTCTGCATCCACGAGCTTCCGGCATCGCTTCTCAGATCTGCCAGAGGAGAAAAAAGGAGCGCGCCATCGCGTTGCTCGAGTGGCGGTTACGGGTGGACTTCAGATGCTAGGGGTGGTGGAGCGGCAGGCAAAGAAGATCAGCGTGTACTCGACGGTGTCATCCTCGACCTCGTCAGTCGTGGATGGCGGCCCGACTATTGGACAGCTAGGCGGCAACTCGGCCTTGGCCTCGGCGAGATCTCGCCGGTGGTAGAGGCTAGCGCAGTTCCTGCAGGCAGTCGTCGCCGTGCTTTCTCGGCAATGCTCGAGCGCGTTCCAGACGAGATGCGTAGCAGCGCTGCCAGCCGCGCCGGACTCACCTCGACGATCACCGCGACCATGGCCGACACGCTGCCTTCATTGCCAACGCGACGGTCATGTCGACACCGGGGATGTATCAAGAGCCGAGCGGGCAAGATCCCTTAAGCCTTGAGGTCATCACTCCGCCGATCGAACTCGCGCAAATGATCGTTAGCGAGGCGCTCGTCTTTCGGCCCAACCTGTTCACTCAACCGGGTTCGGCCTTGGTGCTGGACCGGTCTGCATGCGGACAAGACGTGATCAGGTGGCGGCTATGAACGATCCGCTGCATGATGTTCCTTCAAGCGCGATCTCTGAAGAAGCCGCTGGCATAAAGCTGCGTAAAAACGATTGCGTCGATCGTGTCCGTCTTGACCTTCGAATGATACATACCTGTTCCGGGTTGGCGATCACCACCAGCTCCGGCTCTCGGCCATGTTCTAAACGGTGCACTTTCGTGCTCCCCATGCCCCCCGAATGCGCTCACGATAAGCGGCTCTCAAAGAAGCAAAGCAGGATATTTTCGATCTGATATGGGGATCCCAGCTGCGCCGATGCTATTGTCCCTCGTCTCATTCAGAGCGCTCACCGGCTCGAACTGAGCGGGGAATCCATGCGCAGGCCCACCATCTCCGCTGCCGCTGACTCAACCGCACACGGGATGTCTTGATCCGAAAATCAGGTCTCCACCCGCCGCCATCGCTTCGGAATGCCGGCGCAATTCAATCGGAAGGGTGCGCGCGCTCGTCGAAATCCGCCAAGAGCTTCGCAACCTTCATCAATCTCGCAGCTGCCGTCAAACTTTACGCTGAATCTCAACAAGCCTTAGTCGATTGACGACACTCTGTGCTCACAACCTGACATCCGAGGCGCCAGCCCGAAAGTGATTTGTGCTGCCTGCTCCGACAACTTTCGTGGCATGCCAATTGCGAGCACATCACCAGATACCTGTTCCGACAGTGGCCGTCGCGCTGTTTTCAACCGAGGAGTTCACATGACACTCGCACGCGCAATCGTGGCTGCACATCCCGTGGGACGCACTAGCGGTGCTGGGGCTCCTGGGCGAACCGGCGGCCTGTCGCCCGGCAGCAATCTTCAGTCCGCAGTGCACATAGAGTGCTGATAACACTGTTCATCCGCCTTCAGGCAGGCTGGTTTCTAGTGCTCGCTCCGGCGAGTGGGGACCGGCGCAAACCCGAGCAAATCACCGTTACCACCGATCAAACATCAAAGGAGTAGCTGATGCGAGTAGCCGTTGTTACAAACAGAGACGTTACGGGCGTGATTAACCGTTTCGGCCAGCCTTTGCCGCAGCCGCCGGAGCCTTGGACACAGTGGGAATGCGACAGTGTGGTGCCGGCGCTGCAAGAGGGCGGACACGAGGTGCTGCTGTGTGAGGGGGATAAAGGCATGCTGAGCACGCTTGAGCGGTTCATGCCACCCGATTCACAAGGCCGCCCTACAGGATTCGTCTTTAACGTGGCTGGTGGAACTCAGGGCGAGTCCCGTTTCTCCCAGGTTCCTGCCATGCTCGAGATGGCCGGCGTTCCCTACATAGGAGCGAGCCCGCTCGGACATGAGCTTGCTAACGACAAGGTCGTCACCAAAATACTCGTTCGCGACCGCGGTGTGCCGACGCCGAAATTTCGGGTGATGCATCGAGGCGATGAGAATATTGGCGACCTGAGATTTCCAGTGATAGTGAAGCCACTCCGTGAAGGTGACAGCTTCGGATTGCAGCTTATAGATAGACCTTCTGATTTGAAGCAGGCCGTGGAAGGGATTGTCGAACAATACGCGCAGGACGCTCTTGTTGAAGAATACATCGACGGCAGAGAAGTAACTGTTGCTTTGCTTGGAAACAATGAGCTCGAGGTATTTCCTTTCGTGGAACAGAAATTCGCCGACCGCGCGCCGCGTCTTATGACTTGGGGAGCGAAGTTCGGGACGGCCGAGAAAGCGTCAAAGGTTTGCCCGGCCCAGATCGAGAGCAGGCTCGCAACGGTATTGCGGGACATTTCGATGGCTACATTCCGCGCCTGCCAATGCCGGGACTATGCCCGGGTCGACATTCGGATCGACCGCTTCGGCCAGCCTTTCGTCCTAGAGATCGCCGCCAATCCGTCACTCACAAAGGGCTCATCGTATTGCGTGGCTGCGAAAACGGCCGGACACGGCTACTCGAGCTTGATCAATCGCATCCTGGATGTCGCCCACACCCGGTATTTCGGAACCACTATCCCCCCAAACCGAAGGTGACTTTGCGCCTTCCGGCAAGCCCTTGGCCGTCAAGCAAATGACCCTAAAAGATCACTTCAGCGCCCGCTGGAGCAGAATAAAAGGCTCCGGAGGCCGTAACGCTAACCTCGGCCCTGCTGAGTACGAGCACTTGACCGCCGAAACTTTCCTCCAGTTGACGCACGTGCTGGGCTAACGGCCCTTTATGCTACGTGAAGAGCAAGGTGGCTTTGGAGAGGGTGGCGTTCTAGAGAGAATCGAATGGCGGGGCGCGGCCAGCAGCGGCACTGAAGTCTTCAGGACGAAGCCATTGCGACCATCCTTGGATGCGCAAGCAATGGCCGGCAGCGTCTGGAAGGCGGACCGGGTCTCTCCGGCCCAGACATCATCCTCGCGGCGAGTGCCGCGATCGCCAGAAGCGGACGTCGCGCCCTCAGGCAAACCTGAGCATTCGCCCATCTCACGATAGGTGTGCTTGAACCGCAACTAACCTCGCGTAGCTTTCACCAGCGTGATGGGCGACGAAGGATCCATCGTCGGGCGTGAGCGAAGCGGGAGGGGCATGGCGCCCGCGCATCGAGCCACGCCGAGCCTGAGCCCGCTCCGGCCACAACAGCGCATGCGGTCATCTCGTCGCAAGAAGGCACCGATCTGCAAACTGAATTGGACGCCCTCAGCCACTTCCTGTTTACATGGAGCTAGTTGCAGCCAGCCAGGATAATCAAAATGGACGCAGGCCTTTTTTGCGCAATTGACGCAACGATTGCGCCGCCAGACGTCCATCTTGAAATTCTTGTGCCAAGCATTACTCCCACCCGCCAGACAGAAGCTGACCGGACGCAAACTCAGTTGGCTTTCTTGGATCGTTCATTGGCAGGCTAATATGACCGCGCGTCGACACAATCTGATCGACCGGAGTGGTATCAGCCTTCTGCCTGAACGACTGCAAGACATCGTCCGGCGTCGGGACACTGTGCTCGGTCCTGGCTACCAGTTTTCCGAGACGATTCCGGTTGAGTTTGTCTCCAGCTTTGGTGCCCACCTAATCGACAGCAATGGCAACGACTATCTCGACGCATATAACAACGTTCCGGGCGTTGGCCACGCGCATAGCCATATTGTGGACGCCGTTTCCCGCCAAATTGCCGCAGTCAACACTGATACACGATATCCTCAGGAGCCACTGGTTGCCTATGCTGAGCGGCTGCTTGCGACATTTCCACCTGAGCTGTCGAAATTGAGCTTGCCTTGCACTGGATCGGAAGCAAACGATCTCGCAATTCGAGTGGCGAGGTTCTATACCGGCGGAGAGGGTATCATAGCTACTCGTTGGGCGTTTCACGGGCGCACTCGTGAGGTCGCGAGCTTTTCCCCAATGCTGGGCGCAGAATCCCCGCTCGGACCGAACGTCCGACTAATTGCACCCCCTGACCCAAGGCTTTGCGGATCTCAGCGCTCCCTTGACGAGTATATGCGGACTCAAGTGCGTTCCGCAATCATTGATCTAGAACGGCATGGATACAGGTTAGCCGCATTGATCGCCGATTCCGCCTTCACCTCCGACGGCATTTTTACTCACCCGGTGGGCTTTATGCAGCCAATTGTCAACGAGGTTCACGCCGCTGGGGGCCTCTACATTGCTGACGAGGTTCAATCGGGGTTCGCGCAGTTCGGAGATTCGATGTGGGGATTCAGTCGACACGCGTTCATTCCTGATATCGTGACGATGGGCAAGGCGATGGGGAACGGTTTCCCCATATCTGGCGTCGTATTCCGCCCGGAGGTGTCTGACGAATTCGGACAGAGGGTCAGCTACTTCAACACACTCGGTGGCCGATCGATCTCTGTAGCCGCAGCGTCCGCAGTGCTCGATGTATTCGAGCAGGAGAATGTGCGTGAACGCGTTGTCGTGAACGGCGCGACCCTGCTGGCAGGGCTTGAAACTCTGACACGGAATTCTCCTTATGTTTCGGAGATCCGAGGCAGCGGCCTGTACCTTGGTGTCGAGATCGTTAGGGACAGAGAAACGCTCGAGCCTGATCCCACTCGTTGCGAAAGCATCATCAAGGATCTACGCGACCGACGAGTTCTCATAAGCCGAACGGGGCCCGCAGGGAACGTGTTGAAAGTTCGTCCTCCAGTCGCTTTTAGCGCTGCCGATGTATCTCGGTTCCTTGAGACCTTTGCCATCGTGGCGAAACAGCGGCTCTAGAAAGCCTAAGCAACATGAACAAATCCGCCGACGCGATGATCCACCGCCTCCTGAAGGAGAGCAGCCTGCTTTCATCGAGCCAATCTATTGACCCCTTGCTATTGAAAAAAATGCTCGAGAGGCACCATGGGCTAAGTGGACACCTTCAACCGTTGGAAAGTGAAAAGGGCCATACATTCATACTCAACGCCGGGGCGAGTGAATACCTCGTAAAGGTCGCACCGCCCGACGAGCCCGAACTTGTTACCGGGTTGCAGATTGCGGCGATGCGTTATCTTGATGATGCCGCTCACACGCTGCCGATACAGCGGATCAAGCCTGCACTTGACCGAAGGGACAGTGTGCCAGTCAACTTTGGTGATGGCGCTTCCAGGATCCTTAGCGTCTTTTGCTTCGTCGAAGGCGTGCTTTGGGAGCAAGTAGCTACTGTAGATGAAGACTTGGTTAAGATTGGTTATATGCTTGGGCGAGTAAACAATGCACTGCAGTTGTTTAAGCATCCAGCCGCCGCGCGCGGCTTAGTTTACGACATTGCACACTTTCACCATTGGGCCGGACTAGTTGGGTACGCGCCAGATCCCAAGCGCCGATTGCTGGCTCACCGGGTTTTTAAGCTCTTCGAAGAAGTCGTCCTGCCGAGGCTGTCCAGTCTTGAAATGCAAGTGATCCACGGGGACTGCGCTCCCAATAATGTTGTGGTGGACCCGCACAGCGATACCTTCGTGAAGGCTATCCTTGACTTTGGCGACACGGTCCATAGCGCGGTGATTTTTGACCCTGCGAATTCGATCGCGCACCTTATCGGTCGCACTCAGGACCACCACCCTTGGCAGGATGGTTTTGCCTTTGTGGCCGGATACCAGCAGAGCCGGCCGATAGACAAATCAGAGCTTCCACTTTTGCCTGTTGCGGCTCTCGCCAGGCTCACAATGCTCGCCTTGATCAGGCACTGGAAGGCGGAGCGTGCATTTGACCGACGCGAGGAGCTACTCGCTAGTGCCGAGTATTACTGGGCGAACCTGGAGCGGACCATGGCTGTACCGTTGGATGACGTCGTCGCGCAATTCTGTGATTTTTCTTGGACTAGCTCTGTTTGAGGGGTGTTCTTGGCCAACCGACCATCTTAACGATCGGCTCACAAGATGCCTCCGGTCTGATCGGAGGCATTTGCGTTTTGGACTTGGTCGGGGAGACGATTGCATCCGGCGTTATCGGTGATCGGGCCAGCGACATCTACGTGTCCTATTGCGCCGCGCAGGACCTTGGCACCAGCTTGCTCGTGCGGTGCAGACGAACAGGCTGGCCGAGCGGCCGGCCGCTGCTGCCCCGCACCACTGCTCATCGCGTCTTTGCCAATTTGGGGCGGCGCTCTGGACGGGGGGTCATCGCGTTACGGTAGACCACGACGAGACGACCTTGCTGCAGGTGAAGTCGGCTGCCATCAACATTGCCGCCTAGGACATTGGAGGCGCGGTCGCGTTCGAGACTCGTCGATCAGGTCGAGCGCAGTGATCTCGGCGAATGTGAGAACGCCCCCGCCGTGACGTCTGGCTTGGCGCGCCGACATAGTGATGAAGCATGTTCGCCAGTTCACCACCGCGATGAGGGCGAGGAACTTCGCCAGCCTCTCGAGCTGCGTCCTCTGCACGGCAGCCCGACTTCATAAACATGTGGAACACCCCCGTTCCGGTGTAGGGCAAACCAGCCGAGCTTCTCGATCACCGCGGAGAGATCTTCGACCGGCAAGTTGGTCACAGCTTCCAGTCAATCGGCTCGCGACCGGGCTTCGGATACTCCTCGTACCTGACTGTAGCCCTGTTCGCCGACGTCACGGAACGAGTCACGGCAGATTCATAGGGGCAATAGGCACGCTGGAAGCTTCGCCGAAAGCGTACAGTCGGACGCCGAGCCAAACGCCTCCCGACGTTCTCACCTTCGCCGAGACTCGGCGCGGCAATCAAATGAGAGCGCAGCGCAATCAGGATGGGAATGCGGTTGTGTGCGTCAAGTTCTGCAAAAAGGGGCGGCCATGATGCTGGTCATGCGGCTTGGCGCAGAGCGAGCTTCTTGTGCTCG
>NZ_JAMYUQ010000038.1:0-16581 GCF_040323095.1 Mesorhizobium sp. M0058
TGCCGCCGGGGCGCCCCGTCCTTTTTTTAATCCCCCCCCCCCCCCGCGCGGCCCCACACGGGGGGGGGGGGGGGGTGGCCAGCCCCGCCCCCCCCCCCCCCCCGGCCGGCTTCGCCGGCCGACCCTCCCCACAAGGGGGAGGGTGAAGACCCCACCATCTGCCTCGCCTTGTCGATCGCCATGTACTCGAGCTGACCGCCGCCGATCGTGCCAAAAATCGCCGCCTGCGATACGAGCATGAAGGCGCCCTTCTCGCGCGGAGTCGAGCCTTTGGTGCCGGCCACTTCGACCAGAGCAAGCCGGCCGGCGCTGGCGAGAAAAGCTCTGAGGCTTTGCACTTTCGAGTTCATATTTCGCATTCCCGTACGGGAAATATAGAGTTTTTCAGTCTGAATTGCACGTTTTGCCAGAATCCAGGTCAGAGTCAGGCGCTATTCTCGGCTTCACCCTTCAACCGTTCGATCGCCATCAGCACCCGTTCTGGTGTTGCAGGAGCGTCGAGACGCGGACAGACCTTATGATCGGCCACACTTGCCACCGCGTCCGACAGCGCATGCAGCACAGACATGCCGAGCGGGAAGGGCGGTTCGCCGACCGCCTTGGAACGGTGCACCGTCGGCTCGTTGGCCTCCGGCCAGTCGGCCAGCGTGACGTTGAATATCTTCGGCCGGTCGGACGCGAGCGGGATCTTGTAGGTCGACGGCGCATGCGTGCGCAGCCGGCCCTTGTCGTCCCACCACAGCTCCTCCGTCGTCAGCCAGCCCATGCCCTGGATGAAGCCGCCCTCGATCTGGCCGAGATCGATGGCGCGGTTCAGCGAGCGGCCGGTTTCATGCAATATGTCGGTGCGCTCGACGACATATTCGCCGGTCAGCGTGTCGACCGAGACTTCCGAGCACGAGGCGCCATAGGCGAAATAATAGAACGGATGGCCCTCGCCCTTGTCACGGTTCCAGTGGATTTTCGGCGTCTTGTAAAAACCCGCCGCCGACAGTTGGATGCGGGCCATATAGGCCTGCTTGACAAGGTCGGTGAAGGCGATCTCCTGGTTGCCGATGCGCACCCGGTTGGGCAGGAAAAGCACCTGCTCGCGCGGCACCTGGTATTTTTCGGCGGCGAAGTCGGTCAGCCGTTCCTTGATCTGGCGGGCGCCGTTCTGCGCCGCCATGCCGTTGAGGTCGGTGCCGGACGACGCCGCGGTGGCCGAAGTGTTGGGCACCTTGCCGGTGGTCGTCGCGGTGATCTTGACCTGGTCGAGGTCGATCTGGAACTCTTCCGCCACCACCTGCGCCACCTTGACGTAGAGGCCTTGCCCCATCTCGGTGCCGCCGTGATTCAGATGCACCGAACCGTCGGTATAGACATGCACCAGCGCGCCGGCCTGGTTGTAGTGGGTGGCCGTGAAAGAGATGCCGAATTTGACCGGCGTCAGCGCCAGGCCGCGCTTGATGAAGCGGCTGTTGGCGTTGAAGGCCTGGATGATGCGGCGGCGCCCCGCATAGTCGGCGCTCGCCTCCAGCTCGGCGACGATGCGGTGGATGATGTTGTCCTCGACCGTCTGGTGATACGGGGTGACGTTGCGGCCCCCGTCTTTATCACCACTGGTGCCATAAAAATTCTGCTTGCGGATTTCGAGCGGGTCCTTGCCGACGGCAAAGGCAACCTCGTCGATGACGCGTTCGGCGCCGACCATGCCTTGCGGGCCGCCGAAGCCGCGAAACGCCGTGTTCGACACGGTGTTGGTGTAAAGCGGCGCCGATTGCGCATGCACCGCCGGCCAGAAATAGGTGTTGTCGCAATGGAACAGCGCGCGGTCGGTGACCGGGCCGGACAGGTCCGATGAAAAGCCGCAACGCGCCGCGAACATGAAGTCGACGCCAAGAATGTTGCCGGCGTCGTCGAAACCTACTTCGTAGTCGACGAGGAAGTCATGGCGCTTGCCGGTGGCAATCATGTCGTCGTCACGGTCGGGCCGGATCTTGACCGCGCGATGGTGTTTCTTGGCGGCGATCGCAGCCAATGCCGCAAACTGGTTGCCTTGCGTCTCCTTCCCGCCGAAGCCGCCACCCATGCGGCGGATTTCCACTGTGATGGCGTTGCTCGGCACGCCCAGCGCATGGCTGACCATATGCTGGACTTCGCTCGGATGCTGGGTCGAGGAATAGATGGTGACGTCCTGGTCTTCGCCGGGGATGGCCACGGCGATATGGCCTTCGAGATAGAAATGCTCCTGGCCGCCGATGCGCATCTTGCCCTTCAGCCGGCGCGGCGCCGCCTTGATCGCGGCAGCGGCATCGCCACGCTTCAGCGTGAGCGGCGGCGTGACCAGCTTGTCCTTGCGGGGGTCGAGGTCGCCAATGTCGGTGACGAAAGGCAATGGACTGTATTCGACCTTGGCCAGCCGGGTGGCGCGGCGCGCCTGTTCGCGCGTCTTGGCAATAACGCAGAAGATCGGCTGACCATAAAACTGCACCTTGTCGTCGGCCAGCACCGGCTCGTCGTGGCGGCCGGTCGGCGAGATGTCATTTTCGCCCGGAACGTCCTTGGCCGTCAGCACATCGACGACGCCCGGCGCCGCGCGCACCGCCGACAGATCCATTTTGCTGATCGTCGCATGCGTCGCCGTGGACAGGCCGAGGCAGCCATGCAGCATGCCCGCCGGTTCCGGCATATCGTCGATATAGACCGCGCTGCCGCTGACATGCTTGTGCGCGGAATCGTGGCGCTGGTCGGCGGCGACGCCACCGGAAATCTTCTGCGCCTTGAGATCTGGAGAGGCGTGCTTGTTCATCAGGCCGCCTCGTTGCGCGACACCTGGAACGGCGCCTTGCTGCCGCTGGTTTCGGCAAAAAAGCGCAGCAGCAGGTTCCTGGCCGCCAGCGCCCGGTATTCGGCCGATGCCCGCATATCGGTCAGCGGGGTGAAATCGCCGGCATATTCAGCCATGGCCGCTTCCACCGTCGTCTCCGTCCACGGCTTGCCGAGCAGCGCTTTTTCGACACCGAAAGCCCGCTTCGGGGTGGCCGCCATGCCGCCATAGGCGATGCATATATCGGTCACGGTTCCGTCCTTGGCCAAGTCGAGGAAAAAGGCGCCAAGGGCTGCGGTGATGTCCTCGTCGCGGCGCTTGGTGATCTTGTAGACGGCAAACTTCGTGCCCTTGGCCGGCACGGGAACGTGCACGGCCTCGACGAATTCGCCTGGCTGCCGGTCCTGCTTGCCATAGGCGATGAAGAAATCCTCGAGCGCGATGGTGCGCCGCTTCTTGCCGCGGCGCAGCGTCAGTTGCGCACCAAGCGCGATCAGGGGCGGCGGCGTGTCGCCGATCGGCGAGCCATTGGCGATGTTGCCGCCGATGGTGCCCATGTTTCGTACCTGTTCGCCGCCGATGCGGTCGAACAATGGCCCGAGCGCGGGGATGCGCTTGGCCAGTGTCGCGAAGGCGTCGGTGTAGGTGACGCCGGCGCCGATGGTGATGACGTCATTGTCTTCGGAGATCGCGCACAGCCCCTCGAGATTGCCGATGAAGACTACCGGTGAGATGTCGCGCATGTGCTTGGTGACCCACAGGCCGACGTCGGTCGAGCCGGCGACAACAGTGGCGCCGGGCTCCTTGTCCAGTACAGCGGCGAAATCGTCGACGTCAGCCGGCACAACCAGCCGCTGCTTGCCGGCGCCGATTTCGACGCGGGCACCGTCATGCATAGCCTCGAGCCTGGCGGTGATCGCCTTGCGCTCGGCCGCCAGCGGATCCTTCGCCGCATTGCCGTAGCTGGAGATGGCACGCGCGGCGCGCATGATTGCCTCATAGCCGGTGCAGCGGCAAAGATTGCCTTGCAAGGCCTTTTCGATCGCGGCATTCGACGGGTCCGGCGACTTCATCCACAGGCCGTAGAGCGACATGACGAAGCCCGGCGTGCAGAAGCCGCATTGCGAACCGTGGAAATCGACCATCGCCTGCTGCACCGGATGCAATTGGCCAGGCGCGCCGCGCAGATGCTCGACGGTGACGACATGGGTGCCGTCGAGCGAGCCCAGGAAGCGGATGCAGGCATTGACGCTTTCATAAACCAGCTTGCCGGCGGACAATTTTCCGACCAGCACCGTGCAGGCGCCGCAATCGCCCTCGGCGCAGCCTTCCTTGGTGCCGCGCAGCGAGCGGTCGAGCCGCAACCAGTCGAGCAAGGTCGCGTCGGGCGCCACCGACGACAGCGCGACATCCCTGCCATTGAGGATGAAGCGGATCTCGTTGCGTATGGTGATCTTGGCCATGCGTCAGCTCCCCCTGTAGGTCGAGTAGCCATAAGGAGAGATAAGCAACGGCACGTGATAATGCACGGATTCCGCCATGCCGAAGCGGATCGCCACACTGTCGAGGAAGGCCGGTTCCGGCAGTTTGGTGCCCTGGCCGCGTAGATAGTCACCGGCGGCGAACACCAGTTCGTATTCTCCAAGGCGGAATTCCGCTCCTGCCAGCAGCGGCGCATCGCAGCGGCCGTCGGCATTTGTGACGACGGTCTTCAAATGTATCCGCGCGTCGCTCTCAAGATGATAAAGCGCGATCGACAGGCCCGCCGCCGGCTTGCCGGTCGCGGTGTCGAGCACATGCGTCGTCAGACGTCCGCCATCGGCTTTCGACGTTTCTGCCACTGGCGCCTCCCATTTCCGATACAGCCGAACAAAGCAGTGAATTGTGCGCCAATTAAAGGCGATGCATAAGTCCCGGTCGAGCGGAGTGGCACAAAAACACTTTCAAAAATTTCGGGGGAATGCGCGAGCAACCCTTTCGACTATCCTGATCATAACTTCCGGCAGCGTCCGGCGGGGAGGGGCAATGCGTTACTCTAGAGACATGCGCGGCTACGGAGCCAATCCGCCGGATCCGAAATGGCCGGGCGGTGCGCATGTGGCCGTCCAATTCGTCGTCAACTACGAGGAAGGCGGCGAGAACTGCGTGCTGCACGGCGACAAGGCCTCGGAAGCCTTCCTGTCGGAAATCGTCGGCGCCGCGCCCTGGGTCGGCCAGCGCCACTGGAACATGGAATCGATCTACGAATATGGCGCGCGGGCAGGCTTCTGGCGGCTGCTGCGCCTGTTCAGCGAGGCGCAAGTGCCGGTGACCTGCTACGGGGTCGCCTCAGCATTAGCCCGGTCGCCCGACCAGGTGGCGGCGATGCAGGAGGCCGGCTGGGAAATGGCCTCGCACGGCCTGAAATGGATCGACTACCGCGACCACAGCGCCGAGGACGAGCGCCGCGACCTCGAAGCGGCGATCAAGCTGCACTACGAGGTGACGGGCCAACGGCCGACCGGCTGGTACACCGGCCGCACCTCGGTCAATACGGTGCGGTTGGTGGCCGAAGAGGGCGGCTTCGACTATGTGTCGGACACTTATGACGACGAACTGCCCTACTGGTTCGAGCACAGCGGCGGCGCGCAACTCGTCATCCCCTACACGCTCGATGCCAACGACATGCGTTTCGCCACGCCGCAGGGATTCAATTCCGGCGACCAGTTCTTCTCCTATTTGAAGGACAGTTTCGACACGCTCTATGCCGAGGGCAAAGCGGGCCGGCCGCGGATGATGAATATCGGCCTGCATTGCCGCCTCGTCGGACGTCCTGGTCGGGTGGCGGCGCTGAAGTGCTTCGTCGACTATGTCAGATCGCACGACAAGGTCTGGCTGGCGCGGCGCATCGATATCGCCAGGCACTGGCAGGAGAACCACCCCTACCAGCCGGCGGCGCTCAAGCCGTCGAAGATGGAGTTCGAAACCTTCGTAGACACTTTCGGCGGCGTGTTCGAACATTCGCCCTGGATCGCGGAACGTGCCTATGAACTCGAGCTTGGGCCGGCGCATGACAGCGCCGGCGGCCTGCACAATGCGCTCTGCCGCGTCTTCCGCGCCGCCAGCGAAACCGAGCGGATCGGCGTCCTCAACGCCCATCCCGATCTCGCTGGCAAACTGGCCGAAGCGAGACGCCTCACTGCGGAATCCACACGCGAGCAGGCCTCCGCCGGCCTCGACGCGCTGACCGACAAGGAGCGCGAGCTGTTTTCCAAGCTCAACGCCGCTTACGTCACCACCTTCGGCTTTCCCTTCATCATCGCGGTGCGGGGCAAGACCAAGGAGGAGATCCTCGCCGAGTTCGAGGCGCGCATCGGCAACAGCCGTGGCGTAGAACTCGATACCGCCTGCAAACAGGTCGAGCGCATCGCGCTGCTCCGCCTGAAAGACATGCTCCCGCTCTAATGAAATGACTGAGGGGTCAGGACCCAATGGATATGATCAAGACTGACCAGAAAACCTATTATGCACCGCATGGCGGCCATCCCGGCCAAACTGAGCTTTTGACCGGCCGCGCCGTCTTCACCGAGGCCTATGCCGTCATACCGAAGGGAGTGATGCAGGACATCGTCACCAGCCCACTGCCGTTCTGGGACGAGACCAGGGCCTGGATCATCGCCAGGCCGCTTTCGGGTTTCGCCGAGACATTTTCGCAGTACATCGTCGAGGTCCTGCCCGGCGGCGGCAGCGACCGGCCCGAGCCGGACGCCGGCGCCGAGGGCGTGCTGTTCGTGGTTGAGGGCGAGTTGACCGTTTCGCTGGCCGGCAAGAAGCACGTGCTGCAAGCCGGCGGTTTTGCCTTCCTGCCGCCGGACAGCGGCTGGACGGTGCGCAACGAAGGTCGCGACGCCGTACGCTTCCACTGGATCAGGAAGGCCTATGAGGCCGTCGACGGCATCGACGCGCCGGAAGTCTTGTTCAGCAGTGACCAGCAAATGGCGCCGACGCCGATGCCCGGCACCGAGGGTCGCTGGGCGACGACCCGTTTCGTCGATCCAGCCGACATGCGCCACGACATGCATGTCACCATCGTTACGCTCGAGCCTGGCGCCGTCATCCCATTTGCCGAGACGCATGTCATGGAGCACGGGCTCTATGTCTTGGAAGGCAAGGCGGTCTACCGCCTCAACCAGGACTGGGTCGAGGTCGAGGCCGGCGACTTCATGTGGCTGCGCGCCTTCTGCCCGCAGGCCTGCTACGCGGGCGGCCCAGGCAAATTCCGCTATCTCCTTTACAAGGACGTCAACCGGCACGCCAAGCTCGGCGGGGCGGGCATTGGCGGTCGCGCGCGGTGACCCGCATCACAGCGCGGCCGCTGACCCGCGAAAGCTTTGCCGGCTTCGGCGATGTCATCGACATGGGCGGCGGCAATCACTACCCGATCAATGGCGGCAAGACCGAGCGCTACCACGATCTCGCCACCGCTGAAGCCGCGGGACCGAATGCCCGCGTGCTGATCTCGATGGCGCGCGGCACGCCTTACGACCTGCCGCTGAAGCTGACCATGGTCGAGCGCCATCCCTTAGGCAGCCAGGCGTTCATCCCGCTGTCACCGCGGCCTTTCCTGGTCGTCGTCTGCCATGACGGCAAGGACGGTCCGGGCGAGCCGCACGCCTTCATCACCGCACCCGGGCAAGGCGTCAACTATCCGCGCAATCTCTGGCACGGTGTGCTGACGCCGCTCGGCGAAGCGCAGGATTTCGTCATCGTCGACCGCGGAGGTGACGGCTCCAACCTCGAAGAGTTCCATTTCTCGCCCCCCTACGAAGTCCATCTCCCCAACGAGACCTGAGAAATGACCGACATATCGCTGATCGACCGCCTGCTCGATGTCATCGAGCACGACATCGTGCCGAAAACGGCAGAGGGCGTGGCCCATGGGAACAAGCTGTTCGGCGCCGCCATCCTGCGGAAGGGCGACCGCTCGCTGGTGCTGGCCGAAACCAACAACGAGATGGAAAATCCGCTCTGGCATGGCGAGGTGCACTGCCTGAAGCGTTTCTATGAAATGCCGAAAGCCGAGCGCGTCGACACCAAGGACGCCATCTTCATCGCCACGCATGAGCCCTGCTCGCTCTGCCTGTCGGCGATCACCTGGACCGGCTTCGACAATTTCTACTACCTCTTCAGCCACGAGGATTCACGCGACAGCTTTGCGATCCCGCACGATCTGAAAATCCTGAAAGAGGTCTTCACTCTCGATCCCGGCGGCTACAATGCCGAAAACGCTTATTGGAAGAGTTTTTCCATTCGCAGGCTGGTGCGGGCGTTGCCCGAGGCCGAGCGCGACCGGCTGGAGGCAAGGATCGGCAATATTTCCGCCCGCTACGACGCGATTTCCGGCGTCTATCAGGACAGCAAGGCCGAAAACGAGATTCCGCTGAACTGAGGTCGTGAAGCAGGCTGCGGCCAGGTCGCATTTTTCACTGCTCCAGTCGCGAATGGCGATTGAAAGTCTTGGCATAGCGGGGCGTTATGAGCCCCGCATGAAAACCATCACCGAATTTCCCCGCAAGGTCGTCGAATTCCCCGATATGGGCATCGTCATGCCGGATGGTTGCCGGCTGTCGGCGCGGGTTTGGATGCCGGAGGACGCCAGCAGCGATCCGGTGCCGGCGATCCTCGAGCACCTGCCCTACCGCAAGCGCGACGGCACCATCTTTCGCGATCAGCTGACGCATCCCTATTTCGCCGGCCACGGCTACGCCTCGATCCGCGTCGACATGCGCGGCAATGGCGATTCCGAAGGGCTGATGGACGACGAATATTCCGAACAGGAATTGCAGGACGCCTGTGATGTGATTGCCTGGGCGGCAGCACAGCCCTGGTGCAATGGCAGCGTCGGCATGATGGGCATTTCCTGGGGCGGCTTCAACTGCCTGCAGGTAGCGGCCAAGCAGCCGCCAGCGCTGAAGGCGGTGATCAGCCTGTGCTCGACCGTCGACCGCTACGCCGACGACATCCACTACAAGGGCGGCTGCCTTTTGACGGAAAATTTCGGCTGGGCCTCGGCCATGTTGTCCTATTCGTCGCGACCGCCGGATCCGCTGATTGCGGGCGACAATCGCTGGCGCGACCTCTGGCTGACGCGGCTGGAGAACCAGTCTTTCCTTCTGCCGCTCTGGCTCAGCCATCAGCATCGCGACGCCTATTGGAAACGCGGTTCGATTTGCGAGGATTTCTCCGCCGTCAAAGCCGCCGTGCTGTCGATCGGCGGCTGGCATGACGGCTACCGCAACACGATCTCGCATCTGGTCACCAACATCCAGGCGCCGGTGAAGGGCATTGTCGGGCCATGGATCCACAAATACCCGCATTATGCCGAACCCAAACCCGCCATCGGCTTCCTGCAGGAGGCGTTGCGCTGGTGGGACAACTGGTTGAAGGGCGTCGACACCGGCGTCGAGGCCGACCCGGACTACCGCGCCTATGTCATGGACAGTGTGCGGCCGGCGCGCTGGCACCCGGAGCGGCCGGGCCGTTGGGTGGCCGAACAGGAATGGCCGTCTCCCAACATCAAGGTCGGGGCGATCGAAATCATTGCTGACGGCGTCAGGCCGGCGATCGTGGCGACCCCGCAAAGCTGCGGGCTCGCCGGCGGCGAATATTTTCCCTTCACCTTTGGCCCGGAACTGCCCGGCGACCAGCGCCCGGACGATGCGCTGTCCGTCTGCTTCGATCAGCCTGTGCTTGCCGAGGCACTCGACATCGTCGGCGCGCCGGAGCTTCTCATCCGGGTGTCGTCCGATCGCCCGCAGGCGAACATCGCGGTGCGGCTGTGCGACGTGCACCCCGACGGCGCCTCGGAACTGATCTCCTACGGCGTGCTCAACCTGACGCATCGTGCTTCGCACGAACAGCCGCAAGCGCTGGTGCCGGGCGAAACGGTTTCGGCGCGCGTTATTCTCGACCAGTGCGCCTACCGCGTGCCGGCCGGACACCGCCTACGCATCGCTGTTTCCAACGCTTACTGGCCGATGATCTGGCCGTCGCCGGAGCCGGTGCGGCTCGACCTTTCAGCGGCGACGCTGAGACTGCCGCTGCGCCCGCTCGCAAAAAGCGACGAGACTTCATTCCAGTCTCCCGAAGGCGCAACACCCTGGGCAACCGCGACAGTTCGTGCAGCGAATTCCGAGCGTCACGTCGATCGCGATGAGAAGACCGGTGTCGTCACGCTCTCGATCACGGATGATTTCGGCGAAGTGCGCGATCTCGCGCATGGACTGGCCAATGGCAGCATTGCCCGCGAGAGCTGGACGATCCATCCCTACGACCCGCTGTCTGCCTCGGGCCGGACGCACTGGACGCAGACCTTGTCGCGAAACGGATGGTCGGTGCGCACCGAGACATCGGCTGAAATGCGCAGCGACGCGCAAAACTTCGTCGTCAGCGCCAGAATCGAAGCCTATGAGGGCGAAACGCTGGTTTTCGAACGCGATTTCGAAGAGACGATCCCGCGCGACCTGCTCTGAGCGTCCACGCGACTGGTCCAGTTGCGACGCACGATTTACGCCACGGCATGTCGCATTCCGTCTTGCTTACCGCTTTGCCTTCCGGTCAATATCCCTTTGGTAACAACAAGCAAAAAACGACCATAAGGTCGAACCAACAGAGTGAGGAACTCAAATGTCCAACGAACTCGAATATCTGAGCCGGCGCGTTGCGTCCGGCAAGCTGAGCCGTCGTGATTTCCTCGGCCGCGCCGCAGCACTGGGCGTCACAGCGCCCTTCGCCAATATGCTGCTTTCCAGTGCGGCTCGCGCGGAAGGCCCGGTCAAGGGCGGCACGCTGAAGGCCGGCCTCGTAGGCGGCGAATCCACGAACAGCCTGGACCCGGCTTTGTTCATGACGCAAGTGCCGTTCGCCTTTGGCAAGATGTGGGGCGAGCTGATCGTCGAGCTGTCCCCGGAAGGCAAACTCGAGAACCGCATCGCCGAAGAGATCGGCTCGTCGGACGACGCCAAGGTGTGGACGCTGAAAATCCGCGACGGCGTCGAATTCCACAACGGCAAGACGGTGACCGCTGAGGATGTGGCGGCAACCCTCGAGCGCCATTCCGATGAAAAATCGAAGTCCGGCGCGCTGGGCTACATGAAAGGCATCGACAGCATCAAGGCCAGTGGCAAGGAAGTCGTCCTGACGCTGAAGGAGGCCAACGCCGACCTTCCCTATCTCCTCAGCGACTACCACCTCATCGTCCAGCCCAACGGCGGCAAGGACAAGGCGGATGCCGGCATCTCGGCAGGACCCTACAAGGTCACCACCAACGAGCCCGGCGTGCGCCATGGCGGCGAGCGCTTCGCAAATTACTGGCAGGCCGACAAGATGGGCCATGCCGACCAGATCGAGATCATCGTTATCAACGACGCGACCGCGCGCACGGCGGCCCTGCAGGGCGGTCAGGTCAACATGATCAACCGCGTCGAGCCGAAGATCGTCGACCTCATCAAGCGCGTACCGGGCGTCACCATCCGCAACCATGCCGGCCCCGGCCACTACGTCTTCATCATGCATTGCAACACCGCGCCCTTCGACAACAGCGACCTGCGCATGGCGCTGAAGCTCGCGATCGACCGCGAAGAGATGCTGAACAAGGTGCTGCGCGGCTACGGCTCGCTCGGCAACGACTTCCCGATCAATTCGTCCTATCCGCTGTTTTCCGAGATCGAGCAGCGCAAATATGATCCCGACAAGGCCAAGTTCCACTACAAGAAGTCGGGCCATGACGGCACCGTGCTGCTGCGCACCTCCGACGTCGCCTTCCCGGGCGCGGTCGACGCCTCGCAGCTCTTCCAGCAGAGCGCGGCCAAGGCCGGCATCAAGATCGAGCTCAAGCGCGAGCCCGGCGACGGCTACTGGAACGAGGTCTGGAACAAGCAGCCCTTCTGCGCCTCCTATTGGGGCGGCCGCTCGACCCAGGACCAGATGTACTCGACCGCCTATCTGTCGACCGCCGACTGGAACGACACCCGTTTCAAGCGTCCGGACTTCGACAAGCTGGTGCTGGCCGCACGCGCCGAACTCGACGAGACCAAGCGCAAGCAGATGTACCACGACATGGCCGTGCTGGTGCGCGACGAGGGCGGCCTGATCCTGCCGATGTTCAATCAGTTCATCGATGCGACAGGCGCCAAGGTCGGCGGCTGGGTAGACGATCCGCATCAGGAGCTGATGAACGGCTACGCGCTGGCGAAGTGCTGGCTCGAAGCCTGAGCCCGGCTTTGCGGATATGTCCTCACCCGTCGTGAAACTTGTGGCCCAGCGCGTTGCGCTGGGCATCGTCCTCTTGCTGGCCGTTTCGGTCCTGATCTTCGCCGGCACCCAGATCCTGCCCGGCGACGTCGCGCAAGCCATTCTCGGACAGTCGGCGACGCCGGAATCGCTCGCCAATCTGCGCGAGCAGCTCGGCCTGAATCAGCCGGCTTACATCAGGTATTTCCATTGGCTAGGCGGTGTGCTCACCGGCGATCTTGGCACGGCGATGTCGAGCGGCCAGGATATTGCCACGTCGATCAAGGGGCGGCTGTGGAACACGCTGTTCCTCGCCTTCTGGGCTGCGATCGTGGCCGTGCCGCTGGCCATCATCCTCGGCCTGATCGCCGTGCGTTACCGCAATGGCTGGGTCGACAAGCTGATCTCCGGCCTGGCGCTCGCCTCGACATCTTTCCCGGAATTCTTCATCGGCTATGTGCTCGTCTATTTCTTTGCCGTGAAGTATCAATGGTTCCCGGCCATTTCCACGGTCTATGACGGCATGCCGTTCGGTGAGCGCATGCAGGCGATCGCGCTGCCGGCCACCGCGCTGACGCTGGTTGTGCTGGCGCATATGATGCGCATGACCCGCGCGGCCATCCTCAACGTCATGCAGTCGGCCTATGTCGAGACGGCGGAACTGAAAGGCCTGTCGGCCTTCAACGTCATCCGCAAGCATGCTTTCCCCAATGCCATAGCGCCGATCATCAACGTGGTCATGCTCAACCTCGCCTACCTCATCGTCGGCGTCGTCGTGGTCGAGGTGATCTTCGTCTATCCCGGCATGGGACAATATCTGGTCGACCACGTCACCAAGCGCGACGTGCCGGTGGTGCAGGCGGTCGGCCTGGTCTTCGCCGCCGTCTATATCAGCCTCAACATCATTGCGGACATCGGGGCGATTGTCGCCAATCCGCGCCTCAGACATCCGAAATAGGCGGCGGGCATGCTCGACATCAAACGCATCCCCATCCCCGCGCTGATCGGCATCGTGCTGACGGCTGTGTTCGTGCTGGCGGCAGTTTTCGCCCCGTTGATCGCACCGTACGGCAATGCCGAAATCGTCGGCGATGTCTGGGAACCGATGACGGCGGCACATTTGCTGGGCACCGACAATCTCGGTCGCGATCTTCTGTCGCGCATGATCTACGGCGCTCGCATCACGCTGTTCATTGCGGTGCTGGCCACCGCGCTGTCATTCTCGCTCGGCGCCATCCTCGGCTTTTCGGCGGCGGTGTTCGGCGGCTGGTTCGACACGCTGCTGTCGCGCCTTGTCGATCTGCTGATGTCGATCCCGACCTTGATCATGGCGCTCGTCGTGCTTTCGGTGCTGCCGACCAACCTGGTGACGCTGATCCTGGTGATGGGCGTCCTCGACTCGACCCGCGTCTACCGGCTGTCGCGCGCGGTGGCCGTCGACATCAACGTCATGGATTATGTCGAGGCCGCCAAGCTGCGGGGCGAAGGCAGCGGCTGGATCATCTTCCGCGAGATCCTGCCCAACGCGCTTTCGCCGCTGGTCTCGGAACTTGGCCTGCGCTTCATCTACGCGGTGCTGTTCTTGTCGACGCTGTCCTTTCTCGGGCTTGGCGTGCAACCGCCGGATGCCGATTGGGGCGGCATGGTCAAGGAGAACAAGGACGGCATCGTCTTCGGTATCGGGGCGGCACTCATTCCCGCCGCGGCGATCGCGGCACTGGCGATTTCGGTCAATCTGGTCGCCGACTGGGTGCTCAACCGCACGACAAGCCTGAAGGGAGGACGCGGGTGATGGCTGACACAAAAGCAAAGCCCGGCCTGCTGCTCGATATCCGCAATCTGCGCATCGAAGCGACAGTGTTTCCGCCCGGCGAGGCGCCGAAGAACATCGTTTTGGTCCACGATGTCTCGCTGACGCTGGAAAAGGGCAAGGTGCTCGGCCTGATCGGCGAGTCCGGCGCCGGCAAGTCGACCATCGGCCTGTCGTCGATGGGCTATGGCCGTGGCGGCGTGCGCATCACCGGCGGAGAGGTGCTGCTCAACGGCCGCGATATTCTCAAGGGCGGCAAGGAAGGTTTCCGCAAATTGCGCGGCCGCGAGGTCTGCTATGTCGCGCAGTCGGCGGCCGCCGCCTTCAACCCGGCGCACAAGCTGATGGACCAGGTGGTGGAAGCAACGCTGCTGCACGGCACGGCGACACGCGCCGAGGCCGAGAAACGTGCCGTGGCGTTGTTCAAGAAGCTCAGCCTGCCGAACCCCGAAATCATCGGCGAACGCTTCCCGCACCAGGTCTCAGGCGGCCAGTTGCAGCGCGTGATGACGGCTATGGCGCTGTGTTCGGAACCTGACCTGATCGTCTTCGACGAGCCGACCACGGCGCTCGACGTGACGACGCAGATCGACGTGCTGGCGGCGATCAAGGACGCCATCCGCGACACCCATGTCGCTGCGCTCTACATTACCCACGATCTTGCCGTCGTCGCCCAGGTCTCGGACGAGATCATGGTGCTGCGCCATGGCAGGCTGGTCGAATGGGGCGGCACTCGCCAGATCATCAAGGAGCCGCGCCAGGAATACACCAATGCGCTGGTCTCGGTGCATGAGATCGAGCATGCCGAGCAGAAGCCCGGCGCCGCGCCGTTCCTGTCGGTCAAGAACGTCACCGCCGCTTACGGCGGCAGCCACGTCAAGGTGCTGAAGAACGTCTCGGTCGACATCTATCCGGGACAGACGCTGGCGGTCGTCGGTGAATCCGGCTCTGGCAAGTCGACGCTGGCGCGCGCTATCACCGGGCTGTTGCCGCCCGGGGAAGGCACCGTCACCTTCGATGGCAGGCCGCTCGCCAACCGGCTTGCCGACCGGCCGAAGGAGGATCTGCGCCAGTTGCAGATGATCTATCAGATGGCCGACGTGGCGATGAACCCGCGCCAGACCGTCGGCACCATCATCGGCCGGCCGCTGGAATTCTACTTCGGCATACGCGGCCGCGAGCGCGACAAGCGCGTCGCCGAACTGCTCGACGAGATCGAGATGGGCAAGGGCTTTCTCGATCGTTATCCGGCCGAACTCTCCGGAGGCCAGAAACAGCGCGTCTGTATCGCCCGCTCGCTCGCCGCCAAGCCCAAGCTGATCATCTGCGACGAGGTGACATCGGCGCTCGACCCGCTGGTGGCCAACGGCATTCTCAAGCTGCTGCTCAACCTGCAGCAGCACGAGAAGGTCGCCTACCTCTTCATCACCCACGATCTGGCGACGGTGAAGTCGATCGCCGATTCGATCGCGGTGATGTACCGCGGCGAGGTGGTGCGCTACGGCGCCAAGAGCAAGGTGCTGACGCCGCCCTTCGACGCCTATACCGACCTGCTGCTGTCGTCCGTTCCCGAGATGGAGATCGGCTGGCTGGAAAAGGCGATCAAGGGACGGCGCATGGCGAGCGCGGGGAATTAGTAGGGAATTCGCGGCCTTTGTCGCGAAAACTTCTTTCAACGGCAAAAGCTTTCCGGAGCCGCCCATGGCGCTCAAGACCAAACTGCTGCTCATCATTCTCGATGGCGTGCCCTACCGGAACTGGCGCCGGCTGATGGGCAATCTCGAAGGCTGGGTGCAATCGGGCGAGGCGCAGGTGTGGAAGATGCGCTCGGTGCTGCCGTCTACTTCGGCCTGCTGCTATGCTTCGATTCACACCGGGGTTTCGCCTCAGGAGCACGGCATCCTGTCCAACGAAAACCGGTTTCTCGTCAACAAGCCGGATATTTTCTCCGAAGTCAGCAAGGCCGGCGGCAAGACCGGCGCGGTGACGCACTCCTACTGGTCCGAATTCTTCCGCTCCTATCCGTTCGACCTGATCGAGGACATGGAGTTCGACGAGCCCAACGGACCCATCACGCATGGTCGCTTCCACACCATGACCGGCTATAATGCCCGTAACCAGATGACGCCGAGCGATGTCGACCTGTTTGCGACACTGACCCAGCTGACCCGGCGCCACGCCATCGACTACGGGATCCTGCACACCTGCACGCTGGATTCGATGGGCCATCGCTTCGGCCATGACTGCCACGAAATGGACCATGCCTGCTATGCGATGGACGGCATGCTGGCAGCCTTCCTGCCGGGCTGGCGGCAAGCCGGTTACGAGGTGATCGTAACCGCCGACCACGGCCAGACAGACCGCGGCCACCATGGCGGCCGTGACGATGAAATGCAGGATTTCGCGCTGTATTATTTCGGAGCCGGCAAAGGGCCGGATCCGGACACGCTGCTTGATCAGCTGCAACTGGCGCCGACGGTGCTGAAGCGGCTGGGTGTGCCGGTGCCGGAGACCATGAAGGCTAAGCCGTTTTTGGGGTGACGGAGGTCGTCGCTGAGCCGCCGTTCGCTACCCCCTCTCCCCGTCACTATACGGGGAGAGGGTAAGGGTGTCCGAACCGGATAGATAGGTAACAGAATGGACCGATAGCATGGGTGACAGTTTTCTTGTCCGCCGGAGGACCGGCGATGGT
>NZ_JAMYUQ010000039.1:0-16516 GCF_040323095.1 Mesorhizobium sp. M0058
AACGCTGGTAGCGCTCGAACAGCTCGGTGGAGAAGCGCCCGGCCCGGTCCTGCGGAACCCGCAGCTCGAGCTTGCCGACCCGCGTCACAAGGGTACGGCCGTAATAGCCCGAGCGATAGCCAAGCCGTTCGGGCGTGCGCTCGCTCTTCGAGGCACCCAGCGCATCGTCCATCTCGGCCTCAAGGTTGTGTGCGTCAAGTTCTGCAAAATGGGGCGGCCATGATGCTGGTCATGCGGCTTGGCGCTGAGCTCGCTTCGGGCGAGATCAGCCCACTAGAAGTGGTAGGTGCGGTTCGTGATAATACATGACACTAAGCTTCGGATGGCAAACAACTGCAGCATCGGAGAATTCCCATGAGTGAAATGGACTTGATCGACAATGTCATTCCACGTACGGATGTCATCAAATGCTCGGCGCGCATCGGTGCTGAAATTCGCAATCTCAAGCTGTCGGCTGATTTGCCGGACCGGACCATCGCTGCAATAAACGGCTTGGTGCTTGAGCACAAGGTCATCTTCTTCCGTGACCAGGACCATGTTGACGACGCTGGGCAGGAGCGCTTTGCTCTGCGATTCGGGAAGCCCTCACCATATCCGGAGGGAACGACGCCGATTTTCGACATCGATTCCGCACGTGGCGATATCGGGGCTGACATTTGGCACATAGATTGGTCCTGCATGGACGCCTATCCCAAGATCGCGGTGTTGCGAGGCGTTGTGATCCCGCCAGTCGGCGGCGACACTGTTTGGTCCAATACGGCGGCCGCATATCTCGACTTACCGTTGCCTCTGCAACGGCTGGCCGACGAACTCTGGGCTGTCCACAGCTTCCCCGGATCTTATCTCAGGTCTTCTACCGAGACGCATACTGGACCGATAATCGAGACAGAGCATCCAGTCGTGCGCGTCCACCCCGAGACCGGCGAGCGCACGCTTGTACTCGGCATTTACGTAACGCGCTTCGTTGGCGTATCCAAATATGACGGCCAGAGGCTATTCGACCTATTTGAGTCTCATGTCATCGCGCAGGAAAACACGGTGCGCTGGAAGTGGAAGCAGGGTGATATCGCCATCTGGGACAATCGTGCAACGATGCATTGTGCGACCAAGGATTACGGTCGCCAACGCCGCGTCGTTCGTCGCGCAACGATCGAGGGCGAGGTTCCCATCAGTGTTGATGGCCGGTGCAGTGTTGTGCGATCTAAATTTACCCAGCCGGCTTCGGCGGCAAAGGTCATTTAGACCGTACTTTAGGGCGAAGGTGGCCCTCTCCGGGTAGCTGAATTCCCGACTTGACTGGGGCCGTGGATGGAGAAACGTCTGCAAGGCGATCGGGCGCCCATGAAAGCTCTATGTGGCGCCGAAGTCGACTGATCGGCTGGCAATCCAGTTTGTTCTTGTGACGCCCACGCCTTGCAGATGAACTCGTAGGGGCGTGAGACCCTTGAGGGTCTTGGGTCTGCGAGCGAAGTTGTAGGCGGCAACGAAGTCGGCGAGATTGGTGCGTAGCTGGTCATGGCTCTCGTAGTAGAAGCGCTTGACGGTGGCGTCCTTGATGGTCCGGTTCATTCTCTCGACCTGGCCGTTGGTTCACGGATGCCTTGCCTTGGTCGTGCGGTGCTCGATGTCGTTCCCGGCGCAGGCGTATTCGAAGGCGTGAGCGCGGAAGATCTCGCCATTGGCGATTGCCTCGTTTATTAGAGGCACCGCCGAGCCACCGGCACCGGGGGTGGTGAACTGGATGCCGTTGTCGGTAAGCACGGTGTGGATTTTGTAGGGCACGGCCGCGATCAGCCGGAGCAGGAACTCTTTACAGACGGCGGTGGGGCCTTCTCGTGCAACTCGACGAAGGCGAATTTCGAGGTGCGGTCGATAGCGACGAACATGTGCAGTTTGCCCTGCTCGGTCCTGACCTCCGCATTCGATGTGGAAGTAGCCGATCGGGTAGCTCTTGAATTTCCTCTTCGCCGGTTTGCATCGCTGCCTGCAACGCCTGGCATCGGCCGGGTCGAACTGGCCATCGAACCGGCGCCGCTTCAGAATGTCGGGGCGATCCTGCTCCAGTGCGACTTTTTGCGAATGTCCAGCCGTGGCCGCGAAGCCAGGCGCTCAAGGCGCTGCGGCTGATCCGCACCGACTGCTCGGCGACGAGCCGCTCCACCATCTCGTTCAGCGTGATGTCCTTGCGCTCCTCGATCAGCCCGACGAGAAGGCTTCATGCGCATTGAGGCTGGAGGCGCGGCGGCGGCCCTGCGGGCGTGGCGCCAGTTCGCCGATCTTCGCCCGGGCAATCCAGCGGATCGCGCTGGACACTCCCACGGCGAACCGCGCCGCCGCTTGCCGCGCCGACATGCCCTCGTCCGAAGCCTACAAGACCCGCGACCGAAGATCCACGGTAAATGCTCTTCCCATCGTCAACCTCCATCGAGGTGGATGTTGAATCAGAACAAAACGCAGCCGTCACATCACAATCGATCCATCGATCAAAGGACGTGCTCTAGCAGGCGTCGCCTCTCTCTACACTCCGGATCGCAAGGAAAATGCAGGTCCAACATACGCCGGCTACAAGGCCGAACGCAACGCGGGTGAGTTTGGCCTTTTGCTTGTCACGGCTGTCGGGATCCTCCTCCCGCCAGATCAGACATTTAGGCTGGAATCTCCAGGGCGCGAGGAATTCGTGCTCCGCGATCCCGTGGAGGTTCGTTGTACAACGAAGGTGCGCCCCCGATATCATTGCGCAATCCCGATGATGCCGCCAGCCCGCCTTATCTTACGGCGTACCACAGAGTGGGCTCGTCGCGACCGGAGGCCGTCCATCACAAAGGTCAACGCATCCTAAGTCAGCAGAGGTCCAGCGCCTGATTTGAAACCAGGTCCCGATTCGGTACGCCGCACTGGCGGAGATGCCATGCAATCACCCAATTCGGTTTGGACCCTCTGTCACCTGTATTCACCGAGTAGTATAGTCTCGGCGGCATCAGCCAGTACTTGACAGCCGGCGACGAGGTCGGAACTATCGGTGTTTTCAGTCCAGTGATGGCTTATACCGCCGACGCTTGGCACAAAAAGCATGGCGGCTCTCAATCTTCGGGCAACGACCTGTGCGTCGTGACTGGCTGCACTGGGCATCCTCACATGGCAGCCGAGTGCCTGGCGCGCGGCGGCATTCTCTATCGCGGCCTGGAAGGCCGAATCCATGGTCCGTGGTGTGCCGGCTTCTGTCCGCTCGATCTCGGCGCCGCAGCCGGTTTTGACGGCGGTCTCTTGGACTAGGTCCCTTAAGGTCGCATCCAGCCGCTCAAGGACCGGCATCTCCGAATCCCGGAATTGGAACAACACCTCTGCCTTGCCCGGAATTATGCTTGGAGCGCCCGGCTCAAGCCTAATGCGACCGGTTGTCCAGACGGAGCGCGGGTCGGCCACCCTCGGAAAGCGCTCGGCGATTGCCATTACCAGTGTCGCTGCAGCGAGGCCGGCATCCTTTCTTATAGCCATGCGCGTCGTACCGGCGTGATTTTGAGCGCCGTGAAAAGCAATTGAATACTGCCAGGTCCCAACAATGCTAGTAACTACACCGATCCGATGGCCCGAGGCTTGCAGCGAGTCGCCTTGTTCGATGTGTGCTTCCAGATAACCGACGTAGCGTTCTGGTACCAACTGAAATCGAGACACCCCGGCTAGCCCGGCCGCACGGAGCGCGTCCCTGAGCGGCAGGCCGTGATCGACATTCGCCGCGCGATCGATCTCCGCCTCGTCGATTTCACCTATAAATGAACGACTTCCAAGCGTTGAGATGTAGTGACCTTCTTCATCCGCCCATGCCACTGGTGCAATGGAGAGGCCTGCGCAGTCCGCTGCTTCCGAGAAGGTTCGGGCAATTTCAAGGCCGTAGATCACCCCAAGCGCCCCGTCAAGCCAACCGGCGTAATTCTGGGACTCTGCGTGCGATCCAATCAACAGCGATCGCCGCTCGAGATGGGGCATTCCGAAGACATTGCCTACCCCGTCGATTTGAGCCTGAAGTCCTATAGCTTCGTATTGCTGCGACAACCAGCGGCGGCTCTCCATATCCTCTTTCGAATAGGTTGGGCGATGGACGCCTGCCCTATACGCGCCGAACCGTGCGAAATATCTGAGATCCGAGAGCAAACGTTCGGCATTGATGCTTGGCATTTGGTTTACTGTCCTTTTAATCAAAACGGATGCAGCGAAAATGCAGCGGTCTGTGAATATCGTCGACCTCTCGCTGACTGCTAGATCGCCGGGGAAAACGTTGTTTCATCATCAGCGGCGCTGGCTAGTATGGAGAACAACTCGGCCATTTCCGATCAGCACCTAGCCTGAAGCTGTTGCTGAGGTGAAGTAAGTCGACCCCGGCCTGAACTGGTGGCGCGGGCGTAGCGATGATTTCGTCAGGCTCGGCCGGGGCCATTTCATCGGTCAAGAACTTCCGTTGCAGTACATACGCGGCGATCATCCGGGATCGGCTACTCGTCCCTGACGAATACGTGACCTTCCAGCATCGGACGCTCTCCAGCGGCCTAACTCGCAGGAAGCTGGAACGAGCCAAGCTCGTTCAATAACGCGGCGCCTGTGCGAATCCCGCTGTAAAAGCAGTCGAGCGTCAGATTTTCGTTGGGCGCATGGTTTGCCTCATCAGGGTTTGCGTATGGCGTTTGGAAAGCAGGTATCCCCAGAATCTTTGTGAACACGTAGCAAGGCAGACTGCCGAATCCAGCGGGGACCAGCAAAGGCTTCTCCCCTTGAGCAGCGACGAAAGCGCCGCACAGCGTCGCGGTAAATGGGGAGGCTATGGGCGTCTTCGAGGGATGGATGCTACCTTGCGCCACAAACTCCACTTCGGGCGCATGTTTTTGCACATGGGCGGCGACCTTGCGCAGAATGTCCGCGGGGTCCTGTGCGTCCACGAGCCGTATGTCGCATTTCACGAACGCTTCGTTGGGCAGGACGCTCTTGCTACCGGGTCCGCCATAGCCTCCGTGGAAGCCATTGATCGTCAGCGTAGGGCGAAAGCACAGGCGCTCGTAAAATGGCCGGTGCTCGGGCACATCAAGCCGCCCAAGATTGAGACTACGCTTCACAGCCTCTACATCCAGAGGTAATCGCTCGACGGCAATCAGTTCCTCCCGTGAGGGTGGCACGATTTCATCGTCGAAACCGTCAATGGTGATTTCACCATCGGCATTCTTCATAGAGCCTAGCGCATGGACCAGTGTCCAGATTGGATTCGGCACGACGCCGCCGTAGTTACCCGAATGCAAGTCGCGGTTAGCGTGGCGGCAGCGCAGTTCAAAAGACACCTCTCCGCGCGATCCGAACTTGATCATAGATGCCCCGCTCGCATGACGCGGGCCATCGGCGGTAACGGCAAGATCAGCTTTTAGCGCTTCCTTGTTAGCCTTCACGAAATCCGCGATATGGGGACTGCCTATCTCCTCTTCGCCTTCCAGCAGCAGGATGACGTTGCAGGGCAGTTCACCGTGCACATGGAGGTGGGATTCGATTGCCAGGATTTGCGCGAAGTGCTGGCCTTTGTTGTCACCTGCGCCACGTGCGTAAAGACGCCCGTCGCGGATGGTCGGCTCGAAAGGCGGCGAGTGCCATTTGTCGATTGGATCAGCCGGCTGCACGTCGTAATGGCCGTAGAGCAGAACAGTTGCTTTGCCCGGCGCCTTCTCCCAGCGCGCAACCACCATTGGATACCCTTCGGTCGGCGCCAGAGTGGTCTCGAGCCCCATCCCGCTGAGCATCTCGACCAGCAGCGCACCGACTTCAGCGATGCCGACATTCTCAGCGCTGATGCTTGGGTGCCGAAGATAGTCGATCAAGCGGTCGAGAAAGGGGGCGCGGTTCGCCTCAATGTGTTCAAAGACTGAGTTCAGCGTATCAGAAGTCATGTCATGCATGTATGAAGAGGAGTGTGCTAGAGGTATGGGTGTTTTCAGGGACAGGCCGGTCGGTCACTCGACATTGAACTACCTTCAGTGGTGGTACTAGTCATAGTAGCACGGAAAAAGGGGCCGAGGCGGGCCGGCGCGCATGCACGCCGCCGGACCTCGAAAGGTCAAAACAACTTCCGGCGGCGAGCGGCAGAATACCACCGGCCGCAGGAGCGAAGGCGCGCGCGCCGTTGGGCCGCAGTTTGATGATGCAATGTAGTTGTCGATTTCGATCTCGGTCCCAAATAGCTTCGAGAGCTTCTGAGGGCACTCCAGAATGGATTGTGCTTGCGATGGAGAGGCGAGCCGCGGGATACCTCGGTTGGCAAACCTCTTCGAATGCCCGAGTTCGTTGGGGATAAAGTCGCAATTGGCCCTTATACACCACCTCGATGCCCCGCAGCTTGTGAGTACGAGATGAAAGGGAGAAGCCGGAACAATTTTTACCTTGCTATGGAGAACAGGGTGGAAATGTATTCACATGAGAGACTAGGCGATTGGATGCAACATTGTCAGCCGACTTCACTGTCATGTTCCATCCCCCCTTTCCCGCTGACCTGATTTCGCCTTCTCGGTAATTGTTCAGACCGCAGAGTTTGCGTCAAATTCAGTCCGTGTATCGCCGTCATCTGGTTTTGAGATGGAGACCGCAACCGAGGACCACATGCGCTGTTTCACGGCTCCCCGCCTGCGCATTGTTCAACGCGCCCTTAACACAATGGTCAGGTCCTAAGCGGGGCTAGGTGAAAGTCCAATGGGTGTCAGGCCCGGTTGGGGAAGGAGCGCCAATCATGTCTTCGGGGAAATGTGCCGAGGATCAAACAAATTGCGCCGCGGTGCGATCCATCTCTTGAGGCTTGTTGAGTCCAGGATTCATCGGAATAGGCGACGCGCTTGCGACAAGTGCGCTAGCGATGCGTTCGCAATCTCGCGCTTCGCGCTCCTGTCAGGACAACGGCTTCGATGCGGTGGGCGTCACCCCCTTTTCGACTCGCGTTACTTCCCCCCGGCTGATCGCCGGCAAGGCCTTCGACAGCAACACCGTCATTGATGATCTGGGCGACCCGGGGCCAAGACTGCATCCCGCAGTCGAGGCGCACCCTGCCGCTGCCTCTTGATTTAGGAACTATCGATAATGGCGCAATGAACCTCAACAGGCTTTAAGTCAGCGCCACGTCTATTGCATTGATCAAGGTTCTCACGGCCCCACAATACCGACGATCGCAACGACGATTCGCACCGGTCTTCACGCAGCAGTGACAGCGATAGGCAGTAGAACCCCACTCCGTCCAACGTTCATTACAGAATCGACGCTGGCGCGCGACTGAAAACCTGCCAGGCGGCCACCAAATACATAGCAGTCGATCCCATACCCCATTTTCTTGATGGAGCGACTTGGCAGCTGAAGAGCCGTAATCTCTCCGGGCCTGAGGTACTCCTGAACGACGTATGGGTTGTGGGCGGCCCGGCCAATATGTTCCTCCCACACTTCTGGGGGTGTGGAACGCCCAATCACAACGTTCTCGCCACGAGTCGCATTAGACGGCTTTAGCACGAGACTCGCCTTATTCTCCCGGATGAAATCAATGAGCTCGATCTTGCTCCTTTCCGGGTTGATTGTTATTCCGGGTTTAACTAGACGCGTCCATGGGATGTGGCGCTCAATAAGCGTTGCTTGCTTGGCGCTAAAATTTGTTCTGAACCGATCGTCACTGAGTACAGCAAGCATCGCTTTGTCGGATAATATCCATTGTGAGATCCAGTTATTTATCGAGATCACTTCTTGGTGCGCACACGATTCTAAATACTCACTGGATTCCTCATTGTTAATGAGTTCCCTAACATCTAGCTTATTGTAAACGAGCTCAATGAGTTCGCCGTCCGGCCCGACAAGCCCACGAGGCGTTCGCTTCATCGCGGTGATGTCTAGCAATTCTGCTTTGACACCCGCGAGTTTTAGATCGTTCACAATCCAATCTACTTCGTTTGTATAACGGCCGCGAAAGTTGACTACGGCGGCGGTTCTGAGCTCACGGCCAGTTGCAACTCGATAGGAAGACACAAGCTCCCTAACAAAGCAGGTCGGATCCTTCGCGAACGGCTGCCTACTCACGTCAAGCGCTAGGCCCTGTACCAATGGATTGGCTACACGACTCCACACTTTTGCGGCGAGGCCGTTCTGAATAACACCGCCCGGCCCTTCGGTGTTCGTCTCAATTACCTTATAATGTCCGTCCATGCCAAACAAGCCGTCCAGTCGGCATATTCTCACAATTGGCCGATATTCTGGAAGCCGAGTAGTCCAATGCCGCAGATGTTTATAGGCTGGAAACAAGTCTTGCACCTCTTCATTGCAGCAATACAGCTCAGCGGCAACATCAAGGAGGTTGATTACGCCCTCGGCGACAGCGCCGAGGTGGTTTCCCAGATCGCAGTCAATCGCAAGGGGCCTGAGACATACGGGATACGCCCGCCCTTCAAAGTGCATGCCGACCTCTGCAACGGCCTTGGAAAGTTCGTCCTGTGCCCTCCAGATCGAGGCTGGCTCGGAAGTTGCGAGTGCGCAGAGTCGGCGCTCAACTAGTGTATCCGCTTGGCTGATTGCAGGCATTATTGTGATTTCCGCGGGGCAGACCCCATCTGGGTTGTCATGAGCAGCTCCTATCTAGAGGCCTTTCGGTATTGATTTTGCGAGAGCCCACAGTTTATGCGAGTTAGCTCCTGCTGGTAGTCAGGAGACTGTCGTGCGCGCAATTACAGCTTCGTTTCGCGTCGTTTGGCCGGTTCGTTTTATGCCGCCTAGTTTTGACGGGAGTTGAAGAATAGTGTGTTGACGTTTTTCGGGAACTGCTAAATCTGATGGCTTGACGTTCCACCGCTACCTCTCTTCGCTGGTTGCTGAACCACAACGGCCCGCCGCCACGCGGAAGTTAGACGCCAGGTGCGGTGCGGCGGAGAGGCCCGACACCGCGGGTTAAGCATTGGCCAATGCGCTGAACACTGTGACCCACATAGATCGCGGCCGAGACGTTTCGAGACGTCTCAGTTTCCGATGAACTCCTCAGCACCGTCGCCGCGATATTGCAGAGCAAATCGACGCGGCCACATGAACTTTGGCCCATTGCCGAGCAACCGGAACAGGCGCGGAGCTGATCATAGTGCGCAGCGCTGTGCCCGTCGCGGGGTGAAGGTTAGGGCGAACTCGAAGGGGGTCTGCCATCTGAGCCGCGAATGTTAGCGATCGAAGTTGTAATCTGTCCGCCAACTGGCCAGAACCGCGCGAGCCTGTGCCAATGAGGTGAACAGCATCTCGTTCAGCAGTTCGTCACGGAGGCGACCGTTGAAGCTCTCGATGAAGCCGTTCTGCATTGGCTTGCCCGGCGCGATATAATGTCCACGCGGCTTGCATCGGCCCAGGCAAGATCGCATTGCTGGTCAGTTCGCTGCCATTGTGACCACCATCTTCGGCTTGCGGCGTTCGATCATGAGCCGATTGAGTTCGCGGGCAACCCTCACGCCGGACAGAGACGTATCCGCGACCAACCCCAGGCACTCGCGCGTGCAGTCCTCGATGACGGTCAATATCCGGAAGCGACGGCCATCGGTCAGCTAATCCGACACGAAGTCCAGTGACCTACGGTCGTTGGGTGCAACGGGAACCATCATCGGTGCCCGCGTTCCAATGGGCCGCTTGCGGCCGCCACGGCGGCGAACGGCAAGCTTCTCCTCGCGATAGAGCCGGAACAGACGCTTGTGATTGACCACATAACTTCCCGCCGGAGCAGCACGTGCAGGCGGCGATAGCCGAAGCGCCGGCGCTCATGCGCGATCGCATTCATCAGCTCCCTCAGGTCACCATCCTCGCCACGGCTCGCCTTGTGGCGAACCGTCATCCGGCAGCAGCCGATGGTCTTGCACACCCGCCGCTCGCTCAACTCGAATGCCGTTCGAAGATGCGAGACAGGCTCTCGCTCGGCAGCGGGCGTTACCAATCTTTCAAAGCGGTATTGTCGAGCATGGCGTCCGCAAGGAGCCGCTTCAGACGAGCGTTCTCATCCTCCAGCGACTTCAGCCGCTTCGCTTCCGACACGACCATGCCGCCATACTTCGCCTTCCATTTGTAGATGCTGGCGCCGCTGACCCCGTGCTTGCGGCACAGATCGGCCACCGATACTCCGGCCTCGTGCTCCTTCAAAATCCCGATGATCTGCTCTTCACTGAAACGGCTTTGCTTCATTCTTGGTCCTCGCGTTGGGCCAGAGCGAACTTCACACTGGATTAAACAAAGGGGCAACGTCAGAATGTGTTCCGTGAAAATCGGCTTACGAAACATTGCATAAGCTGAACTAAGTTACAATGTTAAGGTTTTACGAAGCACGTGTAATGTACAATTAACTCGAAATAACTTCGCATATCGCAACAATGCGATAGTAGTCTGACGGTGCCGGCTGCAGGACACCTCGCCCAGAGTCGTAGCCTTAGAGCCGGCAGCTTTGTGCCCGAGTGACGATATCCGGCGCAAATGGCTGCGGAGAAGAGACTATGGAAGGCCGGCCTATAACAGCTGTCTCTCAAACTAACGGGCTGGCAACCAAAATGTCCGACCGATCTTCTTTGGTCCCGTCGATGCATTTTCCCACGGGAGCCAGAGAAGCGTTTGCGATGGAGTTCGGCCGGTTTCTCGATCAGGCTGACACCGTTGCTCAGTCCGAGCAGTTGTTCGACCTATTATCTAATTTTGCCCTGAATCTTGATTGCCCGTGGATCGCCTATGGCCCTCCTACACTCGACCAAAGATTTTTAAACCCGATCCGACGCGATCCGCCGATCATGCTGAACTATCCTGATGGATGGCAGGAGCGTTATCTCGAAATGGGTTATGATAGAATAGATCCCATCATCAAGACGAGTCGACAGCGGACAAGCGCCTTTCGATGGAGTGATGTTTACAAAGATGCAAACACGACTGAACAGGAACGACGTGTTCTCGATGAGGCGGCGACGTTTGGCTTAAGGTCGGGCATCAGCGTTCCATTGCACGGCCCCCAAGGTAGAGTTGCAATCATGAGCTTTGCTCAATGTATGGACCACGGTTTTCCGAATAGAGCAGTCACATACTTGGAGCTTGCCGCACTTCATTTCCATCTTAGACACGCGGAGCTCTCGCATTTGGTTCGCACAGAAGGATCTCCCGAGCTTTCGTCCAGGGAAATAGAGTGCATCCTTTGGGCTGCGAGAGGGAAGACGTCTTGGGAAATAGCAACAATTATTGGGATTTCCATAAACACTGTCAATTTTCACATTAGAAACGTAATGCGAAAATTGGATACTGGCAGCAGAACGGTCGCGGCTATAAGGGCCGTCAATATCGGAATTGTCGAACCATAAGAGCGGCTGACCGCCACTGAGTTCTCATCCGGCGACGATTAGAGTCTCGACCCTTTCACTTACGCCGCAGCGGCGGTTCGACCAACCGGCAAAGGTGCAGAGCCTTCAATCCGCTTAGTGCGAGGCCATTTAGGGTAATGATCCCGTTACAGGCTGCCGCGGTCTGATAGACAGAGCGACGAAGGTGGCCTCACGTTGTCGCAATCGTCCACCCGTCGGAGATGAACGCTGCGCGCGTGATTGAGGCCGAAGAACCTCTCGTCCAGGAGCTCGTCGCGTTCCGGCGCTTGAAGATTCCGAGCGATGATCCGTTCGACCAGTCAAGGATGGGTGTTCGAGGTCACCCGGTGCCTGGTGGGGACGATTATGCCCGGATTGGCGCCGGTGACCAGAATTGCGCCCGTGTGCCGATCGACTGTCGCCGTGATCGCTTCTGCACCGCGAGGTTCCTTCCAGTAAAGCCGATAGATGCGGTTGATCTCGGACGGTTCACCTTCGCTTGAGTAGGAAGAACATCCGACGGCAGGTGAAGCGCCGGCGCTCGCTGGGGAGGCGCCGCGGGCCACTCGGTCATCTCCGGCGAACGGCAGGATCGGATGCGGACCATCTATAGAGGTCGGCGCTTGCGATGGAACAGCCCGGTCGCTTCGACGTGTCTATCGCGGCCCTCAGATGCACGACGGCTTCGGGACTGGCGGCAACGTAGCCGAAGCACGTATCTAATCTGCGAGCAGTTTCTTCAGCGTCGCATTCTGTTCCCCACGGCCCTCGCGGTTGTGGCGATTCGGCAATGCCCTACTTGCAACCAAGTGGCTCGCTTCGCCTCGCTTGAGTCCGTCCTTCAACGAGGCCGGACTGAAATCCGAAATGCGACAAATACTCCACGTCGCAATGGTACGATGCTGAAACTTTAACTGTCGACGAAAGTCGATCAGTCGTTGCCACATCCTACGTTATGTCCACCAGAGAACAAGATCTGGCCGTGCAAACCCGAAAAAGCTGTTCAGCACCAGGCGACGATTTCCGTTGCCTGATTGACCGGTGACCCCGTGAACGAAACCGCCATCGATCAGGCCGATATCCCCCGCCCTGAGCTGGAAGTCGCGAGAAGGAACGCCCTCCAGATAGGCTGCCGAATAGGGATAGCCCGTAGTCTCCACACCTTGAGACTTTCGGTCGGTCACTGTCGGCTTGTGGCTCCAGAGCCGCAGATTGCCACCTTTCTCGGGCATGCTGGGATAGAAGTTAAGTGCCGCGACGGTGTTGTAAGCCACCGCCGAAAGCTCGTAATCGTTCCCCGCACATAACACTTGCGCGACGTCGTCGTGGGGGTCCAGGGAGAATGTGCCGGTGCCAGACCAACTGAGAGCGCGACAAACATTGGCCTGACCGTGCTCCGAACGGGCCAGCCGCAACTCAACGCCATGTTTGCGAAAGTCGCGCTTCAACGCGTCGAACAATGCTCGGACCGGATCAACCAGATTCTCAAAAAGGGCGTCGACGTACGGTCGCGCAGTTTCCGCCTCTGCGAAATACGTGGCTGCATCCTTCCTGTAGTGGGATGCGCCGACATATTGTCCGGGGACGCCGTCCTTACGCTCTTTGAGACCGGGACTGCCACTGAAGTTGGCGGTGATCTCCTCGGCTATTTCCGTACTGAAAGCTTGCTTGACGTGCAGAGCGGTGATCTCACCTTTCAGAACTGAGATGATGTCCGCAGTGCTGATGGAGCCCGTTCGTTCTCTGATCGCAATAGGCGAGCTGGCTGCGGCTTGGGACGCTTGATTAGCCTTCATTGACTTGCTCCTTTAGTGCGTGATCAAGGATGGCGATGCCATGATCGAGTTCGTCATCGGTGATGGTTATCGGCGGTAGGACTTTGATGACGTCGCGATTTGGTCCTGAAGATTCGATCAGCAGGCCATTTTCGAATGCGGCATCGTGCACACGGCCGACAATGGCCTGTGAACGGCATTTGAGACCCGCCATCAGACCACGGCCGCGCTTTTGTTCGATGCACGTGGGAAATTTAGCAACGAGCCTGTCCAGGTGTCCTTGGAGTTTGGCGGCTGTACGCTCAACGCCTGCAGTGAACTGCGTGTCGGACCACATTTTGCACATAGCCCCTGCAGTCACGAAGGCGAGATTGTTGCCTCTGAACGTCCCGCTATGTTCTCCGGGATTCCAAATATCCAGGGCGGGCCGAATCAGAACAATGGAGAACGGGCTGCCTGATCCGCTGAGAGACTTTGAAAGGCATATGATGTCGGGATCAATGCCCGCAAACTCAAATGAGAAGAACTCGCCCGTTCGTCCTGCGCCCGCCTGGATGTCGTCGACGATCAAAACAACGCCGTACCTGCGGCAAATGCCCTGAATTTCCATGAGCCAAGCTGCGGATGCAGTGTTCATGCCGCCTTCTGCCTGGATGGTCTCCAGGATGATTGCGGCGGGCTTTTCAATGCCGCTGCCTGGGTCGCCCAATAGGAAATCTATGTACCTCGCGGAATCGAAACCTTCGTTCGGGTATGTGTCGTATGGGACACGGATCACATCATGGCGAGCAACACCGCCCAATTCCCTAGTCGATGCCGAACCTGAAACCGCCAGAGACCCGAGCGACATGCCATGAAAGGCATTTGTGAACGCCATGACGCTTGAGCGCCCAGTATATTTTCGCGCCAGTGCCAGCGCTGCTTCGTTAGCGTTTGTGCCGGTCGGCCCTGGAAATTGTATTTTGTACGAAAGCCCCCTCGGCTTCAGGATCGAATCCACAAAGGCTTCAATGAAGTCACGCTTTGCCGCCGTATACATGTCTAGGGATAGGAGAATGTTCGCCCCAACCATATATTCTATTGCCGGTGCAATAATGTCTGGATTGTTGTGTCCGTAGTTTAGTGCGCCGGACCCTACGAGGAAATCGATATAGGGGTTACCGGCCTCGTCCCAGATTGTCGCTCCAAGAGCCCTCGTAAAGACTGCAGGAAACGACCGCCCGTAGCGACGAACGTTAGACTCATGAGCCGTAAAAGCGTCGGTGTTCATTTTGGGGTCCCTGTGTAAGCGTCGCGTTCAACGAAGACGATTAAGTAGCTTTGGTCAGTTTGTTTTTCCTCCACTTAGAAGACCAAGCAGTCCGAGCGAAAATTTGCTCTCTAGCCGCTGCGTTTCGTCTGCTGCACAGATGCACTTCAGACCGGCCCTGCCCTGGCTCCTCTACTACCCACATGCACTCCGAAGCCTCCAGCGTCGTCATGCAGCTCCGCATGCGACCTCTTTCGGAGAATGGGACACACGAGCTGGTTTTCTAGAGTTGTCCGGCAAGCACCGACTACGGCATCTGCCTCCGTGAGCCGGACCTCGAATGAGCAAAACGCTGCTCTCAGATCACAACCGATCAGTCGATCAAAGGTCGTGCTCTAGGAGCCAACCAACTTTCCAAACATTCCTATCCCCCTCGGAAAGCGTCTGGACGGCTGCTGGAGATAGGGAGCGTAAAACGCCGCCGAGAGCATCGGATGATCAGGAGGCAACGTGGAGAACCCCCCAGCCGCACCTCGGCAATTTTTCGAGGAACAAAGACAGACTTGTACCGCAATCGAATCGAATTCAGTGGTGGCATAGTCCCAGGTCAGTTCGACATCACGAGCGATTTCGTGAACAGCAACAAAGTCATAGGCCCCGAATCGATTAGGAACCACCGCTAGATTTGGATTACAAGAATGATTCGAGAAGACGACTGGCGCCTCGAATGTAGCATGAATGTTCCAGTCTATTTGTATGCTATATATCGTCCTCTCTTCCTCAAGTTTATCGATTATCCCGATCATGACTACTTCTCCAGGGAGAAACTTACGGGATGAAAAGACCCCCCGCCCTCTGTCTGCTCCCGCACTCGCGGTCTTCACGTTTCGCGCATTGATTATTCTTGCACAACCGGCGTCATCATCTAATATAGAATAACGTTCCTTTTTTCTCATAGCGGTGATCCTTTCCGCATGGTTTGTTGTGAGCAGGTTTTTGGTCCTTCGGGCTTATCGATGGCGGCTTGAGGTACCGGTTCGGCAACGAAGGACATTCAATATCCGTGCCATTTCAGCTGACACGAGCTGAAGCAAGAGCCTTCTCATTGCTGCTCAGCCATTTCTGACGATGCATGAGATGAAAAGGCTGCCCAACGGCACGACGGACCCGACAAACCCGACACAAAATGTCGGAAGTCGATCGGAGTTGTCTATGCTGGCTTGACGGAGAACCACAATGCCGTCGGTCGACCTCAATTAGTTCGGCAAAATGAAGTCTGACGTGACCTTGGCTACTCAGTTTGATGTTGGTTCCCTTCCCTCCATGGATCAGTCGCGCAATGGAGTGGGCGTTTCTGCGGTTGAGATCGCCGCCCATACGGCACATTGATGCCGGCCGTATGCCCCGCTCCGTTAATGCTATCTGGTGAAGCGCTCGGCCTTACCACTGGTCTTTGGCGGCCTTTGGTGACGTTAGGAGAGAGTTTCGTTCAGGTTCAGTTTGGAGCCTGTCGGACGTCGCTATCGGTGGTCGCTATTTCGCGTGCTCTCCTCGGTGACGATCGATGCGAACGCCACGAACGGCGAAGCTGTCCCAGCTTGCATCGGCTCGGATCAGCGAAGCATCGACGTGGACCATCTCCTAACGGCAGGCGAAGTACGAATTCAATCTCAACCTCTTCACTGGCAGAGCAGTTCGTGTCTGATTGCCCGACCAACGGTTTGCCAACCTTCCTTGCGTTCAAATGATCCGCTGCACAGAACCTTCAAATGAATTCATTCACCGAACCTTTGCGACTGTAGATCGCTGACTAGGGTATGTTCACCTCAGTCTGAGATCAGAAGCAGATGAAGCTGTGCTATGGCTCGGCACAGCACGCAAAAATCGGGAGCAATAGCCAGTGGCCAAAAGAGCATTCATCCTCCTTGAGGGTCATTCAAGGGGCAATGGTCTGCTATACGTCGAAGCTGCCAAGCGTCTTGGTCTTCATCCAATCACCCTGTCGACTAATCCAGCTAAGTACGACTATCTTGCGGCGGAAGGGATGGAGGCAATCGCAGTCGATACAGACGATCTCGATGCCCTGATCCGCGAATTTTCCCGCTTAGGAGAGACGCACGAGATTGCTGGCATTACTGGCTTTT
>NZ_JAMYUQ010000040.1:0-13016 GCF_040323095.1 Mesorhizobium sp. M0058
ACCATCGCCGGTCCTCCGGCGGACAAGAAAACTGTCACCCATGCTATCGGTCCATTCTGTTACCTATCTATCCGGTTCGGACACCGCGCCCCTCTCCCCGTCACTATACGGGGAGAGGATGCCGGCAGGCAGGTGAGGGGCAGCGCCAACGGACGGGAAAATGAAGCAACTCATGCCTGAACCGTTTACCCTCCATTTCGTCCAACCCCTTGCAGTCCGCCGCAACTTTGAACAGTCTGTGCCTACACGGGGGCAAGGCTATATGCGCGGCGAAGTTCTTCACTATGACGAGGCCCAAGGTTTCGGCTTCATCACCGGGGCGGACGGCAACCGCTACACCTTCGCGCGCGAGGATCTGCGCCGTGATACCGTGATCGCGAACGGCGCCGTGGTCGAGTTTCTGCCGGCAAGCGGTCAGGCGCGCGACGTTTTTTCAATCCGCGCCCAGCCCGCCAGTCCCGCCACCGCTGCGCCAGCGGCAAGCGTCGCGCCGCCCAAGGCGGCTGCCGCTTCAGCCGCGCCACAGCATTTCGGCCGCCTGGCGGAAGACGGCGCGGTTCGCGATAGCGGACTGCCGGGTTATTTCTGGCGAGGCGTGACGCGCAACTACATCAACTTCGCCGAACGCGCCCGCCGCAAGGAATTCTGGGGCTACTGCCTGTTCTGGACCGTCAGCTTCATCCTGGTCGGAATTGCCGGCGCCCTCGCCGACCAGGCCCTCGGCAATTTCGATGCCGGCAACTGGCCGATTGTGATGATCGGCGTCTGGGGGCTGTTTTGGCTAGCGACGTTCCTGCCCTGGGTCGGGCTCGTCGTGCGCCGCTTGCACGACATCGGCCTGACCGGCTGGCTGGCAATACCTTACTTCGCAATCACCTTCATGTTCGCTCCGGCTACGCTGATCCTCGCGCTGATACTCGGATTGATCCCGACCCAGGCCCACGAAAACCAGTGGGGGCCGGTGCCTAGAGGAGGCGGAGCCTAGACCGCACCAGAAATGAGCTGCCGGCTGTTTGCGGACAGCCGGTGTTTTAACAATGGCTTAGGTCGCAGCCAGGAAGGCAGCTGCTGTTTTGACCGGACGAACAAAATATTTCTCTTGCCATTTTGTCTGCGCACAGATAATCTGTGCACTCATTAATCGACGATCGAAAACGGATGATGGAGCCAAGACAAATGTGGACCAACGAGTACACCGCAATTTCCCCCCTTTCGGCGCAGGCCATCTGGAACGCGCTCAAGGCGCTGCACGAAGGCCGCCTCACCTACGAAGGGTCCGATACGTTCGTGCTGCACGGCCCGTTCGCCAAGGGCACCCGCCTCTCTGTAACGCCCGTCGGGCAGGACACCTTCGAATCGACGATCGTCGATCTTGTCGACACTGTGACGTATGCCGACGAGACCTCGTTCGGCGACACGAAACTGCTGTTCAGGCATACGCTGACGCCGGTCGAGGGTGGCACTCAAGTGACGCATCGCCTCGAGATTTCCGGCCCATCGGCCGCCGAGGTCGGACCAGAGCTCGGGCCGCAGATCAGCGGCGATTTCGACAGTTCGATGGCCAAACTGTTCGAGCAGGCAAGGGAGTTGGCGAACGGTGGCTGATCGGGGGGATCTGCAAACGCGCTTCAGCGGACCATCCGAGAGCCCCGGCTTGTTGCTCTGGCGAACCACCATGCGCTGGCAGCGCGTCATGACGGCGGCGCTGGCCCCGCTTGACCTTACGCATGTCCAGTTCGTGCTGCTGGCTTCGGCGATGTGGCTCGGCCGCTATGGCGAGCCGCCTAACCAGGTGCAGCTCGCCGCCCAGGCCGGCACCGAGGTGAAGATGACATCGGACGTCGTCGCCCGGCTCGAGGCAAAGGGACTGATTGTGCGGGACACCAACCCGCGGGATTCCCGCGCCAAGGTGATCCGCGTCTCCACGACGGGGACGGCCGCAGTCCAGCGCGCTATCGTCGCCGTCGAAGCCGCCGACGCTGCTTTTTTCTCAGCCGTGGATGAGGCGCAACTCGTCGGCCTGCTGAAACGGCTGGCCGGCGAGATCCGCTGAGTCGGCCGCTAAGCCAGGAACTTGGCGATGATGGCATCGCCCATTGCGACAGTGCCGACTTCGGTCATGCCCTCGGACAAAATATCCTTCGTCCGCAGCCCGTCGTCGAGCACGGCGGCTATTGCGCCTTCGAGCTTGTCGGCCTCATCGACCATGCCGAAGGAATATCGCAGGCACATGGCAAACGACGCGATCATGGCGATCGGGTTGGCGATGCCCTGGCCGGCAATGTCGGGCGCCGAGCCATGCACCGGCTCGTACAGCGCCTTGCGCTTCTTGGTCTTCACATCGGGCGCGCCGAGCGAGGCCGACGGCAGCATGCCGATCGATCCGGTCAGCATGGCGGCGATGTCGGACAGCATGTCGCCGAACAAATTGTCGGTGACGATGACGTCGAACTGCTTTGGCCAGCGCACCAGCTGCATGCCGCCGGCATCGGCCAGCATGTGGTCGAGCTTGACGTCGGCATAGCGAGTCTTCTGGGTCTGGGTGACGACCTCGTTCCACAGCACGCCGGATTTCATGACGTTGCGCTTTTCCATCGATGTCACGTGGTTCTTGCGCGTGCGCGCCAGCTCGAAGGCGACGCCCGAAATCCGCTCGATCTCGAACGTGTCGTAGACCTGCGTGTCGATCCCGCGCTTCTGGCCGTTGCCGAGATCGATGATCTGCTTCGGCTCGCCGAAATAGACGCCGCCGGTAAGCTCGCGCACGATCAATATGTCGAGGCCCTCGACGACTTCCTGCTTCAGCGAGGACGACGCGGCCAGCGCCGGATAGCAGATGGCGGGCCGGAGATTGGCGAACAGCTCCATATCCTTGCGCAGCCGTAGCAACCCGGCCTCGGGACGCACCTCGTAAGGCACCTTGTCCCATTTCGGCCCGCCGACGGCGCCGAACAGCACGGCGTCCGCAGCCATCGCCTTTGCCATGTCGGCATCCGAAATCGCCGCGCCATGCGCGTCGTAGGCACAGCCGCCGACCAAGCCTTCATCAGTGGCAAAACCGCTGCCGAGCTTTGCGTTCATGGCCGCGATCAGCTTCTTCACCTCGGCCATCGCCTCGGGGCCGATGCCGTCGCCGGCGAGCAGGAGAAGATTTTTCGAAGCCATGGAGAACCGTCCCAACACTGTTTGGAGAAACCGCGGCCTTGCTAAACGCCAAGAGCTTGCGGCGCAAGGGGATGAAGAACGCTACGACGGCGCCCGCGTCTCAAGACCTGGGTTCCTCGCCGTGGCCAGAGGCGGGGGAGAGGAACAAATCACTTGTGCGACAAAATATTCACCAACCGGCCGAACGGATCGCGCACATAAAACCGCCGTACGCCCCAGGGTTCGTCGGCGGGACCATACTCGATGGCAAAGCCGGCGGCCTTCATGCGTTGCAGCGCCGCATCGACATCGTCGACCTCGATGGAGAGGTCCGGCACCGGCGTGCCGGAGCCGCCCTGGGCCATGAAGCTGATCTGCACCTGCATCCGTGCGTCGGAGCCTAAGGTGACGATCCAGCCCTGATCCATCAGCACATCGAGGCCAAGCACGTCCTGATAGAAGCGTTTCGCCGCTGCCGCGTCTGGTGTCCCGATATTCGCCACGATGCGCCGGACCGTCATGGCTTTGCCTCCTCAAGCCGTACGCCGCAGCGCCGTGACTTCGATCTCGATCTTCATTTCCGGCTTGTTGAGCTGGCACACGATCATCGTCGCCGCCGGCCTGATCTCGCCGAAAGCCTCGCCGAGGATGGGGAAGACGACGTCCACGATGGCCCGGTCTGTGATGTAGTAATGCGCCCGCACCACATCGGCCATGTCGAAGCCGCCATCCCTCAGCGCCTCCGCGATTGTCGCCAGGCAATTGCGCGTCTGCGCCTCCACCGTTTCCGGCATGGTCATCGTCGCATAGTCATAGCCGGTCGTTCCCGACACGAAGCACCAGTCGCCCTGCACCACCGCGCGCGAATAGCCGGCGGTTTTTTCGAAGGGCGAACCGGTGGAGATGAGTGTGCGCATGGAGCCTCGCTGTGGTTTCGGACACTTTTGCAGGGAAAGGGCCGGCCGGGCCATGGGCCAAGTCAGGTGCAAATCTTGGTCGTCGGCGGGACAGCACCCCCCTCTGGCCTGCCGGCCATCTCCCCCTCAAGGGGGGAGATTAGCAGTTCGGACGCCTTTCTCGCTTTCCACATTTGCGATTGGCGAAAGCCAGAGTGACGTCTGATCTCCCCCCTTGAGCGGGAGATGCCCGGCAGGGCAGAGGGGGGTGTGACGGATCGCGACGGAACAAGCATGAACACCGAGTGTTGGCCGCGCTGCCGCGAACTCTAGTTCCCCGACTCCTGCGCCTTGTCCATTGCTTCCTTCACATCCGCAGGCCAGGTCTTCACGTCAGGCCACGCCTGCGGCTCGCCATTGTCGCCGCGCCGGGCGAAGTAGAGCGTGTGCTTGGCCGGGTCGACCGCCATGAAACCGTCATTGCTGCCGCATGCGTGCGGCACGCAGCCGGTGGCGTAGAAGGCGCCCGACGCCGTCTTTTCGGTGCCGCCGCCGACCAGCAGGCTGGTCGCCATGTCGGGCATGGTGTCGCCGAGTAGCGTCTGCGCCGCCTTGTAGACGGCCTCATTGTGGAAGGCGTCGATGATGTTCTGGTATTTGGCCGGATCGACGTCCTTCCAGTCCGTACCCGGCTCCGGCGCGTAGGTCAGGTCGCCCGAGATCGTCAGCCCGTCGCTGGGCGACCATTGCAGCGCTTGCTTCGTATCGCCCGGCAACAGATACGGCACGAAATAGATGGCGTTGTCGGCCACCGCCGCCGGTGGCGCCCCGCATTCGTCCTGTTCGACCTTGAGGCTTTGTATCTCGCCGCCTTCCGGCTTCCAGACGATGACCTTGGCCGGGCCGCACTGGTTGCCGCCGTCGCCGACATCGACCAGCGCCACGTCGACGCCGCCGACCTTGACTGTTCTGTCGAAGAACACGTCATAATTGCTGGCCAGCTGCTTGCCGTCATAGGCCAGCACCTTCTCGCCATCCTGCTCCCGCTGGGTGATGGTCAGCTGCCCGCCCTCGAACGGGACCGGCCCCTGGCTGTCATCGTCCGCCAGGGCCGCATTGTTCGACGCGCCCGGATCGGCGGCGGACGGATCTTCTGCCGGCACGAGTATCTTGTCGGTCTGTGCTTGCGCGCCGGCCACCGGCATCAGCATCCACGCCAGCGCGCAGGCGCCGGCAAGAAGAAAACGTGTCATGACTGTCCCCTCCGTTCAGCCGCCACGAACCCGGCTTTGTGGCGGCCGGGCCATCTCGTACCACTCAGGCCCAAGGACGCTCGGCAGCGTTCTTCTTCTCGAACGAGGCGATGGCGCCGGCCTTCTCCATGGTCAGGCCGATATCGTCGAGACCGTTCAGCAGGCAGTGGCGCTTGAAGTCGTCGAGGTCGAAGGTGACCACGCCGCCGTCGGGGCCGCGGATTTCCTTGGCCTCGAGGTCGACCGACACCGTCGCATTGGAGCCGCGCGAGGCGTCGTCCATCAGCTTCTCCAGGTCTTCGGGGCTGACGGTGATCGGCAGGATTCCGTTCTTGAAGCAGTTGTTGTAGAAAATGTCGGCGAACGACGTCGAGATGACGCAGCGAATGCCGAAATCGAGCAGCGCCCACGGCGCGTGTTCGCGGCTCGAACCGCAGCCGAAATTGTCGCCGGCGACCAGGATCTGCGCCTTGCGGTAGGCTGGCTTGTTGAGCACGAAGTCGGGGTTTTCCGAGCCATCGTCCTTGTAGCGCATTTCGGCGAACAGGCCGCTGCCGAGCCCGGTGCGCTTGATCGTCTTGAGATAATCCTTGGGGATGATCATGTCGGTGTCGACATTGACGATCGGCATCGGTGCGGCGACGCCGGTGAGCTTGGTGAATTTTTCCATGGCTTTTGCCCGTTCTTGATCGAATTCGTTGCGTCAGGGTTTGCTGCGCCCGGTTTACACAAAGCCGCCGGCAAATAAAAGGCAACTGTTGGTGCGCGGCCCGATCGAAAGATCGGCGGCAAACGTCTTTAAAACCGGCCGCCGCTGGTGCACCTTGCGCCCATGACCACACAATCGAATATTATCTATGCCAGTGAGCCTGAGCTCGACGTCGCTGAATTCCGCCGCGTGCTGGTCGAATCCACGCTCGGCGAAACACGCCCCGTCGATGACGACGCCCGGCTGCAAGCGATGCTTTCAGGCGCGAACCTGGTGCTCACGGCGCGGCTCGACATCGAAGGCAGGCCGCTGATCGGCGTTATCAGGGCCATCACCGATTTTTCCTGGGTGTGCTACGTCTCAGAGCTCGCCGTGTCGCAATCGGCGCAAGGCGTCGGCATCGGCAAGGGCCTGATGGACGAGGCCCGCCGGCAGCTTGGGCCTTCGGTCGCCATCAGCCTGATCTCGATGCCCGACGCCGTCGGCTTCTATGAGCGTATTGGCATGACGCGAATGGCCGACGCGTTCTGGTTCTCCCGCGAGGGCTGACGAGCGTCGGGCGCAATTGCCGATCGGGTTGGGCAGTCAAGGCGGGGCAAGGTTCTCGGCAATCCGGAACGGTGTTCAGGACCCCGCGGAGCAACGCCTCCTTGTCGCCCTTGACCCGCGCTTCATCCGGTCCACATCCGCAGCATGGGAAATCGCCGATCTCTGATAGGCACCGCCGGATGGGGAATTCCGTCTCGATACAAGGCTGACTTCCGCAGCCCGGGTCGCATCTCGAACGTTACGCAAAATGCTTTCCGGTCGTGGAAATCGACACCTCCTTCTACAAACCGCACCGCCGCGAGACCTATGAGCGCTGGGCGCACGCCGTGCCGGAGCACTTCCGCTTCGCGGTCAAGGCACCGAAGAGCATGACCCATGAGCATCGCCTCGCCGATTGCGAGGGGCTGACAGAGGACTTTCTCGGGCAGGTCGAAGGTCTCGGCGAAAAGCTGAGCGTGCTTCTGGTGCAGCTGCCGCCAAGCCTGCCCTTCGAGCCGGAGGTCGCCGGCGGTTTCTTCGACATGTTGGGCAAGCGTATCCGGGCAAGGCTGGCATGCGAGCCGCGCCATCCCAGCTGGTTTGGCGCCGAGGCGGACGCACTGCTGGCCGGTCACCAGGTCGCACGGGTCGCCGCCGACCCGGCTTCGGTTCCGGAGGCAGCAGGGCCGGGTGGCTCGCCCGGCCTTGCCTATTTCCGCTGGCACGGCGCGCCGCGCATCTACTATTCGGGTTACGATGCCGAAACGCTCGACCGGTTTGCGCGGCAAGTGGAAGCAGCGGCCGCTTCCGGTGCCGAGGTCTGGGGCATTTTCGACAACACGGCCGCCGGGCATGCACTGGGCAACGCGATGGCTGTCAGTGCGATGGTTGCTTAGACGCTCGCGGGACAGCACCCCCCTCTGGCCTGCCGGCCATCTCCCCCGCAAGGGGGGAGATCAGATGCCGCGACCGCTTTCGCCAATCGCCGACGTTGCAAGAATGGCGCCTTCGCCGAAGCTGCCATCTCCCCCCTTGCGGGGGAGATGCCCGGCAGGGCAGAGGGGGGTGGGCGGGAACTCGACAGAGCGATCCTATTCCGCCCGCCTCAAATCACATTCAATTCCCGGAACGCCCTTCCTTCGGCCACTCTGGCGTACCCGAACGCCGAGCAATCCACGGTCCGATACCCGCCATGCACCAAAAGCTCCGCTAGCGCCTTGCCGACGGCCGGCGCCTGCTGCAGCCCATGCCCTGAGAACCCGTTGGCGAAGATGAAATTCTCGACCTCGGGATGCGGTCCGATGACCGCGTTCTGGTCGAGCGTGTTGTAGTCGTAATGGCCGGCCCAGGCGCGGGTCGGCTTGATTGCTTCGAAAGCCGGAATGCGGGTTGCCAGCACCGGCCAGATCATCTCTTCGAACAGCGCCCAGTCGACGTCGAAATCCCGGGGGTCGGCGGGGCCATCGCCCTCCTCCGGTTCGGCGCCGCCGGTGAGATAGACCGAGCCTTCAGGCCGGACATAGATGCCGGATGGGTCGACCAGCAGCGGCATGTCGACGTATTTTTCCCGCGCCTCGAAGACGAAAACGTTGCGCTTGCGCGGCTCGACGGGCAGCACGAGTCCCGCCATGCCGGCCACCTTGCCGGCATTCGGCCCGGCGGCGTTGACGACGATGCCGGCTTGCAGTCTTTCGCCATTGTCGAGGTCCACGCCGGTGGCGCGGTTGCCCTGCCTCTCAATGCCGGTGACATCGGCGGCGATGAAATCTATTTGTCTGTCACGCAATGCCTTGCGAAACAGCGTCAACATGGCATGAGCGTCGAACCAGCCCTCGCCGGTGCGGCCGAAGGCGCCGGCGCTGATGCCTTCGGTCGACAGCCAGGCAAAGCGCTTTGCCAGCTGGTCGGCATCCTCGAGCAGAATGTCGGCGCCCTCGGCGACCTGTGCTTGGTGGTTGGCTTTCAGGATCGGCAACCCGGCCTCGCCGGCCAGGATGAGATAGCCGCCTTCGCGAAAACCGATATCGGCGTCGGTGCCGAAGGTCTCCTTCAGCCGCCGGAACAGGTTTAGCGTGAACTGCGACAGCCGGATATTTTCCGGAATCGAGAATTGCTGACGGATCGAGGCCATGGACAGCGTCGTTGCCGCATGGGCGAATTGCGGGTCGCGTTCGATCAGCGCGATGGAGCCGGAAAAGCCTTCCTCGCGAAGGTAGTAGGCGACCGAGGAGCCGACGATGGCTCCGCCGATGATGACGATGTCGTAGCGCACGTTTTTCTCCGATCCGGCCGCCGGCATCCTTCATGCCCCCGGCACAATGATCTCGAAGCGCGTGCCGCGCCCGGAGTCAACCAGCGCGATCGTGCCATCATGCGCTTTCAGGAGGGCCAGCACTATGCCTAGGCCCATGCCGGTCCCGCCGGATTCGCGCCGCGTGGTGAAGAACGGCTCGAAAATGCGTGCCCTGTTGCTCGGCGAGATGCCGGCGCCGTCGTCGCTGACCGCAATGGTCACCTTGCCTTCGGCGCTGGCAGCCGCCAGCAAAACCTGGGTCGCGCCGTGCCTGGCGGAATTGTCGATCAGGTTGGCAAGCACGATCGCCGCATTCTCGGCCGATATGCGCAGACCAGTTTCGCCGCCCGTCTCGATGGTCACAGCCAGCCTGCCGTCCACCGGCAGCAATGCCAGCGCCGCATCGAGCGACGTGCTTTCGCCGCTCGGCGCCAGGTTTTCCGCGCGCGCCAGATCGAGCAGGCGCCGCACCAGCAGATTGAGCCTTCCGGCATCGTTGACGATGTTGCCGGAAAACCGCTTGCGCTCTGCCGCGTCCATCGCCTCGCCGGAATCGCGCAAGAGTTCGGCCGCGCCCTGGATCGCCGTCAGCGGCGATTTGAGCTCGTGCGAGACATGGGTGGCGAAAGTCTGGATCGAGTCGGAGCGCGCCTGCAGCTTTTCGGCCATGTCGAGGAAGGCGGCGGACAGCTCGGCCATTTCGCGCGTGCCGTGATGGTCGAGCGGCCGGATGGCGTCGCGGTCGCCGGCGGCGATGCGCCTCGTGCGCTCCATCAGCGCGTAGATCGGCCGGCTGACGGTGCGCAGGAAGACCAGCGCGATCAGCAGCGTGCCGAAGAGCATGGCGATGGCCGCCAGCGTCACCTTGCCGCGTTCGCCATAGAGATGCTTGACGATGTTGTTCGGCGTTCGAGACAGGTAGATCACGCCGGCGACATGGCCGTCGACCGCGATCGGCATGGCGACAAAGACGCGAACTTTCGTGCCGCGGCTGACCGAATAGAGGGGCGGTGGCGGCTGGTCGGGAATTCTTTGTCTCAACACGCTGGCGTAGTGGCCGGCAAGGGCGGTGCGCACCTCTTCGACATGGGCGAGCGACAGTCCGACCTCATCGCGCCCTGCAATGACAACGCCGCGCGGATCGAGCAGCCGGAAGCCGGCCAGCGTGGTTTTTTGCGTCGTGTCGAGAATGCCGGACAGGCTGGCGCCGATCGCCGCGAAGGCCGGATCGGTGGCGGCAGCGACGCCGGCGGGTCGGGTCGGCAGCAGGTAGTCGGAAGCGAGATCGAGACTTGGCTCGATCGGCTGGTACGGCGAATCCTCGCCGCGGCTGGCGTCGCCGCTGTCAGCCTGCATCGGCACCCCAAGCTTCTCCGGGGCAATGCCGGCGTCACTGATATTCTGCGCATAGATGGCGGCGATGACGGCGCCTTGCGCGATCAACTCGCCCTCGGTCTGGCGGATCAGCTGGTTTTCATAGAGCCGGAAGAAGAACAGGCCGACCAGCGGCAGCGCCAGCACCATGATGAGGATGGCGAGGACCACCGTGGCCAGCCTTGGCCGCCATTTGGTGCCGATCCACTTGGCGTCGCTCAGGCGCCGCATCGGCCAAGCCGGAAACCGACGCCATGCACGGTTTCGATGGCGTCGAGACAGCCTGCCGCCGCCAGCTTGGCGCGGATGTTGCGGATGTGGCTATCGACGGTACGGTCGGCGACATGGATGTTGGCGGCATAGGCGCTAGCGACCACCAGGTCGCGCCCCAGCACATGCGCCGGCCGCGCCAGAAATCCTTTCAGGATCGAGAATTCGATCGCCGTCAGCGCCAGCGCCTTGCCGTCGAAACTGGCGCCATGGCTGGCCGGCACCAGGCTGAGCTTGCCATGCGCAAAGTTCTTGTCATCGGCGGGGTCCGGCGCCACCGGGCGGGCGCGGCGCAGGATGACGTTGACGCGCGCCACCAGTTCGCGCGGGCTGAACGGTTTCGTCACGTAGTCGTCGCCGCCCATTTCGAGCCCGAGGATGCGGTCGATTTCCTCGTCGCGCGCGGACAGGAACAGAACCGGCACGTCGGAGCGCTGCCTCAGCCGCCGGCAGACTTCCAGCCCGTCCATCTCCGGCATGCCGATGTCGAGCACGACGAGGTCGGGCACGCGGCGCTCGATCGCCTGCAGGGCCGCGGCGCCGTCGGACACGGCCTGCGTCTTCATCCCGGCCTTTTCCAGCGCAAAGCAGATGATCTCGCGAATGTGCGGATCGTCGTCGGCGACCAGGATCTGATGCGGCATGGATCTAACGGTCCGGCACTGAAGGTTGCGAGGGCTGGGTAGGTGGAGGAAGCACGAGCGGACCTCTCTTGTCGAGAACCTGCAGGAGCCTCCAGCCGCGAAAGCTCCAGGCGCGCCACTGCTTCTGCTCGGCGATAGTGTCGTCGATCATCATTTGGTCGGCCAGACAGGTGGTTTGGTTTCCGAATTGGTGCATGTAGAGGCGGTCCAGCGCCGGCATGGCGGCAGCGCCGAGCGAGCGCAGATATTCGGTATCGATAGGCGTGCCGTCGCCGGTCATTTCAAGGGAATGGTCGACATTGAAATTGGCGATCATTGCGGCGAAGTTGATGAAGCAGCAGGCATAAAGCGTCGCCGATAACGTCGCAAGATTGGCGGAGAGCAGCCATTCGTTGGATTTTCCAAGCGCGATGCGGGCAATGATCAGTACAAGCCCTGACGCCACCAACCCCATCCAGACGAAAGCCGCGATGCGCCAGTAGGTCAGTGCATAGACGCCGATATAGAGATCGAGCCTGAGAATCGACGAAATGACCAGCACGATGTTCTGCGCCACCCAGGCATAGACCAGTCGGCGGATCAGCGGATCGCTTGACGTTTCGCTGCCCGGCCGCAGCGCCGCCAGCACGAAGCCGGCGGCCAGCAGCGCGGTGGCGATCAGCGGATAGGCGCCGCGATGCGCATAAGCGGCATAGCTCAACCCGTCGGGAAGGGCGACCCCGCCCCAGAGATAGGCGGCGTCGAGCCCGGTCTGCAGCGCAAACAGGGCATTGAAGACGATCAGCGCGCGCAAGATCGCGGCCTTGCCGAAGACGACGGCCTCGATCGTCGTGGCGGATTTTGTCGCGGCCGGTGCGGCCACGGCTGCAGGCGGCGCCAAAGGTGGAAGGCGGCGTGGGGGTCGGCGCAGCAAGCGCGGCAGGCAAGGCCGCAGGAAAGCCCAGACGCCGGCGAGCACGAACAGCCAGAAGACGATCCGCGCCAGCTGGATGAGATCGAGCAGCTTCATCAGGTCGATCAGCGACAGCCAGTATTCGATGACTGGATTGGCGGTGCCGAACAACAGCAGGAACACCGCGCCCAGCGTCACCGGCATGACCCAGACGATGATGGACGCCAGGTGGATGCGGCGGCCGCCAAGCCGGCGCACCGTGCGGCGCCATTGGAAAAAGTCACGGATAAGGCGCAGCGGCGCCGCCAGGAGGAACAGCGCGACCTGGCCGGCAATGCGGGCGATGCCGTGCCGCAGCCGCCCGGACAGGGACAGCGCAAACACCACCAGCGCCACGACAGCTATCGCCACCGACAGCGGGCTGACGTTCTCGGCCAGCGGCAGCAGCGCGACCAACAAAGCGGCCGGCTTGAGCCAGGGTCGGGTGGAATTCAGTGCGGCAGGATGCACAGCGACCACCGCGCCGGCGATCAGGATGGCAAACAGCAGCACCGTGATCCCGGCGGGCTGGCCGTAAAAGAAAAAATCCGCCAGCGCCACGAGCAGGACGGCGATGCCGAAACGGCGGCAAAAGGTCGGGGAAAGGGACTGCGTCATGCTCGGACTTTCCTGATGGGCTGGATCCGGCCGACGGGCGGATGTCTGGGGGTAAAAGGGAGCAGGCTTGCCTCCAGGCAAAGGCCGGCCTCCGTGCGAGGCGGATCGACCAGCCACCAGCTTTCGCTGCTGAGACGATAGGGCAGGGACCAACGGTTTCGCTGTTGCATGCCGCTGTTGTGGTGGCTGCGCATGGATACGGCAGGGCGCAGCGGAGGAGGTTTTCCGCAGAGATGTGCAGTTTTCGTGCAGGACCTGCGCTTACGGCGGGTTGTCCAGCCGATAGATGGGTAACACTTTGAACCGGATACATAGGTGACACTTCTCTCCCCCTATGCGTCCGCCGCAGCGCCAAG
>NZ_JAMYUQ010000041.1:0-9769 GCF_040323095.1 Mesorhizobium sp. M0058
CAGTTTGCCCTGCTCGGTCCTGACCTCCGCATTCGATGTGGAAGTAGCCGATCGGGTAGCTCTTGAATTTCCTCTTCGCCGGTTTTTTCGAAGCCGTCGAACTGTCACGCGATCGGCTGTTGCGCACATATTTCCGGTAAACACGTTAGAGTGATGGCGGTTTGCTTGGCATGCGCAAGCCATCTGGAAACGCGATGGAACCGCCTCGGTTTTTATATTGGCGAACCGAAAGCCACGTGGCGCATAGTTGGCAGACGGTAATGCACCAGAGGCGGCCACAAAGTGTGTTGGAACGAACGAATGAAGCAAGTGCAGATCAAAGACGTTCTCTTCGCGCGTGGCAGTGGTGCGTTTTTCTATGACGATCAGGCTGCCATCATGGCCGGCGCCCCGCAGGACGGCTTCAGATATCTCGGCGAACCAGTAACTCCCGGTTTCACTTCTATCCGCGTTCCGGCGTCTTCGCTCAGCATCGGGCTTGTCCTGGTCGACGGCGCCGTCGTTTGGGGCGACATGATGAGTGTGCAATATTCTGGTGCCGGTGGGCGCGATCCTCTGTTTGACATCAAACAAATATCGGACCTGGCGTCGCGAGTCATAGTACCACGACTCCTCGACGTGGATGCATCTCTCTACCTTGACGCCCACGCGAAGATTTTCGAGCCGTTCGAATGCGAGCGGCTACCCCTCGCGCTTGAGTACGGCGTCAGCCAGGCCTTGCTGCGCGCGGCGGCCTACCTCCGGCGTACTACTATGGCAGAGGTTTTATGCACCGAATTTAACCTGCCGTTGCCGACCTGCCCGGTTCCGATTTACTGCCAGAGTGGTGACGCTCGCGAAATAAACGTCGATAAGATGATCTTGAAGGCCGTGGATGTGCTTCCCCACGGCCTGATCAACTCACGGCAGAAATTCGGCGTGGGCGGCCAGACCTTCATGGAGTTCGTGAAGTGGGTTGCGGCGCGCACGCGTGAAATCGGCCGTCCAGGATATCAGCCGGTGCTGCATTTCGATGTGTATGGCTGGATCGGCCAGGAAATCGGCCTAGAACCGTTAAGCATCGCAGACTTCATTTCCAGGGTCGCAGATACTGTGCCAGGTTTTGAGCTCAACATTGAATCCCCGGCGGATTTTGGTTCGACGCAAGCTCAGATTCAGAACTACGCGAAGATCGTCTCAATTTTAGACAGCCGGGGATCCCGCGCACGCATTGTCGTGGACGAGCGGTGCAATACGCTTGAAGATATCCGGCACTTTGCCGAAGCGAAGGCGGCGCATCTGGTTCAAATCAAGACGCCAGACGTCGGCTCAATCGGCGACACCGCGCGCGCAGTTCTCATCTGCAAGGCGAATGGTGTAGGGGCGTATGTGGGGGGAAGCTGTACGGAGACGGAACTCTCCGCCCAGGCTTCAGTGCATGTATCCGTTGCAACTCAGGCCGACGTGATGCTTGCAAAGCCTGGAATGGGTGTCGACGAGGCTTTTTCCATCGTCGGGAACGAACAGAACAGACTGCTATCGATCCTAAGCCGTCGTGGAGCTCAAACCGAAACTGTTGGATGAAAAATGCAGAACTCTCTTGAGGGGATTACCGTCGTTGCGGTGGAGCAGGCCGTGGCCGCGCCGTATGCGTCTTCTCGTCTTGCGGATGCCGGGGCCCGGGTCATAAAAATTGAACGGCCAGAAGGGGACTTTGCCCGAAGCTACGACAAGTTGGTCCGGGGGCAGAGCGCTTACTTCGTCTGGCTCAACCGGGGTAAGGAATCGGTCTGTCTGGACCTAGGATCGGAGGGGGACCGCGAGGTCCTAGACACGCTCATTGCCGATGCTGACGTCTTTATCCAGAATCTAAAACCCGGTAGTATTCAAAAACTGGGTTTCGGATCTGGTGATCTGCGTCGTCGATATCCGCGGCTGATCACCTGCGACATCTCCGGTTTCGGGGAGAAGGGGCCGTATTCCCACTTGAAGGCTTATGATCTCATCGTCCAGGCCGAAACAGGTCTATGCGCGATCACCGGCAACCAACAGGGGCCTGCGCGGGTAGGGGTCTCAGTTTGTGACATCTCGGCGGGCATGACAGCGCATAGCGCCATCCTCCAAGCCCTCTATCATCGCGAAGTCAGCGGCGAAGGCATCAGCATCCAAGTGTCGCTGTTCGATGCCGTCGCCGATTGGATGAATGTTGCGGTTCTGCAAAACGATTACGGTGGCTATCACACTGTACGAGCCGGCGTAAAACACCCGTCGCTGGCGCCCTATGGCGCTTATCGTTGTGCTGACGGGAAAGAAGTCATCTTTTCGGTTCAAAATGACCGCGAATGGGTAAATTTCTGCGAGAAATTCCTGAAGCAGCCGGAGCTTACACGCGCACCTCGTTTTGCTGATAATATGGAGCGTCTCGGTCACCGTGCGCAACTTGATGATATCATTGAGAGGCGCTTTTCCGGGCTGTCCTGCCATGAAGCGATGCGAGAGCTCGAGGCGGCCGGCCTGGCATATGGCCGCCTGAACGAAGTAGTAGATGTTTCAAGGCATCCACACGTTCGCAGGGTCGAGGTTGGAACACCTGAAGGAACCGTCGAGACTATAGCGCCGGCGGCGATTTTCAACTCCGAGCACCCGTCCCTGCGCCCGGTTCCGGCTCTTGGCGCTCATACTGAGACCGTCCGCGAGGAAATTCTGGGGCGTTTGCGCGCGAGAGCCGGATTGGCTTGAGCATGCCTCTCGGTAAGGTGAGTTCTAAAGCGCGATCTCAGGACGCCATCGGTCCAAAAAGCTCCCTCGAACCGCGTTCGCTGAAATCGCCCGCGGAGGCGAGTTCATGATCAAGGACACCTTTGCGTCCGTTGAAACGGCGATGTCTGTGCCCCGCTGGAGATCCCTGCTCTTTGTGCCCGCTCACGTTCCCCGTTTTGTGGAGACTGCTCATAAGCGCGGCGCGGATGGCATCATTCTCGACCTGGAGGACTCCGTCCCGCAAGATCAAAAGAGAGAGGCACGCCGGCAGCTTTCTGGATCCGTGGCAAAGGTGGGGCACAAGGGCGCTTCTGTTTTGGTCCGCGTCAATCGTGGTTTGCGCGCCTTGGCTACCGATCTCGATGCAGCCGTGATGGAAGGTGTTGACGCACTTGTTCTTCCGAAGACGGAATCGGCAGAGTGGGTGTCAGAGATCGCGAATGCGGTGTCGGATCTTGAACGGGAAAGAAATCTTGCGCCGGGACACATCCGGTTCCTTGCCCAGATCGAGACCCCAGCCGCCTTGCAAAGGCTTGCAGGTATTGCGTCGGCGCATCCAAGGATGGTTGCAATGGCGCTTGGTCCTGAAGACTTCTGCGCCGCTGTTGGCGGCGTCCCGGGATCCGACCTTCTCTTGACGCCAAACCTTGCCGTCCTGTTTGCCGCCGGAGCGGCCGGCTTGCTCCCACTGGGCTTCGTAGGAAGCATCGGCGAGTTCTCCGACACCCATACACTTCGCGAAGCCGCGGCATATGCGCGGCGGCTTGGCTTTGCCGGAGCTTTGGCCATCCATCCGACACAGGTGGCCGTATTCAATGAAGCTTTCACCCCAAGCGCACAGGAGCTCGAGTGGGCTCATCGTGTTGTCGCGGCCGAAAATGATGCAGCTGCGAGTGGGCTGTCTGCATTCTCATTGGATGGCAAGATGGTTGATCCGCCAGTGGTTCGGCGCGCCCACTACATCCTGGCACTCGACAGCAACAACTGAGCGTCTAGTCGGCATTTGGACAGCCACTCGCACAGTGAGGGATGGAGTGTCAAGTTGCATTTGCGAGCCCGAGGTTTGGGTGGCCTGCTGCTGCATTGAGAATGACGAGCAGCTTGTGGGCGAGCGCGATTTTTTCTCCTTTCCTGGGTCCTGCAACCATTGATTGAAGGCGGCGAGGTGAGGATCGTGTCTGGCGACGGTGCGAGCAACGAGGAACAGGATGGAGCGCTGGCCCTGGCCGCCGCCGCGCACCGACCGGTGACCACTGCGCTTGCCGCTGCCGTTGGCGATCGGCGCCAGGCCGGCGAGCTTGGCGATGGCCTCGTTGGAGAGGATGCCGATCCGGCGGTTGCGCCGTCAGGCCAAAGCGCCCTTTCGATTATAGCCTTCGGGCCATTCTGACCGAATAGAGGGAAGCCGCCGTCCGTAGCGATGACCTGCTGTCTAGAAAATCTGGGGGATGCTGCTTATACCGAGTGGAAACAACGGCATAGCATGTCAACTATATTTCCTGCTTGATTGCTGAACAGGAAGAAGGTGATTGCTGTAAAATCGTATGAAGTGCGGTTGAAAACGTGAGAGAGCATGGTTGTCTAGGTCGTTGAGAGGCAACGTAACTCCGCCACTATGCACCTGAATTCCCGTGGGATACGCCGAAGTACACCTCGGCCTGCCTGGAGGCCGACCATGACATATAGACAAAAGCAGTGCGATCATGCCCCGCTTGCATTTATTCTCTATCTGGCGTGGCAAGGTGGGCCGCAAGGGCGCATCTGTTTTGGCTCGCGTGAATTGTAGCTTGTTCGCCTGGCGGCCAATCTCGATGCGGCCTCAGAAGGTGTTGAGTCTTCCGAAGACCGATTCGGCAGAGTAGTGGTGCAGTATAGAGAATGGCGAATGGCGAATCGGGCCCTTGAGCGAGAAAGACTTTCGCCGGGACGCATCCAGTTCCTTGCCTCTTGCCCAGAGTGCGCTCGCAAAGGTCGCAGTCATTGCATCGGCGGGGGCCTGAAGCGGCGATCGGGTAACCGTCGCAGTGCTCTTGCGGGCGCCCGGTGAGCCGTCATGATGAAGGGTGGCGGTTGTGGGTTTCGGTCGGCGGGTTTGTTTTTAGATGTCGGCCGCCCCGTCCGCTATGTCACGAGCGGGAGACGCGATCGAGGACGATTCGCAGGATGTGCTGGCCCGGGCAGGTTGCCGCAGGTGCAGACAGGTTTGTGCCTTCATGTGGACGACCCGCGCAGCGATCTTATGAGAACAACGGCTGGTGTCGAATTGGGCGACGGCAAAGCGCTTCGGCATTGCGGCCCGCAGGCCCTAAGCCATCCGCTCGGCGCCAGCATGCAGGATGCGCTTCCCGTCCTACTCGCGCATGACAAACACGCAGGTGGGCGTAAGATCTGTCAGGGAGAACGACCAGATGCCCAAGAGGCCCAGATCATCGACTCGAGCTCGTCGTCTCGGAATATCGCCGACCAGCAGACTGCATTCGCGCCTTGTGGCAGAAAACGATGCCGGCACGCGTGGATTCGGCCCCAGTTAGTCCCTTGCCGGCTATCTCACTTCGAGATAGATAGGAAGGCTATGGGGATCATGCCCGGTTGGATTTGGTCATCTTGGACATAAGGCAGTTAAGATACTTTGTCGGCGTGGTCGAAGCAGGCAGTTTCACGAAGGCAGCGGCGACCCTCAACGTCGCTCAAAGTGCTCTAAGCCTGCATGTGCGTCAACTGGAGCAAGGATTTGGCACCCAGCTGCTGGTTCGGGACAGAACTGGTGTCAGCGTCACGGCGTCCGGAGACAAGCTGCTTGAGCGTGCGCGGAACATCCTGAAGGAAATTCAACTCACTGAGGCCGAACTGACCAACTCGGTGGCTGCTCCTTCCGGAGAGGTGACCATTGGCATCCCGTCCGGAGCCGCTCGTGTCCTTAGCGGTCCCTTGCTTGAATCGGTAAGAAGCGAATTGCCGAGAATCTCGCTTAAGATGATCGAGGGCATGACGGGGCCGCTCGAGGAGTGGATGGCGGCTGGCCGCTTCAATCTGGCTGTCCTTTACCGGACTGCCGAGAGTGTAGGGCGAATGACGGTGCTGGCACGGGAAGAACTTTGCCTGGTAGTGCCGCGGGGTGAACCCCCTTTCGAAGAGTCGATACCGCTCGCCGACCTGCATGCGTTTCCGCTGGCGGTTCCGATGCGCAACAACAATGTCAGGCGTTCGGTGGCTGATGTAATGGCGCAGCACGGGTGTGTGCTGGACGTCAGATTCGAAGTCGACTCCCTTTCCACGATCATCAACATGGTCATGGAAGCAAAAGCGTATTCTATCCTTGCCCCGTCGGCCGTTCAGAAAGAGGCGTCTCAAGGCCAAGTTCGGACGATTAAGATCATTGATCCGGTGATTACCCGCTCCGTTGTACTTGCCGTCAACCCGAAAGATGAGCGCTCTCCAGCCGTGTCTGAGGTGCGTAAGCTGATCCCCAAAGTGGTAACGACTTTGATCCAGGGCAGGCACTGGGCGGCAACGGTTCCGGATCGGGTTTAGACACATCCCAACGAGTTCCAGTGCCTTCGCTCTTTGGTGTCAATCTGGATTCGAGATGTCTTTGCTCGATATTTCATATTTGACCGAACCCTACCGTATCGATGAAACTGCGGCCTAGCGAGCCGAGGTCCGGATATCGGCGGGTCTCCCTCCGACAGGAATTCACTTGAGCGGAGCATGCGATGTTCAACGCCACGACCTATCAGCTTTTCATCAACGGTAGGTGGCGAGCCGGTAGTGACGCAACCACTCTGCCGGTGATCAACCCTGCGACAGAGCAGGTATTTGGCTCGGTGGCGGCGGCGTCGGCTTCGGATTTGGACGAGGCCCTTGCTTCTGCAGAGCGAAGCCGCCGGTCTTGGTCATCAAGGCCTGCAAAAGAGCGCGCGGAAATCCTTGTGGCGGGCGCCAGGATACTGGCCGCGAAGGTGGGAGACGCAGCGAAGGACTTGTCGAGAGAACAGGGGAAGACGATTGCCGAAGCAACAGGTGAGTACGGGCGCGCTGTCGAAACGCTGGAGTGGAATGCCACGCACGCGGAAGAGCTGTCGGCCCCAGTTCCAGCCGGCCCGAACCGGATACTTGTCCCGGAGGCCCTAGGCGTAGTCGCTGCCTTTACGCCTTGGAACTATCCCGCCGTTCTCATCGCCCGAAAGCTTGGCCCCGCTTTGGCGGCAGGCTGCCCGGTGATCCTCAAAGGGGCTGAAGAGACACCAAGCGCGGCTGTCCATTTCGTTGAAGCTTTGCGCCAGGCGGGCATCCCGGACGGCGTGGTCAATCTCGTCTTTGGCTTGCCTGTTCAAGTGTCCCGCCACCTGCTCAACTCGTCTATCGTCAAGGTCCTGACCTTTACGGGCTCGACCGAGGTTGGAAAACAGCTCGCCAAGCTTGCCGCAAACAACTTGCAGCGATGCATTCTTGAACTCGGCGGGCACTCCCCGGTCGTTGTATGCGAGGATGCTGACCTGGCAAAAGCTATACCGGCAATCACGGAATACAAGTTCGAGTGCGCGGGGCAGAGCTGCAATGCGCCCAGCAGGATTCTTGTCGCGGGAACCCTCTATGAGGAATTCCTATCCGGAATGATTGAAGCCGCCCGGAAGATCAAGATCGGCCCACCGGATGAACCGGCGACCCAGATGGGCCCAATGGCAAACGGGCGTCGTATCGAGGCCATGCAGCGTCTGGTCAAGGATGCGGTCGAGCGCGGTGCCCGCGTCGAAACCGGTGGCACCCGCTTGGACCAGCCGGGTTTTTACTGGCCACCAACCATCATAACGAGGGTGCCAAACGATGCGAAAGTGCTTCATGACGAGCCGTTCGGGCCGATCCTGACTGTAGCGCCGTTTGACACGATCGAGGAGGCCATCCGAGAAGCCAACTCCACCGAGTATGGCCTTGCGGCCTACCTCTTCACCGCGGCCGCCGATGCGAAACAGGCTCTGATTCGCGGTCTTTCTGCAGGCGCCCTCAGTGTAAATTACCTGAAAGGGGTTTCCGCGGATGCGCCATATGGAGGCGTTAAGCAGAGCGGCTATGGATATGAGGGCGGCGAACAGGGTTTTCGGTCCTTCCAGAGCCTAAAACTGGTCAACGGGTTTGCGTCATTCGGATGAGATTTCGTGAATAAAAAACGGACCATTGCCGGCGAGGATATCACAAAGAGCGTTGCCGACGCCCTTCAGTACATCTCGTACTATCATCCCCGCGACTATATCCGGTACCTTTCGCACGCATACGCGCGCGAACAGAGCCCGGCGGCGAAGAACGCCATCGGGCAGATTCTGCTGAACTCCCGCATGGCGGCCTTCGGACGGCGCCCAATTTGCCAGGATACCGGTCTGGTCGTGGTTTTCGCTAAGGTGGGGATGGGCGTTCACATCAATGCTGCAGCCAGTTTCGCTGACCTCGTGAATGAGGGGGTCCGCCGAGCATACCTTGACCCAGACAACCCGCTTAGGCCATCGATCGTCGCCGATCCGCTCGCCGGACGGATCAATACCCGTGACAACACGCCGGCTGTCATCCATGTCGACCTCGTGCCCGGGAACCGAATCGAGATTACCATCGCAGCAAAAGGGGGCGGGTCCGAAAACAAGGCTTGTTTCACCACCATGGCCCCCAGTGCGTCCGTTGCCGACTGGGTAGTCGACACCGTTTCAAGGTTGGGCAGCGGATGGTGTCCGCCCGGCCTGATCTCGGTCGGCATTGGTGGCAGCGCTGAAAAGGCGATGCTGCTTGCCAAGGAGGCCATGAATGAACCGATCGACATGTGGGAACTGATCGCCAGGGGGCCGTCAAGCGCGGAGGAGGTTCTGCGGATCGAGCTCTATGAAAGGATTAATGCGCTAGGGATAGGCGCTCAGGGCCTAGGTGGTCTGACGACCGTAGTTGACGTAAAGGTTGCGACCTATCCCACCCACGCCGCCTCGAAGCCCGTGGCGCTCATTCCGCAATGCGCCGCCAATCGGCACCTGAGGTTCACATTGGACGGCTCTGGCCCCATCACCCTTGAGCATCCCGACCTTTCCGAATGGCCCCAGATAGCTCATGAGGATTTGCACGCAACCGGCGTCCGACGGATTAATCTCGATGGGCTAACCAAGGAAGAGACAGCGTCATGGCTCCGCGGGGAAACGCTTCTTTTGTCCGGAAAGATGCTGACGGGCCGTGACGCCGCCCACCGTCGAATGGTCGAGCTGATCGATGCCGGCAAACCCCTCCCCGTCGATCTGCGCGGACGAGTGATCTACTACGTCGGTCCCGTCCGCGCGGTAGGGGATGAGGTTGTCGGGCCGGCTGGCCCGACCACCTCCAGCCGTATGGACGGTTTTACGGAAAAGATACTCGCCGAGACTGGCTTACTCGCGATGGTCGGCAAAGCCGAGAGGGGTCCGGCAGCCATCGAGTCGATCGTCAAACACAAAACACCCTACCTCATAGCAGTGGGCGGAGCTGCGTACCTGATTTCAAAATCCATCAAGGCGGCGCGGCTTGTTGCATTTGAAGACTTGGGCATGGAAGCTATCTTTGAATTTGAGGTGCAGGACATGCCGGTCATCATGGCCGTGGATGTTGAAGGGAACTCCATTCATAATTCGGGGCCTCTTGAGTGGCGCAAGCGGATGGCGGCCGATAGCATCGCCCGCAGCATCGGCGTCTGATATCTCAGGATTGGAGAGCGCTCCAGCTCCGGCGCCGGATTTTGAGCCGTATCGGGCCAACCCCCAGAGTTGGCAGCAGATAACTCGGCGTCTTGGGAAGCTGTAACATCTCAGCCCTCAATAGGAGGCCAGATGACTGCCACGCTTGAGTTTTTCGGTTGTGGCCTGATTGATGTATCGGTTGGCCTCCATCCAGTTTTCATTGGTCTCGACGGCCAACGCCCTGACCAGGCGCAGGCAGCTTTCGGTGTTGGGGAAGATGCGCACGACATAGGTGCGCCGGCGGATTTCCTCGTTGAGCCGCTCCAGCATGTTGGTGGATTTGAGATGCTTGT
>NZ_JAMYUQ010000042.1:0-8914 GCF_040323095.1 Mesorhizobium sp. M0058
TAGGCCTCTACAACGACGGTTTTGGCGCGAACTTCGTCAACAACGCCAGCATACAGTCCGGCTACCCGGTGAGCAGCTTCTACAGTGGTGCGGCCTCGGGTGCGAACGGCGAACACGTCGTGGTGATCACTGGCGAATCTTTCAACTCTGCTAATGAGGCGGCGAGTGCGATCTCCGGCGAGCACGCCGGCGACATCATTGTCTACCAAAGCAGCTACACCGACAGACTCGCAACTCTGGCCTATGTCACCGCCGACAACAGCGCGCATGAGTTCGCCCACCTGGGCGGTGTGGTCACCGTGGCCGACCTAGGCCTGACCGCGTCCGACTTCACCTTCGTTTGATCCAGAAAACCCATACGGAACCGCGCCCCGCCCCCCTGGGCGGGCGCTTTCCCGTTTCCGCTACTTGCCATGGGCCGGGGCGCCCGGGAGCAGTCAGCGTGTACAGTGACGAAGCCCTGCGCGTCGCGCTGGTCGTGCACCGAAATCTCCTGAAGGTGTGGAGGCGGAAGCCTGTTCGGGCCCTTGCGGCCGACCACGATGAATCCCTTCCAAACTTTCAGCCGGACGGTGTTGTTGACCCGCTCCATTAAATGCCGGGACCAAACATATTCGGCGGGAGCACTGATCCTGAACCAGCGAGCGGATGCAGTCGGTTGCCGGTCGGGGAGCAATATAGGGAGCTGGGTCGCCAGCCTCCGGAGACTTACGTGACAACCATTCCTTAAAGGATTCAGCTTTGAGACCCTTCCCTCTGACTTCCGCGATTTGGGGCATTGTGTTGATCAGCGGCGTGGTCAACGTGCTTGCGCTCATCTCGCCGCTGTTCATGCTTCAGGTCTATGACCGCGTTTTGGCAAGTGGCAGCGTATCCACGCTAGTGGGGCTCGTCGTGCTTGCTGCGGGGCTTTATGCGTTCCAATGCCTGCTCGACATTTTGCGCGCCCGCGTGCTGCTGCGGATTGGCGAGCGTTTCGATGGACAGTTTTCCGGACGCGTTCACGATGCGATCGTTCGCCTTCCGCTTTCAACGCGCATGCCGGGCGACGGCTTGCAGCCGCTTCGCGATCTCGACAATGTTCGAGGCTTCTTAGGTGGAAACGGTCCGACAGCGTTCTTCGATCTGCCATGGATGCTGTTTTATCTTGGCATTTGCTTCCTCCTTCATTTCTGGATCGGCATGACGGCACTTATCGGGGCGGTCGGTCTCACATCTCTGACACTTCTTGCCAACACTCTCTCGCAAGGGCTGATAAGCGATACCGTTGCCCACAACATGGCACGCAATGGTCTGCTGCAAGCAGCGCGATGCAATGCCGACTTGCGCCTGCAGGTGCAATCGGCCATTCTTACCGTCGGTGCGTACCTTGTCGTCAGACAGGAGGCTACGGCCGGGGTCATGATTGTCAGTTCGATCATGATGGGGCGTGCGCTGGCTCCGGTCGATCTGGCCATTTCAAGCTGGAAACCCTTCCTCATTGCGCGCCAGAGTTGGGCGCGGCTGGAGGACCTCTTGGAAAAGGTTCCTGAAACCGCTCCTGTTGTGCCTATGCCTGCACCTGAACGCGAACTGCGCTTGGAAAGCGTGACAATCGTTCCGCCCGGCGAAAGCAAGCTGACCGTGACCGGCCTTGCGTTTGTCATTCAGGCGGGAAGCGCACTCGGGGTCATCGGTCCTTCGGGCTCGGGCAAGTCGACACTCTCGCGCGCCATCGTCGGCGCATGGACGCCGGTCGCCGGGAAGGTTCGCATTGACAGCGCAAGCCTCGATCAATGGGACCGGGAAGCACTAGGCCGTCATATCGGCTATCTGCCACAAGGTGTTGAGCTGTTCGACGGCACCATTGCCGAAAACATTGCTCGTTTTGAAGATGATCCTGACCCTGAGGCTATTGTCGCCGCGGCGAAAGCAGCGGGCACGCACGAACTGATCCTCCGATTTGAGCACGGATACGAAACTCCGGTCGGTGAGGTCGGATCGGCACTTTCCGCCGGGCAGCGCCAGCTTATCGGTCTTGCCCGTGCCCTTTATCGAGACCCTTTCCTTGTTGTGCTGGATGAACCCAATACCCATCTCGATGCGGAAGGCGAAGCTGCAGTCGCTAAGGCGATCGCCTCCGTGCGCGAGCGCAAGGGCATTGCGGTTGTCGTCTGCCATCAGCCGAGCGTCATCCGCGCCGTCGATTTGGTGTTGGTGATGGAAGGTGGACGGCAGCGAGCATTCGGTGCGCGTTCCAAAGTCCTGAAGGCCATCGAGTCTACACAGGATCACGTGGCAGAGCGCGCTGACATGGAGGATACCGGTGTCCGGCATTGATCAGAACAATGACGTTTCAAGCTCCATTCGCCGGCACCTGGTGGCGGGCCTTCTGGCGAGCGTGATCTTTGTGGGAGGAGCCGGAGCCTGGGCGACCTTCACGAATCTCTCCGGTGCGGTTGTAGCGTCCGGACACTTTGTCGTCGTTTCCTATGTCAAGAAGGTGCAGCACCCGACTGGCGGGGTGGTCGGAGAAATCCTGGTGCGCGAAGGGGATAAAGTAAAAGCCGGCGACATCCTCATGCGGCTCGATGCCACCCAGACGCGCGCCAATCTCGCCATAGTCACCAAGCGGCTCGATGAGCTGGCCGCCTACCTGGCACGACTCGATGCTGAGCGTGACGATCTCGCGGAAATCGCCTTCCCGGACTGGCTACTCGCCCGAAGAGATGTTCCGGACGTAGCTTCGGCAATAGATAGCGAGACGCTGCTGTTCGAATTCCGCAGGCAATCCCGCAACGGGAAGCAGGCGCAATTGGCGGAACGCATTACTCAATATCACCACGAGATCGAAGGACTCAAGGCGCAGGAAATTGCCTATGAAAAAATGATCGAGGTTCTCCAAAAGGAAATTGCTGTTCTAAGTGGGCTGCGCAAGCAAGGCATTGTCTCGGACCAACGGTTGAACAGCCTGAAGATCCAGGTTGCCACTTTCGGCGGCGAACGCGGTGAGAAGATCGCAGATCAGGCACAGACGGCAGCCCGCATAGCCGAAACGCGCCTGCAGATCCCGCAGATCGATCAGGATTTCAAGTCGGAAGTCGGCCAGGAGCTCAGAGAGGTTCAGGCGCAGATCGGGGAGTATGTTGAGCGCAAGGTGGCGGTTGAACAGGAACTGCGGCGGATCGATATCGTCGCGCCGCAGTCAGGCGCCATTCAACAACTCGCAGTTCATACGGTCGGCGGAGTGATTACGCCCGCCGATCCGATCATGCTAATCGTGCCGGAAGGCGACGATCTTGCGCTTGAAGTACGAATCACCCCGAAGGACATCGACCAAATCCAGCTTGGTCACAAGGCCGTGCTGCGGATGTCAGCCTTCAATCTGAGAACCACGCCGATATTGAACGGATATGTCAGCCGGATCGCAGCCGATCTGGCGACGGATGAAAAAAACGGCATTTCGTACTACCTGGTGCGCCTGTCGGTTCCGCAGGCGGAACTGACGAAGCTCAAGGGGCTGACACTCGTGCCCGGTATGCCGGCCGAAGCGATGGTCGAGACGGGCGAGCGTACGGCGCTTTCCTATTTCGTGAAGCCGCTGTCGGACCAAATCAGTCGGACATTCCGGGAGGAATGAAATAACCCACAGAATATATCGTTGTATTTCTGTTGGTTTCTTTGAGCGTGGTGAGACCTGAAGGCACACATATTTTCTCACTTGCCTCTGGGCACAACTTCTTTCTGCAGTGAATTCAACATCTTAACGTACCCTCAAATGCAGAAATGTCAGCGTTTCATGTTGCAACTGAGTCAACGGTTTTTACTGGTGCGCGGCTGGTGAAACGCGACATGAAAAACCCGCCACCAGCGGCAGCGGGCTGTTCGTTTCTCTTCTGCGGAATGAAAGTCAGTCAGTGCCGCGTGGCTGACATCGCCTCGAACATATCCCAAGCCCCATCTCGGTTTCGGTGCTTACCGGGAATGCGGACCCAGCACTGCTTCGCAAAGATCCGAGCTTCTAGATCGTCGTCAGGATGCGTATCGGTCATAAGCCCCGTCCAGTCCCACTTCCGGGTTTCGCGGCGCATAACGTCGACCACAAACCAGCCGGAAGGCGGTCGATCACCTTCGGTCGTTCGCATGGCAGTTTCCTTCTGAACGAAAGATCATTGCCGTTCACTCAGCGGCCTGAAGTCAACGCCGACGGTCTGCAAGACGAGCAGCGCACGCGTGGCTTGCGAGGGCACCGTTTCCCATGTCGGGCTACAACTCTCGGTCATCGTAGCGGGAAATGGTAATGCGCCGCAAGAGTGTTGCAGGGCACGAGGGCTGTTAGGCGGTAGGGTTGCGCTCGCCAGGGTAGATGTCGCGCATAAGCAGCAGACGTTCGACAGCCATCTCACTGTAGGCTTGCAGCAGTTCCTCCTGGGAGGGCAGAGGCGCCGGTTGCGGCGAGACATGCGCCCCGGCAGCGCCTCTTATGGCCGGAATAGAGGCGATGGCACCGAGCAGGGCGCCGCGGGAAAATCTTCCAAGGGAAAGCAGCGGCCATAGCTTCGCCGGCGTTAGGCATTTGGGTCTGCATTTGCGATAACGTTGCACTAATGGTATAAGGCTGCACGTATCGTACAGTCGGCACTTTTAATGTAAGGTTTAATTAAAATGACAATTTCACCATCTCAATGCCGGGCAGCCCGGGCGCTTGTTGGATGGTCGCAGGATCAGCTGGCAGCGGCCTCCCAGGTGGCCAAGACGACCATTGCCAATTTCGAAGCTGGCAAGCGGACGCCATACGACCGCACGCTGGTCGACCTGCAGGCCGCTCTGGAGGCTGCCGGGGTTGAGCTCATTCCGCAGAATGGAGGAGGCGCCGGCGTGAGGCTCGCAAAGCCGTAGCCGGGCCGGCGCTTGCGTTCGCGCTAAACCGGCGCGAAGCTGCCTTTTGGGGAACGGGAGGGCATACGTATGGCAATCAGATATCGGGCGACGACAACGATCCGGCTCAACACGGATGGCATATGGGGTGCTTGGATGTTGATCGTGTCTCCGCTGGTGCAGGCGATTATCTGGTACTACTATTTTGCGAAGCCGGACTATGGATGGCTCGGCCTTATTGCCCTCACCAGCGTGACAGTGCCCTGCGGCTTCGTGCTGCTACTGATCGGCCGCGACTATGACAGTATCGTCGACGAGACGAACTGACGCCTCGGTCCTCTGCGATCCTGATGATGCGACCGACAGATACATTGCCGCCAGCTGGACGGCGGAAGTGACCCCTTGCACGGTCTATGAAAGTGGATAACTCTTCCGGCATGTCGGTACGCCAGAACATTCAAGACGCAGAATTCTTCGGGGTAGGCTCCTACAGCGTCGGAGAGGCCGCGCGCCTGATAGGGACGTCTGCGCTCAATATTTCGAGGTGGATGAAGGGCTACACCTTCCGCCGCGAAGAAGTTGAGCATCGAATCGCGCCGCTATGGTCATCGCAGTGGCCGATCATCAACAATCATCTCGAGATCGGATTCCGTGACCTGATCGAGCTCCGCTTTGTCAAAGCATTCACAGGGGCCGGCGTCGGCCTTTTGGCGGTTAGAAATTGCATCGAGTACGCACGTGAGTGCGTCAATGACGAGCGCCCGTTCTCAACCAGGCGCTTCCAGACTGACGGCAGAACGATCTTCCTCGAAGGAATAGAGCGTTCCGGTGAAACCAAGCTACTCGACCTGAAGAGGCGGCAGTATGTTTTCCGCCAGGTCATAGAGCGGACGTTCAAAGATCTGGATATCGAGAATGACGCGGTGGCGCGCTGGCGGCCCTTCAATGGCAAGCAGTCCATCGTGATCGACCCCCATCGTTCGTTCGGTCAGCCGATCGCCTCCAAATATGGCGTCCCGACCGTGGCGCTTGCGCAAGCGGTAGAAGCCGAAGGATCCGTGGAAAAGGTGGCGCGCCTTTTCGATGTCTCAGCTACCGCTGTTAGAGACGCCATGAAATTCGAAGAGAGCCTTCAGAGCGCCGCGTGAAAGCCCTGGTCGACGAAAACCTGTCGCCCGCTCTCGCCCGTTCGCTAAATGCCCTGTTCGCCGGGGAGCATGAGATCGTCCATATCAGAGAGAAGTTCGGCCCCGGCGTGAAAGATGTGGCCTGGATCGGCCAGCTGAGCACGGAGGGGCGTTGGATCGTCATTTCTGGCGATCGACGCATTACCCGGAACAAGGTCGAATATGCTGCATTTCGAAGCTCTCGGCTCGTCGGGTTTTTTCTTTCGAAGGGCCTCTACAAGGCTCCGGTCGTCAAGCAGATGGAGCGGCTACTCGCCCTTTGGAGCACGATCGAAAAGCAATCGGAAATTGTCGCGGGCGGCGCGATGTTCGAACTTCCAATAAAGAGCACGCGCATCGAGCAACTGAAGGTGTAGTCTAAAGGCATTCGCTACACTTTCGCTTTCCGCCAGCCCGCCCACCACGCTTCCCATTGTGAGCAGAACCAGCGCTCTCCTCGAGCTGGGTTGACGCGCGTAGCAGAGTAATATTCCTGCCCCGGCATATGGTAGATATGCTCGCCGCGCTCGTTAATGTTGCCCTTGATACCGCAGCCCGCCTCGCGGACAGCCGCGTTGCTGGCCGACGAATCGCCGCCATGGTGAACGCGCGGCAGCTCGTGCCGATCGTCGCCGACTGCAAGATAGCCCGCGGAAGTCGCCCCGAGCATCACCAGAACGGCGACGAGACGATAGCGGAAAAGCGAGCGTACCACACTAGCCATTCAAGCCATGCTAGTCATGGGTCTCACTGCTCTGGGTACAGTTATTGCTGATGTCGGACACCTCTCGCGATAGCGAGCTCGTCCAGACTGCCCAAGTCAAGTTTGATCTGTCAGTCTTCAGCCTCGACTGTGTAAAGCGCGCCGCGTATCGGGTAACCGGCAACGCTGCGGTTGAGATCACGATCGAGGGCGGCTTCGCAGTATGCACGATCAACTTCAGCAAGGCGGCCGCGCGAACTTCGGCCGACGCAGCGGTAGAAAGACTGCGGCTAGAGGTCTTGGATCAGGACCTGCGTAGCAGCATCGCCGCCGAAACCGCCACTGTTAGAAAAGCGATACTGGCGCTTGCGTTTTCCAGATCGGGCCTACAGTCCGATGACTAAGTTTGCTCCGGCAACTGAGTTCCAACGACCGTTGGACGACACATATCAGCTCGCGTACTTCCGTTTTTCCCAGTTGGACGACGAGCGGTATGTGCTGACCAACCAAGCGGGCGAATATCTGGTATTGCCGCGCGCCGTGCTGGCTTCATTTATCAGGCACGAGCTTCCCAGCACACACCCCGCCTACGAATCCAAAGCGGCCCGCGCCCACCATCGATGCTCAATTGCCTAGCCGGTTGCCATTGCCCGCTAACGAGCGCACACTGTTGCGGTCGCCTCGAAAAACCAAAAACAAACAGGCACGAGGCGCTTGGGAGCGATCATCAGGCTTTCGCCCGACCAGGGAGAAGGCCATGCCGACACCGGCAGAGATCCGGCTCATTTTTTTGACGGGGCAACTCGCTCACAACCAGAGCATCGTTTCCAAGCAAGATATAGTCGTCGGTTTGCTGAATCACGAAGGCAGTCCAACGACCGACGCCATTAGCCTTTTGGCGAGCATGCACCACACCCTGCAACGGACCCGCCAGATCTTACACGAGGCGGAAGCGGCATATCGAGTCAGAAATGCGGAGTAGTGAAAAAGCCCAACGCGCGTACACAGCCGCAGAGTTCGCCGAGAAACACGGTTTGACAGTGAAGGCAGCCGGAATCATCTTGTCCGTGAACGGCTCCTCACGTGTCGCTTGCGATGCAGCAGCACGTGCATTCAAAGAAGCGGTAGCGCACCGACAACACAGCAATGAGAGTATAACGATAAAAGCCCGCTGACATCTGGGGACGCCGTGCTTGTGCAGGGATGGCCCGCGCTTGCTTCCGAGCGCGGGCCGACCACGATGAGTGAGGGGCCATCTTGGTCACCGGCACGGGACCGCTGAAGAAAGAGCCGGGTGCGACCGAACAGCCTCAGAGCGAGGATGTTCCCGACTGCCGCAAAAAAGCCCGCCAGCGTGAGCCGGCGGCAATGGCCTGGAGTATGCTGGAACGAGCCAGCATAGGTCAACGAGCGGCGGAAGGTTCGGTTGCAACTCGCTCGTTGCTCCCGAGTTGTTGCCTGGGAGCCCCGACACAGAAAACTTCGCCGCCATGAAAGGACTGGCGCCCAGCGCGCAAGCTACGTATCCGGCCTCGTGACCGTTGCAATCGAATTCCACCAGTAGTCCGGCGACGCCGGCGAAGCGCAACCATTGAAGTTCATCTCGTGGGCGGCGAACTGCGGATCGGTATCGACGATCGTCTCGGCTGCCAGGTCTTGCGCCTCGATAGAGGGCAAGGTCACGAAACCGAAAACAGAAGGCGCGGCGATCCCAATCCGTTGCTTTTCCTCATTCTTCATTGCGAAGATCGACGCTTCCAGTCGATCAAAGACGTCAGAGCAAGTTGTACGTTTCGCAGGAGTTCCAAGGCTTCCTGCAAGGGAACGATGCGGTTGGCTGATCTCTTGAAGAGTGTGATGCGAGCGTGGTCTCGAGCTGGGTAGTGTGCTGAGAGTTCTGCAAATTCGCTGAGAGGGGGCGGTCATGGCAGGCTGGTGATTGTTCACGTCACCTGATTCCCGCGAAGGAACGCCACCATGACCAAGACTGAAGTTAAGACCGCCAGCGCTGCCGTCAAAGACATTTTGCTTTCGAACCCGGATGGATTGCACGAAGTGCTCCGTGCGGTGATGCAGGAGGTGCTTGAGGCCGAGATGGACGAGGCGCTGGGTGCCTCGAAGAGCGAGCGCACGCCCGAACGGCTTGGCTATCGCTCGGGCTATTACGGCCGTACCCTTGTGACGCGGG
>NZ_JAMYUQ010000043.1:0-7135 GCF_040323095.1 Mesorhizobium sp. M0058
CGCGGGAATCAGGTGACGTGAACAATCACCAGCCTGCCATGACCGCCCCCTCTCAGCGAATTTGCAGAACTCTCAGCACACTACCTCGCGGGGGGACACCTTGCGGCGGGCGGGCCGCTGGGCCCGACCGGTGAGACTCAGCGCCCGCCGGCAAACAATATCGCACGCCTGCCAATGCCCACGAATCATACAAACGGAGGAAGGAAGATCTAACCAGCTATCGCCATTTCCGATGCGAACGCCTAAGCCTTTTATGAGACCTAAGCGCAGCTTGCAGGCCGCAGCATGGTCCCAATTTGGGACGAATAGTTTGGCACCCATATTGCACCCACATCTTTCGCCGGCTGATCCCCGGTCCTGATCGCGTACTCTGATCAGGTGTAAGGCTCGCCGGGCTCGAGGTAGTTGGGGTCTTCGCCCGGCGAGTTGTCTACCAATGCGCAGTCACAGCCACACGGTGACGCCATACTCCGAAATGCCGCAAGCATTCCGCGGTTGTGCATCGCCCGACCAAGGTCCGATCGGTGTGGGACTTCAGTCGCGCAAAGGGCGATACGGTCTGCGACTCCGGATTTTTTGCTAGATTTCAGAGGGTTACAAAGCGCTTCGCAGTCGTCAGTCGCTCATTGCAACAAGCATTTATCTAAAGTTCATTCAGTCGAATTAGGAAACTCTTATAAGCCGCTCTATAACGAATCGGCGAGGTGGCTATTCGACTGAGGAGGTACCATGACATCCCGAAAAACGCTGTTGGCAGCGCTTGCCGCGCTTGCGCTAGTGACCGCTCCTGCTTTCGCTGGCGCGGGTGGAAACGGAGGTGGTCACGGCAATGGTGGTGGTCACGGCAATGGCGGTGGTCACGGCAGTGGCGGTGGTCACGGCAATGGCGGTGGTCACGGCAATAGCGGCAAGTCCGGCAACAGCGGCGGGAAGTCCGGCAACAGCGCTTCGCACGGCAAGTCGGCATCGGCTCACGCCGGAAAGAAGACCTCGGGCGACGACCAGGTCGCCGTCGACGACATTGAGGTCGCCGCGACGCCTAAGGACAAGAACATTCACGCCAAGCTTGGCCGGCTGAACTCGCTGCAGCGCAACATCAACGCCTATATGAACTCCAAGAGCAAAAAATTCGCCGGCATTCAGGCTTATGTGACAGGGTCGGCGGCCGCCAAGGGCGCCCAAGCCGCGGTAGATGCCGCCCAAGCCGAAGTCGACGCGTTGAACGCCAAATTGAACGACCCGAATACTCCGGCCGACCAAGTCCCGACCCAGGAGCAGATCGATGCAGCGCAGGCAGCGCTCGATACGGCCAATATAGCGGCGGCCGATGCTGCTGCCGCCGTCCCATCGCTGGATGACGCGCTCGCCGATATGGCCAACAAGCCGGTCGACGCCGAGGTCACCGAATGGGCCAACGGCGTGCTTGCCGAGAAGATCGACGAGATGGCTGCCAAGCAGACTCCCGCGGCAACGCCGTAAGGCGGTCACAGCCGAGCGATCCTAGCCGAACGTCCAAGCCGCCGGGTCACACCCCCGGCGGCAGGGCGACGACGAGCTTGCCACCTTATTCTCCTCTTTGAGGGCGACCCTAAACAAGCGGAGTCGCTACCGACGCGTAGGAACAAAAGTGCCGAAATACCGTGTTGAGGATATCGCAGCCGATGCCGTGACGGCCACCCACACCGTCAACGCGAAAACTCCGATCAGGGCGGCGCGCGAAGCGGCGGAACGCGACGTCATTCTACGCCCGGCCACATCTTCGAATACAGCTCAGCCTGTAGGGCGGTCCATACCCGGCTGGCCGCGGCTCACGCTGGTTTCTTGAAACGCACCATGCCGCCGACCTCGATGAGTTCGACTATTGACCCGGACCAGGGTTCTCTGTCTGGTTTTGAGCCAGGGGGGAAGCAATACGATTTCCTGGACGTGCCGCTTGAGGCGTTTGTCGCGTTCAAATCTGCCTTCACCAAGGGCCGCTATTCAACAAGACATCCGCAACCAACTATGCATTCCGGCTCGCCCAAGAAAAGGCTGCAGGCTCCTTGGACGATTAAGGGAGGTTCTTTCAGAAAAACGGCCCGCGCTGATCGAAGGGCGCGGGCCGGTCCGTTGCCGCCGGTCGGCAGCGGGAGGCATCCATTCCGGCCGGTGCAAACCGGCCCCTCCCGCCACAATTAGCAACCTTCGGCAGTCGTTTTCATCTGTCCAGGGGCTGCGGACTTGGCACTGGTGTCATCCTGTTGACCAGGAGCGGCCTGCTTAGCACTGCCACTCTGCTGGCCCGGCGCACAGTCCTTCGCTGAGTTCGAATTGGTCGACTTCGTTGTGGTCGAATCCGTGTTGTTATCTGTCGTCGGCATCGTTGTGGTAGTGGAGGAGCCACTCGACGTCGTCCCTGTTGTCCCTGTCGTCCCCGCGAACGCAAGCCCGCTGGAAAGAGCCATCATGGCAGTGGCAAAAAGAAGCCGTTTCATTCTTCATCTCCTAATGGCAAGTAATGTCCCTTCCATTCGATAACGGGGGATGCGAAGGATCGGTTCCAACGCGACCTTGTCTTGACCGGCAGCTTTGGGGCGGCCGTTAGCGGACTGGCAGCCTTCACGCGGCGGATCTTCGGTAGCTGACATTCCGGCTAGCGCGGACATCGCCTTCCCCATGGGCAGAAATTAGTCTCCTGGGGCCCGCCCACGTTTCTCTCAAGCCACCGATTTCATGGCCGACAGGTTATCACGATGTGTCTGAAGGTGGAGAAGCTGATCGTCGCCCCTTGGTTGTGCAGCCCTTCAGCCGTGGGCCAACCTCCGAACACCCTTGAAAAAGGACTTGAAGTCGTCCCGCACCAGAGCGAACGTCTTCGGATGATCGGGATAACACGGCGGTCACGAGACACCTGTTCCCGCGTCTTTTGCTCGCTCGCCGGCGCAGCGGCAAATTGATCATAGAGTGTACTAAGTGGTCTTGCTGCTCCGGCATCTCGCCGTGAGGAAGAAATGACGCTGAGGATGCCCAACTGTCGTCGGGTCCGCTGGCCGCGCTTATGGGTCACGCCGCAGGCGTTGCAATCCCTTCTATAGCGATGATCCTGGTGTTAGCGGAACGTTTGCGGATCTCGATCAGCCGGGCGTATTCCGGCGAATTATACCAGCCCATCAATGACGCCATGTCGGGGAATTCGACAATGACCAGTCGGTGTGGATCCCAATCACCTTCCAAAACCTTGGTGGCGCCACCGCGGCCCAGGTACCGCCCACCGTACCGCTCTTCGGTAGCGGGAACGTCCCGCCGATATTCCTCGAACAAGGCAGCGTCTTTTACGTCTACATCCGCTATCAGATAGGCAGCCATCTGTGTTTCCTCCTTAGACCTACCTCGCGCTCCTCGGCTTCGGCGTCGTCGGTCCGCACCCTGTCGACGATCTCCGTGCGACATCCAGCGCCAGCGCGCTTTTCGATGATTGTTGGCGCTGCCACGGCTTTCCTTCTTTCGCATAGTTCGCAAAGATTAGCATGATCGCTGCTCTCGTGTCTGGCGGTCTCCCTCAAAGCGTCGTCGAGCGCCCTTCAGATGAGACACCGCCGTCTCGACAGGTAGGCTCGGCAGGGTTCGGTATTTCTTCGGTTCTTTTCAACCAAAGCTTGTCGAAAAGCGCGAATGAAAATAGGAATATGCAACCTGAAAGATGATAAAAATCAGCAAGGTCCATGCAAGGGACTTCCAGAACGAATCGGTTGCTAGGTAAGTCCAGGTCGCTACCACGGTCGACGTGGCAAACATCCCAATCAGTAATCGCGGAAAAAACATCATGTTCAATGCCGCCCCATAGCTGGACCGACCGGTCTCACGTCTACTCCCCAGAAGAACGTAAGGTTTCACTAAATTAGTAATTGCGCAAGCACCAATGGCCAGAACCAAACCTTCCGAACAGCTTTCCCGGGCTGAAATCGAGCGCTTCCTGGCGGCAGCCGAAGCGCTGCACAAGAGCATCGTCGGGCCGCTGTGCGTACCACAGCGAGCATGCCAAGCTCTGTGAGCTCCATCGACCCCTTTTGAAGGCGATCGAGAACATCACCGGCCACAAGGCGCAGTTCATCCAAAGGAACGGGACAGGGCCGTCTCAGCCGCGCGGGAGCCGTCTGGCTAGCCGCCGGTCAAGTCCTAAGCTCGGATGCGAAGCTTCGCTTCTCTTCCCGCAGGGTATTGCGATGCATTTTAAGCGCTTGAGTTTGCCGACGGTCTTCTCGAAGCGTACACTTTATTACCTGGGGTGGCGAAGCCCGCCAGCCGAATGGTTGCCCTCCGCTCGCAGCCAACCGGCTCCGTGGCTCGGTGAATGGCTAGCACTGTCGCAGCAGTCCTCCGAACGCAGCCCGCCATGGCGGTGGCCAGCTTAGCAGTCTGATGCCCCCTCCCGGGCGAGATTGTCCACGTCGAGCGGATTGCTGACCAGTTTCAGCGCGCCGTCCGGGTTGCGCGGCCATTCCGCTTCCGGGCGATCCCAATAGAGTTCTACCCCGTTGCCGTCGGGATCGCGCACATAGATCGCCTCCGAGCCGCCATGGTCATTCGCGCCGGTGAGCGTCACCCCTGCTGCTCGCAGGCGGCGCAGCGCAGCCGCCATCGCCGCCCGTGTCGGATAGAGAAAGGCGACATGGTGTAGGCCCGTCGTGCCAATGGGGGGCGCGGCGCCGCCGCGGCCTTTCCAGTTAGTGAGCGCCAGATGATGGTGATATCCGCCCGCCGCGAGAAAGGCAGCCTCCTCGCCTAGCGACAGGTTGACGCCGAACCCGAGGGCACCGCAATAAAAGGCTAGCGATCGCTCGATGTCGGCGACGTTGAGATGGACGTGACCGACCCGAACGCGCGGGTTGATGGCATATTTTTCGACGAAGCTGGCGGCGTCATTGGGATTGATCGATTGATCGTTCATGGCCTCCGCTCCCCTGCTGGCGATTTCGACAAGCGTAAATATCGCGCAAATGCATTGCCCGGAAAATATGAGATGACTGGAATGAGCATCCCGTTTTCTGCATAATCCGGGAATGCGCATCGACGAGATATGTGTCTTCATCAACGTCCTCGAGGCAGGGAGCTTTGCCGGCGCGGCGCGCCGTCTCGGCATGCCTGCAACGACAGTGAGCGCCAAGGTCGCGGCCCTGGAGCGACGGCTCGGGCTCTCGTTGATCCAGCGCACGACCAGAAAGCTGCGCGCTACGCCCGAGGGCCAAGCCTATTTCGAGCGGTGTCGCATCGCGCTGCGAGAAATCGAGACCGTCGAAGCTGAGCTTCGCGCAGAGTCGGCGGGGATGGACGGACAGCTTCGGCTGACGGCGTCAGTGGATATCGCGCAGACGCTTCTACCGCCTGTTATTGCAGCGTTCCGTAAGGCTTATCCGGCGGTCGCCGTTGATCTCTTCGTCACCGACCGCGTTGCCGATCTCGTCGCCGACGGCATCGACCTCGCCGTGCGCGTCGGCCCGTTGCGCGATTCCAGCCTGATCTCACGCGCTTTCGTGACGGGTCCTTCAGGACACTTCCAAGGCCTACCTCGGCCGCCGGGGCACACCTGTCTCACTGGAGCAACTCGAACATCACGATCTAATCGCCCTCAGCAAGGCATGGGCGCGACCGCTGCCGATGCTGGCGGGCGACCGGAAGATCGGTGTTGACCTGACAGGGGGCCTCACCTGCGATGATCTGCTAACGGTGAGGGCGCTCGTGGCGATAGGATTGGGCATCAGCTTTCTTCCAGGCTATCTCGCCCATCAGCTCGATCTGGTGCGGGTACTCCCCGAACTGCGTTCACCGTTTACCGGCCTATTCTTTGCTTATCCGGCACAGAAGTGGGCGCAACGACACCGGTATTGGTTTGAGAGGAATCCGGTGTGATTCATAGATTGCCGACTGATTCTGGAGGTCGGCAATGTCTACGAAGATGACGGAGATGGATTGGTCGGCGGCGCTGGAGGTGTTCCGCGGATCGCTGCCACGGCGCGGAGCCAAGGGTCGGGACGACCCTGCTATTCGTGGAGGCTCTGCACTATTCTCAGTCCACAACATTACATGGCGAGCGCTGCCGGAGCGTTTCGGCAAATGGAACAGCGTTTGGAAACGCTTCGACCGGCTGAGCAAGGCGGGCGTGTTCGAAACGTTCTTTGATCATCTCGCTGCGCTCTCGTCGTCGGCGCACCTGGTGCAGATGTTCGACAGCTCCGTGGTGCTCGGTCATGTCTCGGCGGTAGGGGCAAAAGGGCCTAGGCGATAAGATAGGTATTGCCCTGCGGAATCGGGTGGGTTTCTAACTGCGATGACACACGAATTGCTTGCAGACGACGGTTGGGCCGAGACGATTGAGCTTCTCGGCGGCGAAGATTTGCTTACGCGGAGCGCCCGCGAGACGAAGGCGTTCCTGCGTCCGCAGGGCGTTCAATCGGCGCCCGATTTGTTGCGCCTGACGCGCGGCGGCTTCTCGACCAAAATCCATCTGAAGACACCTAACGCGTTCATTGGACAGCGACCCATTACTTGGCCCGCCGGCTCATGTTGGCGGGCTTTTTTGCGTCAGTCGGGAACAACCTCGCTCTGAGGCTGTTCGGTCACACCCGGCTCGTTCTTCAGCGATTCCTGCCGGTGACCAAGATGTCCTCTCCACTCGTCATGGTCGGCCCGCGCAGCCTCGGAAGCAGGCGCGGGCCTCATTCGCCGTCATTGCTGTGTTCTCGGTGCGCAACCGCTTCTTTGAATGCGCGTGCTGCTGCATCGCAAGCGACACGTGAGGAGCCGTTCACGGACAGAATGATTTCGGCTGCCTTCACGGTCAAACCGTGTTTTTCGGCGAACTCTGCGGCTGTGTATGCGAGTTTTGTTTTTTCGCTACTCCGCATTTCTGACTCCATAGATCTCTTGCGCCTCGTGCAAGCTCTGTCGGGCCTGTTGCAGTGATCGATGCAAGTTCGCCAGCAATTCGTCGGCGTCGGCCGTCGGACTGCCTTCGTGATCCAGTAAGCCGACGATAATATCCTGCTTGGAAACGATGCTCTCGTTGTGAACGAGTTGGCCCATAAAATACATGAGCCGGCTCTGTGCCGGTGTGGGCATGGGCCTTCTCCCTGGTCGGGCGAAAGCCTGATGATCGCTC
>NZ_JAMYUQ010000044.1:0-5941 GCF_040323095.1 Mesorhizobium sp. M0058
ATGGGATCGGGTGCAGCCGCTCCGCCATAACCACCAGGTCGGCAAAACGCACGTTATATCGAGAAGCTGTTTTTTCGTGCCAAGGCGACGTTTGTGTCTAGCTAACGGACAAAGTCCGCAAGCGCGACTGCGCGTCGCCGGTTTTCCGGCGCCCTCGCGGAGCATAGGCCCTGTTAAGGGCCGCTCATGCGTGAGCGCTGGTCAGATCATCGTGTTCACGATGAGCATAAGGAATGAGAACGATCAAGCCGATCGAACTATTAGTACCGGTAAGCTTCAAGCGTTGCCGCTCTTCCACACCCGGCCTATCAACGTGGTCGTCTTCCACGGTTCTCAGGGAATACTCGTTTTAAGGTGGGTTTCCCGCTTAGATGCCTTCAGCGGTTATCCCGTCCGGATATAGCTACCCTGCTATGCGGCTGGCGCCACAACAGGTCCACCAGAGATCCGTCCATCCCGGTCCTCTCGTACTAGGGACAGATCCTTTCAATATTCCTACACCCACGGCAGATAGGGACCGAACTGTCTCACGACGTTCTGAACCCAACTCACGTACCGCTTTAAATGGCGAACAGCCATACCCTTGGGACCTGCTCCAGCCCCAGGATGCGATGAGTCGACATCGAGGTGCCAAACAACCCCGTCGATATGGACTCTTGGGGGTCATCAGCCTGTTATCCCCGGCGTACCTTTTATCCGTTGAGCGATGGCCCTTCCACGCGGGACCACCGGATCACTATGACCGACTTTCGTCTCTGCTCGACTTGTCAGTCTCGCAGTCAGGCAGGCTTATGCCATTGCACTCAGCGAACGATTTCCGACCGTTCTGAGCCCACCATCGCGCGCCTCCGTTACTCTTTAGGAGGCGACCGCCCCAGTCAAACTACCCACCATACATTGTCCCGGACCCGGATAACGGGCCGCGGTTAGACATCCATAGTAATAAGGGTGGTATTTCAAGGGTGGCTCCACCTGAGCTGGCGCCCAGGTTTCAAAGCCTACCACCTATCCTACACATGCCACTACGAATGCCAATGTAAAGCTATAGTAAAGGTGCACGGGGTCTTTCCGTCTAACCGCAGGAACCCCGCATCTTCACGGGGAATTCAATTTCACTGAGTCTATGCTGGAGACAGCGGGGAAGTCGTTACGCCATTCGTGCAGGTCGGAACTTACCCGACAAGGAATTTCGCTACCTTAGGACCGTTATAGTTACGGCCGCCGTTTACTGGGGCTTCGATTCAGAGCTTGCACCCCTCCTCTTAACCTTCCAGCACCGGGCAGGCGTCAGACCCTATACGTCGTCTTGCGACTTCGCAGAGCCCTGTGTTTTTGATAAACAGTCGCTACCCCCTGGTCTGTGCCACCCTCCTCTACTTGCGTAGAAAAGGGTCACGCTTCTTCCGAAGTTACGCGTGCAATTTGCCGAGTTCCTTCAGCATAGTTCTCTCAAGCGCCTTGGTATACTCTACCTGACCACCAGTGTCGGTTTCGGGTACGGTTTATAAGGAGGAGCTATTTCCTGGAACCGCTCCGCTGCCCGTTCAATCCGATAAGATTGGACAACTTGTGCGATCCGTCACTACCTCCAAGCCCACGAATATTAACGTGGTTCCCATCGACTACGCGTTTCCGCCTCGTCTTAGGGGCCGGCTAACCCTGCTCAGATTAGCTTTAAGCAGGAACCCTTGGTCTTTCGGCGGGGGAGTCTCTCACTCCCCTTACGTTACTCATGTCAGCATTCGCACTTCTGATACCTCCACCACCCCTCACGGGTATGGCTTCGTCAGCTTACAGAACGCTCCGCTACCGCTTGGCCCTTGCGGACCAAACCCTAAGCTTCGGTGTATGGCTTTAGCCCCGTTACATTTTCGGCGCAAAGACCCTTATTTAGACCAGTGAGCTGTTACGCTTTCTTTAAATGATGGCTGCTTCTAAGCCAACATCCTGGTTGTTTTGGGATCCTCACATCCTTTCCCACTTAGCCATAACTTGGGGACCTTAGCTGTAGGTCAGGGTTGTTTCCCTTTTCACGACGGACGTTAGCACCCGCCGTGTGTCTGCCGACTAGTACTCCCAGGTATTCGGAGTTTGGTTAGGTTTGGTAATCCGGTGAGGACCCCTAGCCCATCCAGTGCTCTACCCCCTGGGGTATTCGGTCGACGCTCTACCTAAATAGATTTCGCGGAGAACCAGCTATTTCCGAGTTTGATTGGCCTTTCACCCCTAGCCACAAGTCATCCCGAACTATTGCAACAGTTATGGGTTCGGTCCTCCAGTAAGTGTTACCTTACCTTCAACCTGCTCATGGCTAGATCACTCGGTTTCGGGTCTAATGCGACGAACTGAACGCCCTGTTCAGACTCGCTTTCGCTGCGCCTACACCTAGCGGTTTAAGCTTGCTCGTCACACTAAGTCGCTGACCCATTATACAAAAGGTACGTGGTGACCCTTGCGGGCTCCCACTGTTTGTAGGCAATCGGTTTCAGGTACTCTTTCACTCCCCTTGTCGGGGTGCTTTTCACCTTTCCCTCACGGTACTAGTTCGCTATCGGTCATGCACGAGTACTTAGGCTTGGAAGGTGGTCCTCCCAATTTCAGACAGGATTTCACGTGTCCCGCCTTACTCGAGGACGATTGATCGCATTACGCGTACGGGGCTGTCACCCACTATGGCCCTACTTTCCAGAAGGTTCCGCTTGTCTCTCAATCGCCACTGGCCTGGTCCGGGTTCGCTCGCCACTACTTCCGGAGTCTCGGTTGATGTCCTTTCCTACGGGTACTTAGATGTTTCAGTTCCCCGCGTTCGCCACTTTATCCCTATGTATTCAGGATAAGTTACCTATTATCGATACTTGGAAACCACAGTAGCAGATCGCTCTGCTACTCTGATTTTCCAAGTACCTTAGGTGGGTTTCCCCATTCGGAAATCTACGGATCAAAGGGTATTCGCACCTCCCCGTAGCTTATCGCAGCGTATCACGTCCTTCATCGCCTGTGCATGCCAAGGCATCCACCAATTGCCCTTAAGACACTTGATCGTTCTCATTGCCAATGCCCATCCGCGCAATCCGAAGGATTGTCGCTTCAGCCTCTCCCTTGCGGGGTTGGCGTCCGCGCAATTCCAAAGGAATTGTCGCCTGAACCGGATCCTGTGCGGGATCCACATTCGATGTCATTGGCACAAAAAGACCAGCTTCTCGAGATCGGTTCGAGGGTGCGGTTAGGCAAACCCATCATATGCGGGAGATTGAGCGTCTCCCGCGACAAATCACGAACCTTTCGGCTCATGAAGTTCGAACAAATCTTCTCTTTACGATGTCAAAACAGAACAAGCGGCAAGCCAAGAAGCTCACCACAAACCTTTATACGAATGACTTTTTTCACCACCCTCACTCAACACACTTCAAGGCGACGATCCTGCGGATCGCGCGACACGACAATCCTGCGGATTGCGTGGAAGTGGTGGAGCCGGACGGGATCGAACCGACGACATCCTGCTTGCAAAGCAGGCGCTCTCCCAGCTGAGCTACGGCCCCTGATATCTTGCTCCCGCATAATGGTATCGAGACCGAAGCGACGATCCCTACGGGATCGCGCTGGAGCTCAACTTCCACATCGAGGCTGAAGCGACGATCCCTGCGGGATCGCGCAAGTGGTGGGCCTGGGAGGACTTGAACCTCCGACCTCACGCTTATCAAGCGCGCGCTCTAACCAACTGAGCTACAAGCCCTAAAGACCGCGCTCTGCCAGTAACGAGCTGGGTGACATCGAGGCAAAGCCTCGCAAGGCCGACCGGCCGTCGCGGCTTATGCCGCGCCCTCGCGGAGCGCCAGCGGCCCAAAGGGCCGCGGTACGGCGCGCGAGCGCTGATCCAAAGTCATTCGCTGAAGAAAGAGAAACGAAGGCGGCAGACCCGCTTAAGGTATGCGCGACGGTAAGAGTGACTCTCTTCCGTCTTGTTCCAAGAGAACTGAAAGGCAGAGGCTCATCATCTCTCATCCGAAGACGAGCGATTAAGCGTTTCCATTAGAGTTCTTCCTTAGAAAGGAGGTGATCCAGCCGCAGGTTCCCCTACGGCTACCTTGTTACGACTTCACCCCAGTCGCTGACCCTACCGTGGTCGCCTGCCTCCTTGCGGTTAGCACAGCGCCTTCGGGTAAAACCAACTCCCATGGTGTGACGGGCGGTGTGTACAAGGCCCGGGAACGTATTCACCGCGGCATGCTGATCCGCGATTACTAGCGATTCCAACTTCATGCACTCGAGTTGCAGAGTGCAATCCGAACTGAGATGGCTTTTGGAGATTAGCTCGACCTCGCGGTCTCGCTGCCCACTGTCACCACCATTGTAGCACGTGTGTAGCCCAGCCCGTAAGGGCCATGAGGACTTGACGTCATCCCCACCTTCCTCTCGGCTTATCACCGGCAGTCCCCTTAGAGTGCCCAACTTAATGCTGGCAACTAAGGGCGAGGGTTGCGCTCGTTGCGGGACTTAACCCAACATCTCACGACACGAGCTGACGACAGCCATGCAGCACCTGTCACCGGTCCAGCCGAACTGAAGGTTCCCATCTCTGGAAACCGCGACCGGGATGTCAAGGGCTGGTAAGGTTCTGCGCGTTGCTTCGAATTAAACCACATGCTCCACCGCTTGTGCGGGCCCCCGTCAATTCCTTTGAGTTTTAATCTTGCGACCGTACTCCCCAGGCGGGAAGCTTAATGCGTTAGCTGCGCCACCGACAAGTAAACTTGCCAACGGCTAGCTTCCATCGTTTACAGCGTGGACTACCAGGGTATCTAATCCTGTTTGCTCCCCACGCTTTCGCACCTCAGCGTCAGTACCGAGCCAGTGAGCCGCCTTCGCCACTGGTGTTCCTCCGAATATCTACGAATTTCACCTCTACACTCGGAATTCCACTCACCTCTCTCGGACTCGAGATACCCAGTATCAAAGGCAGTTCCGGGGTTGAGCCCCGGGATTTCACCCCTGACTTAAATATCCGCCTACGTGCGCTTTACGCCCAGTAATTCCGAACAACGCTAGCCCCCTTCGTATTACCGCGGCTGCTGGCACGAAGTTAGCCGGGGCTTCTTCTACGGTTACCGTCATTATCTTCACCGTTGAAAGAGCTTTACAACCCTAGGGCCTTCATCACTCACGCGGCATGGCTGGATCAGGCTTTCGCCCATTGTCCAATATTCCCCACTGCTGCCTCCCGTAGGAGTTTGGGCCGTGTCTCAGTCCCAATGTGGCTGATCATCCTCTCAGACCAGCTATGGATCGTCGCCTTGGTAGGCCATTACCCCACCAACTAGCTAATCCAACGCGGGCTCATCCATCTCCGATAAATCTTTCTCCCGAAGGACGTATACGGTATTAGCTCCAGTTTCCCGGAGTTGTTCCGTAGAGATGGGTAGATTCCCACGCGTTACTCACCCGTCTGCCGCTCCTCTTGCGAGGCGCTCGACTTGCATGTGTTAAGCCTGCCGCCAGCGTTCGTTCTGAGCCAGGATCAAACTCTCAAGTTTTGAAACTTTGATTGGCTTTTATCTGGTCACGCTTTGAATTGACGAGAACATTCACACCTAGACACATCAGTGCCTTGGTAGACTTTATTCTCTCAAAACGTGTCCGCCAAAGTCTCGTTCGAACCTTCTACCCCTGGCGGGATAAGAGGTTCAGCAGGACTCTGCCGCCCACGTTTCTCTTTCTTCAATATTCAATTTTCAAAGAACAGACATCACTTCACGCAATGTCGTGGCCCGTTCCACCTCTGGCTTCGGGGCCGTCCGAGTGTCGCTTACGCGGCTCTCTTGAATTCTCACAAGGGCTTTCTCAGAAGCAAACTGCTTCGCCGCCAGCGGCGCACCGCCCTCGTTCGTGAGGCGTATATAGTCGCCACCAACCAGAACTGTCAACAGTCATCGACGATGTTTTT
>NZ_JAMYUQ010000045.1:0-4292 GCF_040323095.1 Mesorhizobium sp. M0058
CGCTGCAGCGACTGATCAGCAGCAAGAAGCCGTCGGCAGCGCCAGGCAAGTCCGCAAACCGTCAACCAGTGACCATCGCGGCCGACATGCGAGCGCGACGCCACCGACTGCGGCTCCGGGCAAAGGGCTGAGCCGATGTCCTTCCGTTTCAGAAATGTGCGGCTCGCTCATTGCCGCACGTCAACGGCCCGGCGGAATACGCGCTCCAGTTCCGCCGGGCCGAACAGCTCAGGTGTGGACACATGAGCTCCGCCGCCGATCAGCTCGCCGCCGCCCACGCCCGCATGACGCCAGCCGAGATCGCCGCCCACGCACTCGACCTGGCCGACGAACTCGAGCGCATGCACCAGGCTTTCAACGCTGCCACCTCAGCGCACAATAGCCTGGTGACCTCGCTCGCCAACTTGGTTGCCACCCAGAAATCGACGGTTCGCAGCATCCATGCGCTATCCCAAGCCGGCCGCAAGCGCGAAGCGCGGGAAGTGCTAGCGAAGGCCGTTGCCATCGCGGACCTCGAGCCGCTGACGCTGGTGGCAGGGGTCAACTGGTCGCCCGAAATCTTCTCGCCGGCGGCCAAAACCAAGGAGCCCGTGCACTGATGGCCGACGAAACCGTCGTAACAGAGCTGATAATCGACTCCAGGCAGGCCGAGCAAGGTTCGGCTGCCTTCGTGCGCGCCATGAAGGCGGCCCAAGCTGCCTATGACAAGACGATCGATCAGGCCAACGCAGCCAGCGTGGCGATCGAAAAACAGACTATGGTGATGACCGGCACCGCCGGCTCGGTCTCGTCAACCGCCAAGTCATGGGATCGCCTGAAGGCTTCCGTCGACCCGGCGTTTGCAGCCACCAAGCAGATGGAACGCGCGTTGATCACGGCCGATGCTGCGGCGCGCAAACTCGGCATCGATGAGGTCGAACGTGCGAGAGTTCTCGATCTTGTCAGACAGAAGACCGATGCTGTTTCCGCGTCCACGCGCGCCGGGGTGACCCATATCGCCAGCGTGGGGACCGCCGCGCGGCTGACATCGAACCAGATGCTCAACCTGTCTCGGCAGGGCAACGACGTCATCACAATGTTCGCGCTCGGCGCACCGCCGATGCAGATTTTCGCAAGTCAGGCGGGGCAGATTTTCGATGCGCTGGAAAGCGGACCAACGGGCGCACTTGGATCACTGAAGGCGGTAGGCGCAGGTATACTCAGTTTCGTCTCAACGCCGCTGGGCGGCATCATCACCGCCGCTGGACTCGCTGGCGTTGCGATTGCCACGTATGCCTTGGCCACGCGCGAGGACATAAAATCCGCTGACGAAGTGCTGAAGGGCCACAAAGCGCTGATCGACGACATCGCCAAGGCTTATCCGGCGGCGGCAGCAGCGGCAAAGAAGTACGAGGACCAGGCTTCCCAGATGCCGAAGTCGGTCATCGCCGCCGACACGGCAGATCAGGTGAGCGAAGCGCGTAAAACGTTGGCTTCCCTGATGAACGACATGCGTCGGCAGATGGATCTACTCGACACCGGCGACGGGGACTTCGCCAGGATTGGCAAGGCCGGGCTTGAGCAATTCGCCGAGCTTGCCAAGGAACTCAAGAGCGGCGCCCTGGATGCGGTTGATCTGCAAAGCGAGCTCGGCAGGATACGCCTCGATCCGACCCTCTCTAAGAATGCGCACGAGTTCGCGAAAGGTTTGCAGGACACCGCAGAGCAAGCGGCAAAGGTTGCAGCAACGATCCCGGCAGATCTGGAAGCAAAGAGCATCGCTGTTGATAATCAGAAAGCCACCAAGTCGCTGGCAGAAGTCGCAGCTGGCTTTAAAAATATCAACCGTGATGCAGGGACTGCAGACGCCACGATCGCGAAGCTATTCGGCACCATCGACAGCGGCGGGTCTGATGGGTTCGGGGTCACCCGCTCGTTGGGCGGGTCCTTCCAGGGCGTCGTCGGCCAATTCGAGCAGGCCGGCCAGACCATCCAGAACATGCGGCGTGAGCAGGCGCAGAGCATGCTCGATCTCAGCAAGCAGTTCCGCGACACGACAACACAGGTCGAGACGCTGAAGGAGGCTATCGCCACCGCCGGCGGCAAGGACAACATCCAAGCGTTCTTCGGAGATGTACGCAACATTGACGGCGCCAACGCCGCGCTGGGGAATACCGTCGGCATCATCAACAGGCTTTTCGACGCGCTGAACAGTGGGAACACCACCGCCAGCACCGTTGCCTCTGGCATTGACATGTTGCGCCAGACGCTCATTGAGGGCGGTCTCGGCGTCGAACAGGTCAACAGGTTCATCGACAGCCTGGTCCGCGCCCGGATGCAGATGGATGCCGGCGCCGCTGATGCCGCTCAGCTTAACCGGGCGATTCAGGCGATCCAGAATCGCACAGTCACCATCACCGTGGTCACGCGCCAGGTCGGGACGGGCACGCAGTCGACCTACGATGTGCCGAAGTCATCTGGCGGCGGCACGACCGGCGTCGGTGTCACGCGCTATTCGTCAAATGGCCCGGCGGTCTCCTCGACTCCGATCTTCAACACCTCCACCAACTCGTGGGGCTATACGCAGCCCAAGACCTATCAAGACCCAAGGGTTCTTGCGCAGGTTAATGCCATGTACGGCGGTGGTGGCGGCGGGCCTAACGGCGACATCTCAACGACGGGAGCGAATGCCGGCAAACCTATCTATTACCTGCCGGCGGGCGTGAATGAAAGCCAGATGCCGTCGACCTATACGTACGACTACCAAGGGCGCGCGGCAGGCGGTCCAATCTCGCCCAACACACCTTATTGGGTTGGTGAAAAGGGGCCGGAGCTTGTCCTGCCGCAATCGGCGGGGACGGTCATTCCCCATGCGCAATCGATGGCGCTTGCCACGACATCGCAGACCACGGCTGACCAGGACAAGCTAACCGCTGCGATCACCGATACCGCGGTGAACACCAAGAAGACGGCTCAGTTGCTCGATGACATCAAGACTTCTGGATCCGCTTCATTCGGTGGCGGCTCGTCGTCTAGCGGTGGATCGTCTGCCTCGGGCGGCACGGAGCGCGACCCGAAATATGCTGCTTACTTGAAGGCGCTAGCTGTGGCCAAGTCCAACGCTCACAACGTCAGCGGCATCATCGGCTATGGCGCTCAGGGGCTTTCGGCGACGCCACAGCAGATCGCGCATCGGGCGGTCTACGGCTTCTCTACGGGCGGCATGATCGGCGGCGGACCCGGCGACACACAGAAGGTCGAGTTCTTCAAGAAGCCGCGCGAGCACGTCATCATCGCCGACACCGACCAGATCAGCGATCAGCGCAGCAGCGGGTCGTCAAAGGGCGGTGTCGATAGTCGGCCCGTCCAGGTCAACGTCAACGTCAAGGTCGAGGGCGGCACGACGATCTCAAAGGACAGCATCTCCGAAATGCGTCGCCAGATGGCGCTTGCCGGCCGGGACATGCAGAGGTCGATCAATGGTCGATAGGATGCCGGCGCCGGCCACCTTTCCGAACCTCTACCAGTCGCAAAGCGCTGGCGGCGATTGCCTGGGCTCTGCTTTGGCCGGCTCTCTATGGTCGGTGTCGGCGTTGGATGAGCCCAAGGAGGGCGACATCGTCGCGATCTGGCTTGTGCCAGGGCGCTTTTCAGACGGAACCGAGGGTGACAGCATCGGCCACCGCGTGGCGCGCGGTGAGGCCTGCCTGATGAAGGTTTTGCTCACCCAGGATGCCACCCGCATTACCGTGATGACGCTCAAGCCTTTGGCAACCGCGACAATCTTGAGAACCGACATCGTTGCGATGCACAGGGCATTCGCAGTCCGGACTCCGGACGGCATTCAGCGCTTCCTACGGCTGCAGGGGGCCGGCTGATGGTCTGGTTTGCGACGCCCGGTTCGTCGAACGTCGGGTCGTCTTGGGGCGGCTGGGGTTCCGAGCAGACCACCAAGCAACCAGACCCGGTTTCTGCCGCGCCGACCTTTTCTTTTTCGTCGGTCCTTGGCCGCCAGATCCCCATCGTTGTCGGAACCTACAAGGTCGATGGCATTCCTGTCATCGGTGGCGCCGCCACGGTCACTAACATCTCCGGCTACACGCAGGTGAAGCTGACGAACACGCAGGGGTTGGGAGACGTCGGCGGCACGGGCTGGCTGAACAATGACCCGTTCTCCCGCGTCGCGCTGGTGCCAATCCAGGGCGCCAGCCAGGTCGCATCAATGGGCTATCTGCTGGCCTATGATCCATTTGGTGACGGCTACAAACTGGTCCGTCTTGAGGTCAACGACGAAGTTGTCTTCGATGCCGAAA
>NZ_JAMYUQ010000046.1:0-2397 GCF_040323095.1 Mesorhizobium sp. M0058
CTCCGGCGAGCACGCCGGCGACATCATTGTCTACCAAAGCAGCTACACCGACAGACTCGCAACTCTGGCCTATGTCACCGCCGACGGCAGCGCGCACGAGTTCGCCCACCTGGGCGGTGTAGTCACCGTGGCCGACCTAGGCCTGACCGCGTCGGACTTCACCTTCGTTTGATCCAGAAACCCATACGGAACCGCGCCCGCCCCGCCCCCTGGGCGGGCGCTTTCCCGTTCCGCTACTTGCCTGGGCCGGGGCGCCCGAGGGGCGCCCGGGAGCAGTCGCAGCGTGGATAGCTTGACCAAGCCCTGCGCGTCGCGCTGGTCGTGCACCGAAATCTCCTGAAGGTGTGGAGGCGGATTCGCCTGTTCGGGCCCTTGCGGCCGACCACGATGAATCCCTTCCAAACCTTCAGCCGGACGGTGTTGTTGACCCGCTCCATTAAATGCCGGGACCAAACATATTCGGCGGGAGCACTGATCCTGAACCAGCGAGCGGATGCAGTCGGTTGCCGGTCGGGGAGCAATATAGGGAGCCGGGTCGCCAGCCTCCGGAGACTTACGTGACAACCATTCCAAAGGATTCAGCTTTGAGACCCTTCCCTCTGACATCCGCGATTTGGGGCATTATGTTGATCAGCGGCGTGGTCAACGTGCTTGCGCTGATCTCGCCGCTGTTCATGCTTCAGGTCTATGACCGCGTTCTGGCAAGTGGCAGCGTATCCACGCTAGTGGGGCTCGTCGTGCTTGCTGCGGGGCTTTATGCGTTCCAATGCCTGCTCGACATTTTGCGCGCCCGCGTGCTGCTGCGGATTGGCGAGCGTTTCGATGGTCAGTTTTCCGGACGCGTTCACGATGCGATCGTTCGCCTTCCGCTTTCAACGCGCATGCCGGGCGACGGCTTGCAGCCGCTTCGCGATCTCGACAATGTTCGCGGCTTCTTAGGTGGAAACGGTCCGACAGCGTTCTTCGATCTGCCATGGATGCTGTTTTATCTCGGCATTTGCTTCCTCCTTCATTTCTGGATCGGCATGACGGCACTTATCGGGGCGGTCGGTCTCACATCTCTGACACTCCTTGCCAACACTCTCTCGCAAGGGCCGATAAGCGATACCGTTGCCCACAACATGGCACGCAATGGTCTGCTGCAAGCAGCGCGTTGCAATGCCGAGGTCGTGCAAGCTCTCGGTCTTGGAAAGCGGATCGCTGCCCGATGGCAAAAGGCCAATGCCAAGTGTCTGGCCGCCAACCGGAAAGCTGGGGACGTGGCAGGTGGGCTGGGTGCCATTTCAAAGTCGCTGCGTGTGCTGCTGCAATCGGCCATTCTTGCCGTCGGTGCGTACCTTGTGGTCAGGGAAGAGGCTACGGCCGGGGTCATGATTGCCAGTTCGATCATGATGGGGCGTGCGCTGGCTCCGGTCGATCTCGCCATTTCAAGCTGGAAACCCTTCCTCATGGCGCGCCAGGGTTGGGCGCGGCTGGAGGACCTCTTGGAAAAGGTTCCTGAAACCGCTCCTGTCATGCTAATGCCTGAACCTGAACGCGAACTGCGCCTCGAAAGCGTGACAATCGTTCCGCCCGGCGAAAGCAAGCCGACCGTGACCGGCTTTGCGTTTGCCATTCAGGCGGGAAGCGCACTCGGGGTCATCGGTCCATCGGGCTCGGGCAAGTCGACACTCTCGCGCGCCATCGTCGGCGCATGGACGCCGGTCGCCGGGAAGGTTCGCATCGACAGCGCAAGCCTCGATCAATGGGACCGGGAAGCACTAGGCCGTCACATCGGCTATCTGCCGCAAGGTGTTGAATTGTTCGATGGCACCATTGCCGAAAACATCGCTCGTTTTGAAGATGATCCTGACCCTGAGGCTATTGTCGCCGCGGCGAAGGCAGCGGGCACCCACGAACTGATCCTCCGATTTGAGCACGGATACGAAACTCCGATTGGTGAGGCCGGATCGGCACTTTCCGCCGGGCAGCGCCAGCTTATCGGTCTTGCCCGGGCCCTTTATCGAGACCCTTTCCTTGTTGTGCTGGATGAACCCAATGCCCATCTCGATGCGGAAGGCGAGGCTGCAGTCGTTAATGCGATCGCCTCCGTGCGCGAGCGCAAGGGCATTGCGGTTGTCGTCGCCCATCGGCCGAGCGCCATCCGCGCCGTGGATTTGGTGTTGGTGATGGAAGGTGGACGGCAGCGATCATTCGGTGCGCGTTCCAAAGTCCTGAAGGCCATCGAGTCTACACAGGATCACGTGGCAGAGCGCGCTGACATGGAGGATCCCGGTGTCCGGCATTCATCAGAACAATGACGTTTCGAGCTCGTGGCGGTTGAACAGGAACTGCGGCGGATCGATATCGTCGCGCCGCAGTCAGGCGCCATTCAACAACTCGCAGTTCATACGGTCG
>NZ_JAMYUQ010000047.1:0-1958 GCF_040323095.1 Mesorhizobium sp. M0058
GCGCCGGTGGCCGCGCCCACCTCCATTTCCATCAGTCGCTCGGCGGCAAAGCCGATCATCTCCCGCAGCAGATCGGCATCCGGGGCCTTCTCCACGAGCGTGCGCAGGTTCATCATGTCGTCGGTCATCGTGGTCCTTCCGAAATGGGTTGGCGTCAACAACCAAACCCTACCGGAAAGCGCCGATGACCACCCACACCCCGCTCGCTCGCTACAGCGCTACTAACGGCGCGCTCGTGAGCGGCTTCGCTACCGCCGAGCTACACCACCTGATGGGACACGACCGATATCAGTAGGGTGTCGTATGGGTATAATTGTCGGATTCGCAATTTCGTGTGTCGGGTTTGTCAGGTTTTTGCCAGAGACGCGTGTTCCGCTAATCTGGGTTATTCAGGCTAAATAGCTGAGCCGTATTGCAAGTTTCTTCCTTCGCTCGATGAGCCAGATTGGCACGACTTTTGATCTTTCTCTGAGGCGGCGGTGACACATGCCTATTGCGTTTTGAAAGCGACTGGGCTCCGGCGGTCCACAGCTTCTGGAAAGGAAAGAAATTGCCATGCCAACTCCTTGCACAAGCAAAGCGAAATCCATTTTGATAGACGATATCGGGTGTGCCAAAGAAATTAATGCCCGAAACGTTAGAATTGCCGAAACTTCTGGTAAAAAAGGGCGTGGCGTATTCGCCGCTCGTGAGTTTATGCCAGGGGAGATTGTGGTCGCGGGTTTAGTTGACCGCATAGAAAAGAACCGGACGACGCACTCCGTTCAACTAGACTGGAATATCCATGCGCTTTTCCTGAGACCGGCCGTACTCATGAATCATTCTTGTGACCCAAATACGGCTGTAGTTCCTAATCGGTTTGGAGGATATGACTTTATAGCAATCCACAATATCGTCTGCAGTGACGAACTAACCTGGGATTATGCTACGACTGAATTCGATTCGATTGCTGTAGAAGTATGTCTTTGTTCATCGAAAAAATGTCGAGGTACAGCTGGGGGGTTCTCCAGGTTGCCTCGCGATCATCAGCTGATTGTGACGGGATTTTATGCGCCATACCTTTCGGAAAAAGCACCTGGACAATTCCCGAGAAGGATAGGGCTATTTTCAAAATTTGTGGGCTCATGAGGTTAGCCCGCGATTATCTCTCTGTATTCTGACCCGAAGCATATCCGGAATTGTGTCGTGTGGTTCCAAGCGAGTGAAGCCGTGGGGAACCAGGTGCACGCGACTAATCTGGTGGGCATAAGCGAGCAGCTGATCCGGTAGAGGTCGTACGAACAGAGACGTTACGCCCGTGAGAACGGGCTTAGGTAGAGTGCCGCGGCCGCGGGGCCTTGGGCTGAGTGGGAATGCGACAGTGTTGCGCCGACGCTGCACGACGGCGGACACGAGGTGCCGCTGTGTGAGGGTGATAAAGGCATGCTAACTTTCAACTTGGTTGGTGGAATTCAAGGCGAGTTCCGTTTTCGCGGACGCTCCTGCCGTGCTCGAGATAGCCAGCGTTCCGCACATACGAGCGAGCCGGCTCGGACATACTTGCTCGCAACCGGCAATCAAGATGCGATGACTCTTCCAATAAATCCAGAGAAGTTTTTCGCTAAAAGCCCGCTAACTAGTAGACGGCAAGAATCTTAGTTCAGGCAATGACAAGCTGATGCTGGTTTGTGCTTAGACCGGCTCACAAGCCCACAAACTTCGGAGTTATCGACCAATGAAAAGAAGAGCATTTATCCTGGTTGAAGGCCACGCAAGAGGTAATGGTCTGCGATACGTCAAAGCTGCCAAGCGTCTTGGCCTTCATCCAATTACCGTCTCGGCTGAGTCAGCTAAATACGACCACCTTTCTGCGGACGAAGGTGAGACACTCCATGTCGATACAGACGATCTCGATGCCCTGATCCGCGAATTTTCCCGCTTAGGAGAGACGCACGAGATTGCTGGCATTACTGGCTTTT
>NZ_JAMYUQ010000048.1:0-1914 GCF_040323095.1 Mesorhizobium sp. M0058
TCGGCAGCCTCTTCCTCGATCGAGAGTTTCGGCATGACGCGCTCGGGGCTCGCCAGCAGCCACAGCAGCGCGGTCGCCATGGCTTGCTGGGTGCTGCAGCCCGGTTTCACGAACTGGGCCCAGGCGCGGATCTCGCCGAGATCGATGTCGTCGAAGAGCTCGGCGCGGATCTCGACCAGGTTGGAGAGCACCACGGCGGAAACGGCCGTGATGGTGTCGCCCTGCAACTCGGCGGCGTTGCCGGTGCTCTCGACGATGAGGCGAAGCACCAGGCGCAAGTGATCGGCGCCGCGCGCCTGGCCGATGCGCTTCAGCGTGATCGGGCAGAAACAGACCTTCGGGCGGCCGCCCATGGCGCCGTGCAGCGCCGGCTTCAGGATTTTGATGCCGCACTGCTCGGCGACCTGGTGGACGTCGACGGGATGCTTCGGCGACCTCTTCATAGTACGCTCAACCCCGGCAGATCGGCATCGTCCCGCGGCGCATGCAGGTAGACCTTTCGGATGAAGGTGCCGTTGCCTGATAACTCCTCGCCGCGGCCGCCGAAGAACGCCACCTGCATCGGGTTCATGAAGTTCGCCAGCGTGTTAGTCTCAACGGGGGTGCCATCCGTCGACATCGAGATCTTGGCGGAGGTGTAGGTCACGGCGGTCTTGTGTATGCCAAGGCCGTAGCCGCCCTCGGCAAAGGGTCGGACGTCTCGAAAATCTGTTCCCCATCCATAGGCCTGCATGAGTTCGCTATCGAGGCGGTCGATCAGCAATTCGTCATTGTTGACGAGTTCTTCGAACATGCCGAGTAGGAAGGTGCGGCCATCGGCGACAACTTCCTCCCATTCAATGATGATGGTCCAATCGAGCGCGGCAAGATCTATAAAGAGATCCCCGATTGCCTCGACCGCCCCGACCGAGTCGTGGTCAAGGATTTCGACGCCGCTTGGCCCGACGCGCGCCGGCTTGTCGATGACGTCTGCCAGAGTGACCGGAGAGCCATCTTTGGTGTAGACTTCATTGAGGAAATCGAGAACCCACACGGCATCTACGGCGGGGTCGATGGGGTCGGGAGGATCTTCCGGATCTGGATCTGGATCCGGATCGGGATCCGGGTCGCCACCGTCGCCCCAGTCGGGACCGTCGAAGGTGAGCTCGTCCGGAGTGTATCCGGCCAGGGACATGATCTTGGTGAGCATCCACCTGAGGCTCACGGCCCCAGGAATGGTGTTCGGCTGCCTGTGCACCGTCCAGGCATATTCGCCCAGCGCACTCATCCACAAGGTCCTGCTTTGGTCGGCGATCAGATACGAAAATCGGGTGCCGTCGGTAAACGGCGGCACGACATCGCTGGCGAATGTCGAAACGGTCTTCGCCTGGATGTCGAGCGAAATGATTTCGTAAGCTGGCTCGTCGGGATCGCCGTCAGACCAGAGCGTCAGCACGAAGCCAGGCCGGCTGATCAGGCGGTTATGCAGGGAGGAGAAAGAAACATTAGTCCCCATTTTGGAGGTGTCGAACGTATCGACTGTCGACCCGGTTTCAGGATCGATGTAGCGCCACCGATTGATCGGGCCGGGCAGGCCGTAGCCCACAATCAGATAGCCAGTCGGAGGGTCGAACCAGAGCACGCTGGCCGAGAAGTCGGACAATCCGGTGAGCGAGTGCAGCAGCGATGAGGTCCATGCATCACCGTTGAAGCGTAGTTCGTAGAGGTCCACGTCTCCAGTAAAGCTCGACGTGGCGGTAAAGAACGACGTGAACCCCGATGTCATCCTGCCGTTGACAATCAGATGGCCGCTCGGGACGCCCTCGGGATCGACGTCCAATGTCCCCTTGGCGGGATCGAAGATGCCGGTGACGCCCATGCCAGCATCGAAATTATGGCCGATGAACACCCATTTCTGCCCGAGCTGCTGCACGG
>NZ_JAMYUQ010000049.1:0-1409 GCF_040323095.1 Mesorhizobium sp. M0058
GAGCTGGCGGCCATCCTGAATGCCAACGACCTAAAGCAGACGCTATCTCAAGGGAGGTTCCCCGGAGGGTTCGCCTGACTGAAGTGGCATTAGCCCCCGTTGTATGCCCATCCAGGATGGTTCGTCCGATCCGAGCAAGCATTTGTTATTGATCTACCGACTACGACGGTCTTAAATCGACTTGCCATTGCGTTTCGTAGGGAGGATGTGATGAGCAACGTGGTGTCAATTCGCAAGGCCACGCCTCGCGTGGAAGTGGTCGGAGCCAGTGGCGAATGGGTCGTCCGCATCATAGAGACCGACCAGGAAATTACACGCTCATTCGGCCTGGAATCGTTTGCGCTGTCCTTCGCTGAAGGCCAGCGGATACGGCTACATCTCGACAAGGTTGTGCGGCTTCAGGACCCTCCTGCGGCTAGGTAACCTCAGTACCTGGACGGTGTTGGACGATTCCATGGCTGGTGAGATGCTTGCGGTGTGACGTCTCTCGTCCGCCGGACGCAAGGGCGGCGGGCACCTTTTGAATTGACAAGGCGCGGGCTGATTGACAACCTTTGGCTGTAAATGCGCTTTGCCTCAAATTTCCACTGGAGGGACTGCATGAAGAAAGAATACAGCAAGCCAGTACTGACCAAACGTGGGCGTCTCAGCGCAGTGACGGCGCAATTGGCACCCAGTGTTGAACCGCGATCCACATCCTAAGCAAACCACGGCCCTGCAACAAAAGCCCGCTGGCTTCGGTCGGCGGGTTTTGTTCTGACGCGTGGTAGGAACCGGCGATGAGGCTGTTCCTCGTCGCACTCGTTGTTTTGTCTTTGATGGCCGTCGGCTTCTGGCTGGCGGCCCAGTTGTTCCTGCCTCACTGATCGAGCTCCAGCGGCTCATGATCTGGTTGCTCGTGCCACATGACCTGGCGGAAGTCGCGCTTGTCGACCTGCTGGCCGCAGATCGGGCATGGGTGAAATCGATCGTGCCCGTCCTGCGGTTGGTGTGGCTTGCCGGGCTTAGGCGGTCCAAGGTCGGCTATTCTGGTCATGCTCGAACGAACACGATTTCGCGGCAAAAGTTCCGTCAGTTGCTCTTCTCAGTTGGTGAAAGACATCGCACCAAAGCGATAGTCATCTGGTCGACCGTCGAAATGAGCCTCCAAAGCGCACTGCGCCACGGCGGTCGCCGCTTCCAACCCGTAGAGATCGACCGCAGATTGAGCGGCCTGATCTCGGTACATGCGAGGCGAGGAGGAATTGCAGCGCACCTATTTCGTCTGGCAGGTCGGACTTCATCGAATCGGAATGGGTTTTTTACACATTCGTTTATCTATTCATGGTTTCTAATACATATGGCATCCAACGCGTTCACCCGGATTTGGTTTGCTTTGAGCCGCCTAAGGCGCGCCACGAACGGTAACG
>NZ_JAMYUQ010000050.1:0-1329 GCF_040323095.1 Mesorhizobium sp. M0058
TGTCCGAACCGGATAGATAGGTAACAGAATGGACCGATAGCATGGGTGACAGTTTTCTTGTCCGCCGGAGGACCGGCGATGGTTTGGCGAGAGACTGGCATCATGGACGAGCGGCTACGGTTTGTTGTGGAGTGTCTTTCTGGGGATGAGACGATGGTTGCGCTTTGTGCGGCCTACGGGATCTCACGCAAGAACGGCTACAAATGGCTAGGACGCTATCGGACGTTTGGGCCTGAGGGTTTGCACGACCTGCCGCGAGCCCCGCTCAATCATGGCCGGGCGACAGCTCAGGATCTGGTTGAGCGGATTGTGGCGGCCAAGGAGCTGCATCCGCTTTGGGGTCCAAAGAAGATCGTGGCACGGCTCAGGCGCACGGCTCCCGAGTTCATGTGGCCTTCAGCCTCGACGGTCGGCGCGATCCTTGCGCGGCATGGGCTTGTCCGCGCCCGCAAGCGACCCCGCCTGCGGGCCTGCGGCAATGGACCCTGGCCACAGCCGCAAGAACCGAACGCGGTGTGGACTGGCGATCACAAGGGCTGGTTCCGGACCCGCGACGGCTGGCGTTGCGAACCCTTGACGGTGATGGATGCGTCGAGCCGCTATCTTCTGGCGCTCGAAGCGACGGGGTCGACGGCCGATAGCGAAGCCTGGCCGGTGTTCGAACGGCTGTTTGAAGAGCATGGCCTGCCGGATCGCTTCAGAAGCGACAATGGCCCGCCCTTCGCATCGGCCGGCGTCACCGGGCTGACGCCGCTTGTCGTGCGCTTCATCAAGCTCGGCATCACCTTGGAGCGGATCGCACCCGGCAGGCCACAGCAGAACGGACGTCACGAGCGCTTTCACCTGACCATGCTGCCGATGGCCGAGGCACCGGAAGCCGACCGAACGGCACAGGGCCAGGCCTTCGAGACCTTCCGCCACAGCTACAATGAGGAACGTCCCCATGAGGCGCTGGGCATGGATACGCCCGCCCAGCACTACCGGTCCTCACAGCGCGCCATGCCCAGGACACCACCCGAGCCCGTCTATCCGGCCGAGGCCTCGGTCCGCCGCGTGCGCCACAATGGCGAGATCCGATGGAATGGCGGCTTCATATATGTCTCGCAAGCGCTGGCGGGCGAACCGGTCGCTGCGTTGGAGACCGAAGACGGACAATGGACACTCTCATTCCATGCCCACCCGCTCGGCATCATCGACACACGGCACATGAAGCTTGTCCGCCGCAGCGCCGCGCCAACCAATCCGCTTGGCGCTGCGGCGGACGCATAGGGGGAGAGAAGTGTCACCTATGTATCCGGTTCAAAGTGTTACCCATCTATCGGCTGGACA
>NZ_JAMYUQ010000051.1:0-1291 GCF_040323095.1 Mesorhizobium sp. M0058
TCACACTTTTTCCTCAACGATCGTTTCGCCGGACGGGAGCTCGGCGATCAATTTCGCGAGCCGTCCCGGGAGATCCTCGACCTGGACCTCACGCTTCAGCGCAAGGCAAGCCTCTCTCGCAGCCAGGATCGCCTCGCTACGCGCGACGAGCGATGGCCTGGTGTGTCGGACACCCACGATCGTTCGCGCGCCAGTTCGATCAAAATCCCGGCCGTAGACATGGCCGGCGATCATGGGCTGAACCCGGAGATTTTCCTGAAACAGCCTGTTCAACTCCCATATCGTCTCGTCGATAATCGGGTCCGCCGTGGCTTCGATCTCGCCGCGAAGGCGATCGATTTGAACGGTGGTCTCGTACGACAGCACGTTGAGAGCGCTGTTGGCCCGGCGCAGCCGCACGACGGCAGCCTCGTAACGAGGTTCGATATCGAGCACCTCGCGTTCCGCGCGCACCGCCGCATCGCGCAGCGCCGGCGCTTTTGCGTCGAGCGCCTTCTGCAAAGCATCGATCTTCTCGCCCACCGCGCGGCGGCGATCGGCGAGCTCGGCGTCGCTGATCGCGGCGGCTTCCCGCAGGACGGGATGGTCGCGGAGCAGACCGAGCATGTTGCTGAGCAGCTGAGGATCGGTGATCCGATGGAAATGCGAGGAGAATTTGTTTTCTTTGTTCACGGCGGGGCGCCTCAACTGGGCTGATCTTCTGTTCGCCTAGGTGTCGCCGAAAAAGTCAGCCATCGGTAGTGCCCACCGATGGCACACTATTTCGCAACGATTCTCGTGACTTGGCGTTCGCTCAACATTTCCGGATGCGCCTTCATCGCCGAAAATAGTAGCTCCGCCGGTGTCCCCACGTAGTGCACTGGCATTGATTCGAGCCGTTGATCTCGCGGCCATTCGGCCCGGGCGTATCGCGCCAGCGCATCGTAGACGCCGGCGGCTCGCTGAGACAGCGAGGGGCTCGGATAGAACACTCTGGCCAGTTCGCACAGCGCCATGTCCCTGCGCGCCAGGGCGTCGACACGCCACCAAGGCATAGCCCGGGCCGGCGCCGTCAGCTCGAGCGCGTCCTCGATCGACAAGCCGTCGTCCGCTGCGGCCAGGTAGCGCCGCAACGCCGCCGCGATCCATTCACGGTCATCTGGCTGGTCGAAGCCGTGCGCGATGCGCCGGATGCGTTGTAGGGCCGCCGGCGTCGTCACTGCGGGGTCGGATCGCTATCGGCCAGAATACCGACGTGGCGACGTGCCGTGGCAACAGCGGCGTCAAACGCGGCCCGGGCGGCGTCGATCCA
>NZ_JAMYUQ010000052.1:0-1290 GCF_040323095.1 Mesorhizobium sp. M0058
ACCCTACCGGAAAGCGCCGATGACCACCCACACCCCGCTCGCTCGCTACAGCGCTACTAACGGCGCGCTCGTGAGCGGCTTCGCTGCATCCGCGCAGTTGGGAACAGGCGCTCGATGAGGTCAAGTCAAGAGAGGAGGCCCTACGCGATACCGGCAGCGGCCTAAGTTGGGGCTTGGGTATGTGGGCTTCGCGGAGGAGTGCGCGCCCAGGAGAAACAGCTTGGGTTTGCCTTCGACTACATCGTCCTTTGCACGATCACAGCTCAAAGAATACTTGTTAGCTCGCCAAAGGCCGGTCGACAGGGCAATGGGTCGGTATCGATGCCTCGCCACCCGCCGCCCAAACAAAAGGCGCAGGTGCCAAGTATTGCCCGGGATACTGCGAAGCTCGTCAAGCTCGGCACATGGAAGTCGTGGATGCCGTGGTGCTGCTTGAGGGTTACGCGTCTCCCGTTTACGGCTTTCCCTCCGAGGCGACGAGCAGGCCATCCGCCTGTATGCGCGGCTGAGGGTATAATTACTGATCCCGGAGGGCAAATCCTGCAAAGGATGATCGACCTCGTCCAGACAGGCTTCTTTCCAGAGGGATCGAGGGTGCTCTACGCGCATCTCGGCGGCGCGCCGGCGATAAACGGTTAGGGGTACACACCTCCCGCAATGGCTGACGCTCGACAAGCTGCAAGAAGTAGCGTGGAAGAGCGCCGCGCGGCGAGCGCTGCCGGGCCGCCATGCCGAGCTTTGTTGGCCTATCGCACTTGGGAATTATCCCGCATTGCTCATAATCAAAGTGCCCCGCGATATACGGCCCTGCCGCCCCTGGCCATGCAACGCCGTTCGGACGCCCGGACTGCCGTCGTGGACGAAGGGCGCAGTCATGCTCACGAGCCCGCCACGTTGACAGTGCGGATTCTCCAGCACGATGACCCCTGGCGGCTCCTCGGTAATCGCTCTGTCGTGGACCGCCGAGCCCAGATTATCCAGCGATAGCCTTGAGTGGCTTTCCGCCGGCACCGGCTGCAGGTCATAGATCAGAACGGCCGCCGAGGATCACATCGCGGGACAAGTGCGAGCAACGCAGTAAGGTGCCTAGCATCCGCTCGCCAGGAATGCGGCGTCTTCCTCATTTCCGAAAATTATTCTAGCGTCTGGGCCTGGCGAGGAGGGGATAGCAGATTGTGCCTATTCGCCAGCCTTTGGAAATGGCCTGATCGACCAATGGAGCGAATCTACGGCACGTTGGAGGATAGCTTCGCTTTGAGCATGGCTGGGTGAGGCGACTAGGACGTGCCC
>NZ_JAMYUQ010000053.1:0-1268 GCF_040323095.1 Mesorhizobium sp. M0058
GCCGCCAGCGGCGCACCGCCCTCGTTCGTGAGGCGTATATAGTCGCCACCAACCAGAACTGTCAACAGTCATCGACGATGTTTTTTCGATTTCTCGTGGAGATATCCACGGGGCGGAAATTCGTGAGCTGGCTTGGCTGAAATTGTGAGTGGTGTTCCGCTGAGGATCACTCTTCTACCAAGCTCCCACCTAGGCGGCGGCAGGTGCGTGCCATCGGCCTGAGAATCGCCTCCTGGCGAGTGTCGATCCCCACGCCAGCCTAAGCAGCGCTTCAGAGCCGGCCTTCCAGCAATTCCGCCGTGATGTTGCGGCCGGCGAAAAAATACCCAGGACCAGACCCGTTCGGCATCGACTGCGAAAGCAATGCTGACGGCACGTCGCCAGCTGATGATCCGCGGACCAGGCATGATCTCGACCCGCTCTGTGCCGCACTGTGGAAAAGTCGACACGCTCAGGCAATGGTCGCGCATGCCGACAACGAAATTCCAAGCGATCGCCGGCGACGCACGGGTCGGCTACGTCGTCATAGAACTGGCCGAGTTCAGTTCCGCCTTGGGGTGGAAGACAATGCGGTACTCCATTGCCTATTTGGCTTTCGCCTGCTTCGCGTGATGACGCGCCTCGAGTCGCGGAAAAACCGTCTCGACAGGGATGCCCTTAGCCGGATCCTGCCGGAGCTCGGTCAGGCGCGCCGGAACCTCCTCGCGCAGCCATCTCTCCCGCTCCGCCTCGAAATCCTCGAGCATACGTAGGCCGGCGCGAACATCTCAGGCATTGTTGTAGCGGCCTGATTCGAGCTGCTTCCTGATGAAGCTCTCATAGTGGTTCGTCGTTCAGAGCGTAATCGGGCACGGCAACCTCCTGGAAGATTATGGCGCCGATCAAGCCCGGTAGCAATAATAGCAATGATTGGAAGCGCACGATCACGGTTCGTTTTCCAAGATCTGATGGCGAGAGAATGGTTCGTCGCCTGGTTTTGCAGGGTCCAAAGCGTCCGGTCACCATCGCGCCGGCGCGTGGCGGTTGCCGCGCTGACAGAGCCGGGAGCCAACCGGCTTCGCGTGGGCAAAGGTGCCGAATAACAAAAAGGCCTGCGAGCTGCGGGCGGTTGGCTCATGATTTGGCTTTTCTGTCCTACGGCGTCGGCTTCGCCTGCTTCCGACCCCTGGTGCAGGTTAAAATCGCCATCGATCACGGTCCGAACGCAAAAAGCCCGCGTGAAGCGGGCTTTTTTTGTTGGTTGCGGGGACAGGATTTGAACCTGTGAC
>NZ_JAMYUQ010000054.1:0-1213 GCF_040323095.1 Mesorhizobium sp. M0058
CCCCGGATGCCGATCTGCTGCGGGAGATGATCGGCTTTGCCGCCGAGCGACTGATGGAAATGGAGGTGGGCGCGGCCACCGGCGCCAGCTATTGGCGAGAAGAACCCGCTGCGGCTCGCCTAGCGCAATGGCTACCGCGACCGGGACTGGGAGACGCGGGCCGGCACGGTCGAGCTGCGCATCCCGAAGCTCAGGAAGGGAAGCGACTTCCCAGGTTTCCTCGAACCGCGCCGCATGGCCGAGACGGCGCTAACCGCCGTCATCCAGGAAGCTTATGTGCAAGGCATCTCGACCCGGTCGGTTGACGACCTGGTCAAGGCCATGGGTATGAGCGGCATATCCAAGAGCCAGGTCTCGCGGCTGTGCGAGGAGATCGACGGGGAGGTGAAGGCCTTCCTCGATCGGCCGATCGAGGGCGATTGGCCATACCTGTGGATCGACGCCACTTACCTGAAGGTCCGCCGCGGTGGGCGGATCGTCTCGGTCGCCGTTATCATCGCCGTCGGCGTCAACGCGGACGGCCGGCGCGAGGTACTGGGCATGGAGATTGGCACCTCGGAGGCCGAGCCGATCTGGACAGAGTTCCTGCGCAAGCTTGACACGTCGCGGCCTGCGCGGCGTCAAGCTCGTTGTCTCCGATACTCACGAAGGCCTCAAGGCGGCCGTCACCAAGGTGCTGTGCGCGACATGGCAGAGGTGCCGCGTCCACTTCATGAGGAACGTGCTGGCCCATGCCGGCAAGAGCGGCCGCAGGGTCGTCTCAGCCTTCATCGCCACCGCTTTCGCCCAGGAAACGCCCGAGGCCGCGTCCGTACAATGGCGCGCCGTCGCCGACCAGATCCGGCCGAAGGTGCCGAAGCTGGCAACAATCATGGACGACGCCGAGCCCGACGTGCTGGCCTACATGACCTTCCCCAAGGAACATCGCGCTAAGCTCCACTCGACGAATCCGATCGAACGTCTCAACGGCGAGATCAAGCGGCGCACCGAGGTCGTCGGAATCTTCCCGAACGACGATGCGGTCGTGCGCCTCGTCGACGCAATCCTGCTCGAACAGAACGATGAATGGGCAGTGCAGCGGGCCAGATATATGACTCTGGAAACGATCAGCCAGATGAGCGATGATCCCCTGATCAGCCCGCCAGCCGTGGCGCGCTGATCAGCCCGGCCCATGCCGGAGAGCACGGCGACTAATGCCGCCAGCTACACCACG
>NZ_JAMYUQ010000055.1:0-1054 GCF_040323095.1 Mesorhizobium sp. M0058
GTCGATACAGACGATCTCGATGCCCTGATCCGCGAATTTTCCCGCTTAGGAGAGACGCACGAGATTGCTGGCATTACTGGCTTTTCGGGCGACGATGAGTCGATTTATGCAACAGTTAGCAAGCTCTGCCGCCATTTCAATCTACCGGGACCGGACCCCATATCCATCGAACAATGTCACGACAAATTCGCTCAACGTCAGCTTCTCTCGGATTCCGGCATTCCGATTCCGGCTTATCGCTTGGCAGCGAACATGGCGGACGTCGAAAGCTCTGCCGCAGAGATCGGACTACCCGTAATTGTCAAGCCGGCTGTAGGCAGCGGCAGCATGGGTGTTCGATTGTGTCGCGACCTCGATGAGTTAGCTAAACATACAACCTATATGTTGGGTGGGCAGCACAAATGGCGGTCTTCGCCTAGGGTGCTGGTCGAGGAATTCGCAGAAGGTCCTTACTATTGGGCAGACACAATGGGAGATCAGATCATTGGAATTGGGACCGCTGATTACGGCCCTCCCCCGCATTTCGTCTGCCGTGCGTGCACCATTCCGGCCCCGCTGACTGATGACGAGCATAAACGTATCGCCGATATTTCGCTGAGTTGTTTGCGAGCTCTTGGGCTTGGCTGGGGGCCGGCGGGCATCGAATTCCGGTGGACGAACCGCGGCCCGGTAGTCATTGAAGTCAACCCACGGCTTCATGGCGCACCTACTCCCCAGCTGATTGAGCTGGCTTGGGGGATCGATCTTGTCACCGAGCACATCAAGCTTGCTATTGGCGAAGAGACCGATTTACGCAGAAGGCATTCGCACATTGCGGCCGCGCGGTACTTGGTTGCTGACCGAGATGGCGTCCTTGAACGGATCACCCGCGCCGGCCTGAAGCCTTCTGAACCAGGTGTTGCCGAGGTCAAATTTTATGTTGAACCCAAGGCGCCGATCATCAGGAAAGGCGATTACCGCGACTGGATCGGGCACGTCCTAGTCGCCTCACCCAGCCATGCTCAAAGCGAAGCTATCCTCCAACGTGCCGTAGATTCGCTCCATTGGTCGATCA
>NZ_JAMYUQ010000056.1:0-899 GCF_040323095.1 Mesorhizobium sp. M0058
TTTCGGCATCGAAGACAACTTCGTCGTTGACCTCAAGACGGACCAGTTTGTAGCCGTCACCAAATGGATCATAGGCCAGCAGATACCCCATGGATGCGACCTGGCTCGCACCTTGGATCGGCACGAGCGCGACGCGGGAGAACGGGTCATTGTTGAGCCACCCAGTTCCGCCGACGTCGCTCAACCCCTGCAGTGAGGTCAACTTGACCTGCGTGTATCCTGATATGTTGGTGACCGTGGCGGCCCCGCCGATTACAGGAATGCCATCGACCTTGTAGGTTCCGACAACGATCGGGATCTGACGGCCGAGGACTGACGAAAAAGAAAAGGTCGGCGAGGCAGAAACCGGGTCTGGTTGCTTGGTGGTCTGCTCGGAACCCCAGCCGCCCCAAGATGACCCGACGTTCGACGAACCGGGCGTCGCAAACCAGACCATCAGCCGGCTCCCTGCAGCCGCAGGAAGCGCTGAATGCCGTCCGGAGTCCGGACTGCGACTGCCCTGTGCATCGCAACGATGTCGGTTCTCAAGATTGTCGCCGTTGCCAAAGGGTTAAGCGTCATCACGGTGATGCTGGCGTCGTCCAGCTTGAACAAGATTTTCATGAGACACGCTTCGCCGCGCGCAACGCGGTGGCCGATGCTGTCACCCTCGGTGCCGTCCGAAAAACGGCCGGGCGCCAGCCAGAGCGCGACGATGTCGCCCTCCTTCGGCTCCTCTAATGCTGACACCGACCACAAGGAGCCGGCCAAAACATCCCCCAGGCAATTGCCAGTGCCTTGCGCCTGGTAGAGTTCCGGGAAGCCTGGCGATGCCGGCGTCATGCGGGCGTGGGCGGCGGCGAGCTGATCGGCGGCGGAGCTCATGTGTCCACACCTGAGCTGTTCGGCCCGGCGGAACT
>NZ_JAMYUQ010000057.1:0-877 GCF_040323095.1 Mesorhizobium sp. M0058
GTGTCGGCCGCCGACGGCCCGATGCCGCAGACCCGCGAGCACATCCTGCTTGCCCGTCAGGTCGGCGTGCCGTCGATCGTGGTGTTCCTGAACAAGGTCGACCAGGTCGACGATGCCGAGCTGCTCGAACTGGTCGAGCTCGAGGTTCGCGAGCTTCTGTCGAAGAACGAGTTCCCCGGCGACGACATTCCGATCGTCAAGGGTTCGGCGCTGGCTGCTCTGGAAGATTCCAACAAGACCATCGGCGAAGATGCGATCCGCGAGTTGATGGCTGCGGTCGATGCCTATATCCCGACGCCGGTTCGTCCGCTGGACAAGCCGTTCCTGATGCCGATCGAAGACGTGTTCTCGATCTCGGGCCGTGGCACGGTCGTGACCGGCCGCGTCGAGCGCGGCATCGTCAAGGTCGGCGAGGAACTGGAAATCATCGGCATCCGCCCGACGACCAAGACGACCTGCACGGGCGTCGAGATGTTCCGCAAGCTGCTCGATCAGGGCCAGGCCGGCGACAACATCGGCGCGCTGCTGCGCGGCGTTGATCGTGAAGGCGTCGAGCGCGGCCAGGTTCTGGCCAAGCCCGGTACGGTGAAGCCGCACAAGAAGTTCGTGGCCGAAGCCTACATCCTGACCAAGGACGAAGGTGGCCGTCACACGCCGTTCTTCACCAACTACCGTCCGCAGTTCTACTTCCGCACGACCGACGTGACCGGCATCGTGTCGCTGCCGGAAGGCACGGAAATGGTTATGCCCGGCGACAACATCACGGTCGATGTCGAGCTGATCGTGCCGATCGCCATGGAAGAGAAGCTGCGCTTCGCCATCCGTGAAGGCGGCCGCACCGTCGGTGCCGGCATCGTCGTCACCATCAAAGAGTAAT
>NZ_JAMYUQ010000058.1:0-778 GCF_040323095.1 Mesorhizobium sp. M0058
GACGCCCCGACCGCGCGCGACGCTCGAGGTGAAATCGGAATAGTAGGCATCGATCATCTTCTTGTTCGCCGCGAAGGCCTCATCGTTGAGCGGCTCGAACTGGTTGCCTTCAACCTTGAATTTGCCGGCAGAGATGAAGGTGAACTTGAAGCCTTCCATCTCGGCGGCCTTCGAGACGTCGCGATGCAGCGCGTAAACACCGATCGAACCCGCCGTCGCGCCCGGGGTCATCACGATCTCGTCCGCGCTGGAAGCGATCCAGTAGGCGGCTGAAGCCGCCAGGCTGTTGACCTGGGCGATGATCGGCTTGGGGCCGCGCGCCTTGTAGATCTCGTTTGCCAGCGCTTGAACGCCGCTGACGCTGCCCCCTGGACTGTCGATATTGAGCACGATCGATCCAACCGAGGGGTCGTTCAGTGCCTTGTTGAGCGATTGCGATACGCGATCGGTGCTGGTCCCACCGGGACCGCTGATGTCGTCGACCTGCGAGGCATGCTGGGCGATGATGCCGAAAACCGAGATCACGGCCACGGCCGAGCCGGCCGCCGGCGTCGAGGAGCGCTCCTGCCGGCTTTCCACCATCCCGGAGCGCGAGTTGAGCATAAACAGGCTGACGACGCCGTTTGGCTGCCGCTCACCTTTGATCAGTGCGATCTCTTCTGCGGAAAGGCGAGTGCCCTCGATGCGACGTTCGACGACCTCGACGATCGCCTCAAGGCGACCTTGTTCGATCGCCCATGGCGCCGACATCAACGCGGCGCGGAGATGCGGGAAAGCG
>NZ_JAMYUQ010000059.1:0-738 GCF_040323095.1 Mesorhizobium sp. M0058
AGCATGGGCCTCGTTGTCGAGCAGCGTGTAGGTATAGCTGACGGTGCCGGTTGCGGGATTGTAGCCGGTCACGTTCAGCGTATTGCCGAGCGCGGTGGTGAAGGAGCTGGCGGTGAACACGCCGTTGGTGATGAAGGCATGGCCGTCGATGGTCAGCGAGGCGATGCCGTCGGGCGAGGAGATGGTGAAGGTGCCGCCCTGGGTGGTGCTTTCCTTCGAGGTGTCGGAGCCGGCCGACTCGCCAACGCCGCGGCTGGCCAGGAGGTCATCCTCGTTGACGGTGACGTCGCCGCCGTTGGCGGCCGGCGTCAGGTCGGTGATCACCGGCGGCGAGTTGCCGATCGAGATGGTCAGCGTGGTGTGCGAGGTGTCGCCGTCGCCGTCCTTGATGGTGTAGGTGAAGACGTCGTCATGGCCACCGGCGGAGCCGGCATCGCGGGTATAGGTGTAGGTGCCGTCGGCGGCCAGCGTCAGCTTGCCGTAGAGACCCTGGATCTGCACGCCGAGTGTTGCGGTATTGTCGAGGGCGGCATTGGTGTCGCCGGCGACGACGCCGACCACGGCAGCGCCGTCGGCGCCCTTGGTATCGGCAACCCCGTCGGTCGTGTTGCCGTCGAGGGCATCGGTTCCGCCAACCAGCACATTGCCGGTGGCCGGGCCGAACAGGCCGGCCCCGATGCTGTCGATGTCGGCAACCGCGGTCGGCACGTCATCGACGATGTTGACGGACAGCGTGCC
>NZ_JAMYUQ010000060.1:0-708 GCF_040323095.1 Mesorhizobium sp. M0058
CGAACAGCTCGGTGGAGAAGCGCCCGGCCCGGTCCTGCGGAACCCGCAGCTCGAGCTTGCCGACCCGCGTCACAAGGGTACGGCCATAGTAACCGGAGCGATAGCCAGCCGTTCGGGCGTGCGCTCGCTCTTCGAGGCACCCAGCGCCTCGTCCATCTCGGCTTCGAGAACCTCCTGCATCACCGCACGGAGCACTTCGTGAAGGCCGTCCGGGTTCGAAAGAAAAATGTCTTTGACGGCAGCGCTGGCGGTCTTAACTTCAGTCTTGGTCATGGGGGCGTTCCTTCCAGGGAATCGGTGACGTGAACAATCACCAGCCTGCCATGACCGCCCCTCTCAGCGAATTTGCAGAACTCTCAGCACACTACCGGCCGCCGGCGTCGGAACACCCTTGACGGCGGCGTACTACACGACGCGCGATCTTGGCGCTAATAGCGGCGATTGCGCAACGCAGCCCCGTCTCATAGATAGATCGTGCCCAGACCTGTTAGGGCGAAGCCGAATGGCTGATCCACTCGACCACCCCTAGACTAACGTCGTCCTACCGATGAAAGTTCAAGACGAGTCTACACTGCGAGCAGACGAGGAACCCAGATCGTTCCCGTTCGCCATCGAAAACGGTGTGATCGACCAATGGAGCGAATCTACGGCACGTTGGAGGATAGCTTCGCTTTGAGCATGGCTGGGTGAGGCGACTAGGACGTGCCC
>NZ_JAMYUQ010000061.1:0-622 GCF_040323095.1 Mesorhizobium sp. M0058
CGTGGCGCCGCACAAATAGGAGCGGACCAGCACGACCGCGGCGTCCTCGGGCTTGTCGTTCCAGCTCGAAAGCGCGACCGCCTGCTTCCCGGTGTCATTGGACGCGCCGGCCATCACGAGATTGGCCGCGGTTTTGACGCCCGCGCGCATCTGCAGGTAACTCGTCACGTAGGACCAGCCATCGGCGATGCCGAGGCAGACCAAGCACAGGACGGGCAGCAACATGGCAAACTCCACGGCGGCTATCCCGGATTTGTCCCGGACAATGCGCAAGGTCCGCCCACCCATCCCGCTACTCGACAAGCTGAACGGACAGTGCCGCCGGAATGTCGTCCATCCCGAGGCCTTTGCAGTTCTGCTTGATCGTCGTACTGCCTGACCACTGGATAGTGTCGGCGACGACCTGAGTGCAGCCACCGTTCCCCGAGAAGTTGCCAAGGTAGTTGACCTGCTGCCTGGGAAAATAGATGGCGCCGGTCAAAAGCGAGTCCGCTGTGCCGTTGAAGGTGCTCTGTGCCGCAGTCCCGGTCCTGTCGACGTAGAACAGCACGCCGGAATAGGCTCCGGAGGTAGGCGCGCTCAGCGTCACCTTGGCGTTGCCGTTCATGCTGACGGTGTTGCT
>NZ_JAMYUQ010000062.1:0-525 GCF_040323095.1 Mesorhizobium sp. M0058
TCGGATCGCTATCGGCCAGAATACCGACGTGGCGACGTGCCGTGGCAACAGCGGCGTCAAACGCGGCCCGGGCGGCGTCGATCCATTTTGCCGCCGCTTCGAGGTCGCCAAGGCAATGAGCTGCTGCCGCGACCTCGATCGCTCGCGTGACCTTCGCACCGGTCGACGCGAGGTTGGCCTGCTTGAGGTCGGCTTCTGCGAGGCGGTTCGCGATCGATCGGATCTCTGCCATCGCATGCTGGGCGAGGTCCTCGCCGAACTGTGCCGCTTCCATGTTCAATCTCCGCTTGGTTGCTTTTCGAGGGTGGTTGATCCCAACCCGAGCCGGCGCGCCTGGCGCTGCGCTGCCGCTGTGGCGGTGTCGATCTGCCGCGCGACCGCGAGCACGTGGCGGCGGGCCGAGTCGGAATCCGTGTTCTCCCGGTATTCGCGCAAGGCGTCCCGATAGATTTTTCGGAGATCCGCGACCCGCGACCTGGCGCTGACCAGGTCAGCGACAGTGTCGATTTCTGTAGGCGAAAGTGG
>NZ_JAMYUQ010000063.1:0-500 GCF_040323095.1 Mesorhizobium sp. M0058
CTGTAGAAGCTGCTCACCGGGTAGCCGGACTGTATGCTGGCGTTGTTGACGAAGTTCGCGCCAAAACCGTCGTTGTAGAGGCCTACCGCATCGAAGGCGAACTTGTCCTCCGCCGGGTTGAAATCGGTGATAGTGGTAATGTCCGACGTCGACCCGACAACCCCAGGCACCGGATTGTGGAACTGGAACACGAACGTGTCACTGTCGGTGCCCCCGGTCAACGTGTCCTGGCCGTCACCCACGTAGAGGACATCCTGGCCGGGACCGCCGCTGAGCCTGTCATTGTCCTCACCGGAGACGCGCGCGTTGAAGCGGCCGTTGTCGCCGGAGAGATCGTCCCAGCCATCTCCGCCGAAGATGCGGTCGTTACCCTCGCCGCCGATGGCTCGGTCACTGCCCGGGCCACCCGAGATCTCGTCGTTGCCGCCACGACCGTCAATCCAGTCACCGCCCTGGAAACCCTCCATCCAATCTTCACGATCGGTGCCGATGAGTGTTTC